>PLUC01000115.1 GCA_003165415.1 Holophagaceae bacterium
AGGGTCCGCGAAAATCGCTGCTGAAGGCGGATTCGCCACTGACTGTGGGCAGCGATGGCTTCACTGAAGTCCATGATCTCCTCCTGAGATGATTTCCACTTTCCTACCTCTTCTCAAAAAATTGCGGCTTCACCCAAAACAATCCATAATTTTTTGCCATTTCCACTGTTTGAAATCAAAGTCGCCGGTGCTTCGTCCGGGTTCGAGACGGATTCTCAATTACATGACTTTAATCACGTTGACCCCTCGACGGCTTGCGCTTGAAATCCAGTTGACCGATCCTGATAGTCGAGAGGAAAGGAAGCGAAAAGGTTACTTAGAGCTGATCACGACGATTTTAAAACGGATGTGACGCCACCTTTTCCCCCATTCCGCCCATGACCTCCTCCGGCCCAGCCAGGAGCAGGCATCCGCCGTCCCTTCTAACCCTTCACTAAAGGAAATTGGAAATGAAAACTCCGTCCCTTTCCTTCCGCCTCCCCCTGCTCCTGGCCCTCGCGGCCGGCACCGCGCTGATCGGCACTGAGCTGTTCGCCTCCGGCCCGCGCGCCTTCGACCCGGAGCTCACCCAGAAGATCGACCAGCTGCGCACCCAGATCCAGGCCCAGGGCGGCCAGTTCCAGGTGGGCGTCAACCCGGCCATGCAGTATGACCGCGAGCGCCTGTGCGGGACCCGGTCCGAGCTGATGCCGGTCGAATTCCTGTCCCACGAGCCGGGCGGGTTCGAGAACTACGAGATCCAGGAGACCGCCACCGCGCTGCCTGCTTCCTTCGTGGGCATCTTCAGCAGCGTCAAGGACCAGGGCCAATGCGGAAGCTGCTGGGCCTTCTCCACCATCGGCTCGCTGGAGGGCGCCGCCCTGAAGCAGAAAGGGGCCGCCAACGGCACCGTCAACGCCGACGGCTCCATCACCGTGAGCGGCGACGCCCCCGCGCTCTCCGAGGAGCAGGTGCTCTCCTGCAATCCCTGGGGCTGGGGCTGCAACGGCGGCTACTTCGCCTTCGACATGCTGATGCCCAGCAAGGCCGGCCCGCAGGGCTATTACAAGGGCGCGGTGCCCGCCGCCTCCTTCCCCTATGTGGGCGACACCGTGGCCTGCAGCATCGGCCGCAACCCCAGCTACACCCCGGTCGTCAAGTGGGGCTATGTGGGCGGCAGCAGCGCGGTGCCTTCCGTGGCCGCCATCAAGTCGGCCATCTACACCCACGGCGGCGTCTCCGCCTGCGTCTACGCCGACGACTACTTCCAGGCCTACACCGGCGGCGTGTTCACCGACAGGACCTACTACAACACCATCAACCACGCCATCATGCTGGTGGGCTGGGACGACGCCAAGGGCGCCTGGCTGCTGAAGAACTCCTGGGGTCCCTCCTGGGGCGTGGACGGCTTCATGTGGATCAAGTACGGCACCTGCGAAGTGGGCCTCGGCGCCTGCTGGGTCACCGAATAATTGACGACTTCCATCCCGTCTGGCCGCGGAGGATCCCCATGGGGCCCTCCGCGGCGTTTTCCTTTTGACGAATCGATAACGGACATCCGCAACCGCCCGCACCTGCGCGATAATGGCAGTGCCTGAAGCGCAGGCCTTCCCCTCCACGGAGTCCCCATGCTGCAAACCTACCGGGAACAAGTCGCCGAGCGGACCGCTCTGGGCATCGCCCCGCTCCCCCTGACGGCCATCCAGACCAGCGAATTGATCCAGCTGCTCAAGGCTCCCCCCGCCGGGGAAGAGGCCTTCCTCCTGGACCTCCTCACCCACCGGGTGCCCGCCGGGGTGGACGACGCGGCCCTGGTCAAGGCCCAGTTCCTGGCCCGGGTGGCCAAGGGGGAGGAACAGGTGGCCCTGGTCCCCCGGGAGCTGGCGACCACGCTGCTGGGCACCATGCTGGGCGGCTACAACATCCAGGCCCTCATCGACCTCCTGGACGATCCCGCCGTGGCCGGGCTCGCCGCCGAGGCCCTGAAGAAGACCCTGCTGGTGTTCGAGTTCTTCGGCGCTGTGAAGGCCAAGGCCGACGGGGGCAACGCCTTCGCCCAGGCGGTGCTGCGGTCCTGGGCCGACGGGGAGTGGTTCACCGCGCGCCCCGAAGTGCCCCGGAGCCTCACCGTGACCGTCTTCAAGGTGACCGGCGAGACCAACACCGACGATCTCTCCCCCGCCCCGGACGCCTGGAGCCGCCCCGACATCCCCCTGCACGCCGTGGCCATGCTCAAGAATCCGCGCCCCGGCATCACCCCGGACGAGCCGGGCAAGGTGGGCCCCCTGGCCCTCATCCGGTCGCTCAAGGCCAAGGGCCACCTGCTTGCCTACGTGGGGGACGTGGTGGGCACCGGCTCCTCGCGCAAGTCCGCCGTGAACTCCGTGCTCTGGCACACCGGCGAGGACATCCCCTTCGTACCCAACAAGCGCTTCGGCGGCGTCTGCCTTGGCGCCAAGATCGCCCCGATCTTCTACAACACCCTGGAGGACGCCGGCGCCCTGCCCATCGAGCTGGACGTGTCCGGCATGGCCATGGGCGACGTGGTGGAACTGCGCCCGTACGAGGGCAAGGCCCTGAAGGACGGCGCGGTGATCGCCCAGTTCAAGCTGAAGTCCGACGTGGTCTTCGACGAGGTCCGCGCCGGCGGGCGCATCCCGCTCATCGTCGGCCGGGGCCTCACCGCCCGGGCCCGGGAGGCCCTGGGGCTGCCCGCCTCCACCCTGTTCCGCCAGGCCCCGGTGCCGCCGGAAACCGGCAAGGGCTATACCCTGGCCCAGAAGATCGTGGGCCGCGCCTGCGGCACCGCGGGCGTCCGGCCCGGCGCCTACTGCGAGCCCCGGATGACCACCGTCGGCTCCCAGGACACCACCGGGCCCATGACCCGGGATGAGCTCAAGGACCTGGCCTGCCTGGGCTTCTCCGCCGAGATGGTGATGCAGTCGTTCTGCCACACCGCCCCCTATCCCAAGCCGGTGGACGTGCTCACCCATGCCGAGCTGCCGGGCTTCATGTCCGGCCGCGGCGGGGTCTCCCTGCGGGTGGGCGACGGGGTCATCCACTCCTGGCTGAACCGGCTGCTGCTGCCCGACACCGTGGGCACCGGCGCCGACTCCCACACCCGCTTCCCCATCGGCATCTCCTTCCCCGCCGGCTCCGGCCTGGTGGCCTTCGCCGCCGCCACCGGCGTCATGCCCCTGGACATGCCCGAGAGCGTGCTGGTGCGGTTCAAGGGCAGCCTCCAGCCTGGCGTCACCCTGCGCGACCTGGTGAACGCCATCCCCCTCTACGCCATCCGCCAGGGCCTGCTCACCGTGGCCAAGGCCGGCAAGAAGAACGTGTTCAGCGGCCGCATCCTGGAGATCGAGGGGCTGCCCCAGCTGAAGGTCGAGCAGGCCTTCGAGCTCACCGACGCCTCGGCCGAACGCTCCGCCGCCGCCTGCACCGTGCGCCTGGACAAGGAACCCATCATCGAATACATGAACTCGAATATCGTGCTCATGAAGTGGATGATCGCCGGGGGCTACGACGACCGCCGCACCCTGGAGCGGCGCATCGCCGCCATGGCCGAGTGGCTGGCCAACCCCCAGCTGCTGCAGGCGGACCCCGACGCCGAGTACGCCGCCGTCATCGAGATCGACCTGGCCGACATCCGCGAGCCCATCGTCGCCTGCCCCAACGATCCCGACGACGTGAAGCTGCTCTCGGAAGTGGCCGGCGCCAAGATCGACGAAGTCTTCATCGGCTCCTGCATGACCAACATCGGCCACTTCCGGGCCGCCGGCCAGCTGCTGGAGGGCAAGACCGACCTGCCCACCCGCCTGTGGATCGCGCCGCCCACCAAGATGGACCAGATGGTGCTCACCGCCGAGGGCTACTACGGCATCCTGGGCCGCACCGGGGCGCGCATGGAGATGGCCGGCTGCTCCCTGTGCATGGGCAACCAGGCCCAGATCCGCAAGGGCGCCACCGCCATGTCCACTTCCACCCGCAACTTCCCCAACCGGCTCGGCATCGACACCCAGGTCTACCTGGGGTCGGCGGAGCTGGCGTCGGTGTGCGCCCTCATGGGCAGGATCCCCACCGTGGCCGAGTACCTGGAGGCGACCGCCAAGCTGCGCCTCAAGTCCGGGGAGGTCTACCGCTACATGAACTTCGACCAGATCCCGTCGTTCCGCGAGGTGGCGGCAGGCGTCCTGTAGCCGTCACCGGCTCCCGGGCCTTCCAGCGCCCGCTTCACCACTTTCCGGGTGAAGCGGGCTCTGGCTAAGCCGTTGGGTCGAAATAAACCTCGCCGTTTCGGTGCCGGTCCGGCATAAGGTGGCGTAACAAAATTACCTGAAAAGCGCAGGTAATTTTGTAACGCCACCTAATCCTTGCGGGGCGTCTCATAGGTGGGAGGTTCCAGGCGGCTGGCCTTCTGCCCCGGGGGCTTGTCCCACATGTTCCTGCCATTCCCTCGGACGATGTGGAGGCCCCCCTTGGCGGGCAGGGCAGATTCAGGAGGTTCCGTGCGGTTTCTGGACATGGACTATGTCCTTTATCTGGAGGGGACAAGCGGGTGTGAGCCTTGTTCCCCATGGGTTGAGCATTCCGCATCAAGGACCATGCCATCCCGGCAGCAGGCAGCCGGGATGGGCTGGAGGGCACCCGCGGGAGGGTCTAACGACGGCTCCGTCCCCCTCAAAATGATTGGTCTGCCTATGCAAAATGATGACGCTCGCGGCCGGGGCGGTCACGGCTGTTCAGGCACGACGCCTGGATGGATGGAGCCAGGCCGCGGCGTCCGCGCCGTGGCCCGGGAATTGCTCGGTTGCCTATAGCCAGGGTCCGACCGGGCGTGGGGAGGGGGCATCTTTTGAACAGCGGGTCCACTGCAGCAGGCCCCATTCCGCCGGAATCCGAAGGCGACCAGATCAGCCAGAACATCGGGGCCGTGCAGGACTTCTACACGCGTGAGCACCAGAAGATCAGCCATCCCCAGGCCCTGCTCGAGGGTCTCAGCCATTTTGTCGGCAAGCCTATCTACGTTCTGGTTCTCCTGCTTTTTGTCGCGCTCTGGATCCTCGTGAACACCGCCCTGCCGCGGTTCGGCCTTGCCGCGCTGGACCGGGCGCCCTTCCCCTGGCTGCAGGGCATGATCAGCCTGTGCGCCCTGCTGACCGCCACCGCGGTCCTGGCCAAGCAGAACCGCCTGGACAAGCTCGCGAAGCAGCGGGCGAACCTGGACCTGAAAGTGACGTTGCTGACCGAGCAGAAGGCCGCCAAACTCATCGACCTGCTGGAAGAGCTGCGGCGGGATCTGCCGAACGTCCGCAATCGCCACGATCCCGGGGCCGCCTCCCTGCAGCAGCCCATGAACCCCGACCATGTGCTGGCCGCCCTGGGTGCGGGAGTCGAACCGGACCAGAAGCCGTCCTGAGATATTTATCCTTGAAATAAGGATAACTTTGTGGATGATTCTCCTTTTATCAAGGAGAATATCTCAGTGTGGAGAAGTTCCACGGGGCTCTCAAGAGCCAGGGGGTGGTCATCGCCCGGGACACGGTCCACGAGCTGCTGGCCCACCTGGAGGGCGGCGAAGAACTCATCCAGGTCTGCGCCGACGCCAGCGACCCCGCGGTATCGGAACGGGAATTGCGGGCGCTGGCGGGGGCGGGGAGGTCGTTCCCCAGGGCGGGCAAACGCCTGCTGACTCTCACCCGGGACGGGGCCCCCCCGGAGGTTCCGACGGACGTCATCGTGCAGCCCGCCTATGAATGGATGCTGCCGGGCCCAACCTCGGCATGACGCCCAGTACGATGTTATAATCCGCAAGTCAGGCCAATAACGGTGCGCCAAATATAATTACTGGATGTATTCGATCTAAGCCATCGGATCATTGATCGCTAGCCTTCCCCCTGCGGAGTCCGGAGTCATGCTGGTCGTTGCCTTGCTGCTTATGTCCATGGGGTGCTGGATCGGCGCCGGCCTGCTGGGTCTGACCGTCCACGACGACCGCGCACCCTTGGGGCTGGGCCTGCTGGGCTCCCTGCTGGCCTTCTCCGGGGCGCTGGCGGTGCTGCTGGGGGCGCCGTCCGCCGCCCTGGCCTTCCGCTTCTGGGGGGCCCCGGCGTTCCTGGAGGTGGACGCCCTGTCCGCCGCCTTCCTGCTACCTCTGCACCTGGTGGCGGGGCTGGCGCTCATCTACGGCAAGGCCTACTGGCCGCTGGACGCCGCCAAGGGCTCCGGCCGCTGGGTGCGCATCGGCTTCGGCCTCCTGGTGGCGTCCATGAACCTGGTGTTCATCGCCCGCCAGGGGGTGCTGTTCCTGGTGGCCTGGGAGGCCATGGCCATGAGCGCCATGCTGCTGATGGCCACCGAGCACGAGCGGCCCGAGGTCATGCGCGGCACCTGGGTCTACCTGGCCTGCACCCACGTGGGGACCATGCTGCTCACCGCCATGGTGATCCTCATGGCCCAGCGGCTGGGCGGGTACGGCTGGTATGAGTGCGGCCCGTTCCCGCAGCCGTTCCTGGACGGCCTGATCCTGGTCCTGGCCGTGCTGGGCTTCGGCTTCAAGGCCGGGCTGGTGCCGCTGCACTTCTGGCTGCCGGCGGCCCACGCCGGGTCCCCCAGCCACGTCTCGGCCATCCTGTCCGCGGTCATGCTCAAGGCGGGGGTGTACGGGGTCCTGCGCGTCTCCGGCCTGCTGCCTCCGGTGCCGTACCTGGGCGGCGTGGTGCTGGCCCTGGGCGCCGTCACCGCCCTGCACGGGGTCGCCTGCGCCCTGGCCCAGCGCGACTGCAAGCGGCTGCTGGCCTATTCCAGCGTCGAGAACATCGGCATCATCTTCATGGGCGTGGGCCTGGGCTGGACCGGGCGGGCCATGGGGAATCCCTGGATCGCGGCCCTGGGTTTCGGCGGGGCCATCCTGCACGTGTGGAACCACGCCGCCTTCAAGAGCCTGCTGTTCTTCGGGGCGGGCAGCGTGCTGCACGCCACCGGGACCCGGGACATGGAGCGCATGGGCGGCTTGGCGGCGCGGATGCCGCTCACGGCCATGGCCATCTTCCCTGGGGTGCTGGCGGTGTCGGCCCTGCCGCCGTTCAACGGCTTCGTGAGCGAGTGGCTGCTGTACCGGGGCTTCTTCGCGGCCAGCCAGGGCGGCGGCGCCTGGACCGAGGGGCTGGCGCTCACCGCCCTGGCCATCACCGGCGGCCTGGCCGGGGTCGCCTTCGCCAAGTTCTTCGGCTTCGTCTTCCTGGGCGCGGCCCGCAGCCCCGAGGCCGGGTTGGCCCACGACCCCGCGCCGGCCATGTGGGGGCCGATGGTGGTCCTGGCCGGCCTGTGCCTGGCCCTGAGCCTGGGCAGCGCCCTGCTGCTGCCGCTGCTGGACCGGGTGGTGGCCCTGCTGTCCCCGGGCCCCGGGCCCCTGCTGGCCCAAGGTTTGGCGCGCGAACTGTGGCTGTTCGCCGAAATGGCGGCCCTGCTGCTGGGGCTGGGGGCGGGCGCCCTGTGCTGGGTGCGCCGTTCCGCCCCGGCCCCGGAGCCCCGGCCCGGCACCTGGGACTGCGGCTACGCCCGGCCCACCGCCCGGATGCAGTACAGCGCCAGTTCCTTCGCCGACGGCTGGGGCGAGTTCACCCCGGGCCTCAAGAGCCGGATCCGCAGGATCAGGACGCTGTTCCCCCGCGGCATCGGTTTCCATTCGGGGTTCCAGGATCCGGTGGGGGATGGGTTCGTGGCCCCCCGCACCGGGCGCCTGGCCCTGCGCCTCATGCGCTACCGCGGGCTGCAGCAGGGCCAGCTCCCCCTGTACCTGCTTTACATCCTCGTCACCCTGGTGGGGGTGTTCCTCTGGGTGATCATCCGCCCGAGGCTGCTGGGATGATCCTCTTCGCCCTCTCCGCATTCCTGGTGGCGGTCTCCGGTGTTCCGGGGCTGTTCCTCCACACGGGAGGCGGCAAGGCCTCGGCCTGGCTGCTGGGCCTGGGCGCCCTGGCGGGACTGGCCGCCGCGGGGCTGGTCCTTTGCGGAAACGCCCCGCCGAGCGTGGCCCTGCACAGCACCCCCCTGGGCACCATGGGCCTGCTGCGCCTGGACCCCATCGGGGCCTTCTTCCTGGTGCCGGTCCTGCTGCTCTCCACCTGCGACGCGGTGTTCGCCTTGGGCTACTGGGGCGACCAGCACGAAAGCGCCCGCCGCCTGCGGCTGCTGTTCGGGATCACCACCGCCTTCATGGTCCTGCTGGTGGCCGCGTCCCACGCGCTGACCTTCCTCCTGGCCTGGGAGGGCATGGCGGTCACCGCCTTCTTCCTGGTGATCGCCGAGGACCGGGACCCGGAAACCCGGCGCGCTGGCTGGATCTACCTGGTCTCCACCCACTCCGGGACCCTCTGCCTGTTCGCCGCCTTCGGGCTGGCGGCCACCGGGAACTTCCTGTTCCTCCCGTGGACGCCGGGCCTGGCCGGCACCACCCGCGGCACCGCCGCCTTCCTGCTGTTCCTGGTCGGCTTCGGCCTGAAGGCGGGGATCTTCCCCCTGCACTTCTGGCTGCCCCCCGCCCACGCCGCCGCCCCCAGCCACGTGTCTTCCCTCATGTCCGGCATCCTCATCAAGATGGGCATCCTCGGCCTGGTGCGTCTGCTGTGCCTGGTGCCGGACCCGCCCCTGTGGTGGGGCGCGCTGCTGGTGGCCCTGGGCGCCCTCTCGGGCCTGCTGGGGGTGGCCTTCGCCCTGGCCCAGCACGACCTGAAACGCCTGCTGGCCTACCACTCCATCGAGAACATCGGCATCATCCTGCTGGGCCTGGGCCTGGGCACCCTGGGCAAGAGCACCGGACACCCCGTGATCCAGCTCCTGGGCTTCGCCGGGGCCCTGCTGCACGTGCTCAACCACAGCCTGTTCAAGGGCCTGCTGTTCCTGGGCGCCGGTTCGGTGGTCATGGCCACCGGCAGCCGGGATATAGAACGCGCGGGCGGCCTGGCCCGGGCCATACCGTTCACGGCCGGGGCCTTCCTGGCCGGGTCCTGGGCCATCTGCGGACTGCCGCCGCTCAACGGCTTCGTCAGCGAGTGGCTGATCTACCTGGCCGCCTTCCACGGTCTGGCCTTCGCCCACTCCGCCTGGCCGGTGCTGGCCCTGGGCGCCCTGGCCATGATCGGGGCCCTGGCGGCGGCCTGCTTCGCCAAGGTGTTCGGGGTGGTGTTCCTGGGCCAGCCCCGCACGCCCCAGGCCGCCGGCGCGGTGGAGTCGCCCCGGTCCATGCTCGTGCCCATGGGCGTCCTGGCGGCATGCTGCGCTGCCCTGGGCGTGGCCCCGGTGGCGGTGGCCCCGGCCCTGGCCCGGGCCGCCGGGGCCGCGGCCGGCCTGCCGGGGCCGGCCAGCCTGGGCTCCCTGGCCCACTTCGGCATCCTCACCGCCATCGCCCTGCCCATGCTGGCGGCCGCCGCCCTGGCCTGGGCCTGGAGCCGGAAAGGCTCAGTTCCCCGCGCCGCGCTGCCCACCTGGGACTGCGGCTACGCCGCCGCCAGCCCGCGCATCCAGTACACCGCCTCCTCCTTCGCCGACGGCCTGGTGTCCGCCATGCGCTACGTCCTGCTGCCCCAGGTCCGCTGGCTGCGGGTCCGGGGGCTGTTCCCGAGCCCGCGCAGCTACCGCTCCCATGTGCCGGACCCGGTCCTGGACCGGGTGGCGGAACCCTCCCTGGGCTTCGCCGCCCGGGGCCTGGCGGCGCTGCACTTCTTCCAGAGCGGCCAGCTCCCGCTCTACCTCCTGTACATCCTCATCACCCTCGTGGCGCTCCTTGTCTGGATGGTGGCCTGATGACCGACTCCACCCTTGTCCGCTCCCTGCACTACCTGCTGCACATCCTCACGGCGCTGCTGCTGCCGCCCCTGCTCCCGGGCCTGATCAACAAGGTCAAGGCGGTGGCGGCCGGCCGCCAGGGCCCGCCCGTGCTCCAGCTCTACTACGACCTGGCCAAGCTGGCCCGCAAGCGGGCCGTGTTCAGCAGCACCACCACCTGGGTGTTCCTGGCCGGCCCGGTGGCGGTGGTGGCGGCGGGCCTGGTGGCCTCGCTGCTGGTGCCGTTCGGCCATTCCCCCTCGCCCGTGAACTTCGAGGGCGACATGATCCTGTTCGCCTACCTGTTCGGCCTGGCCCGGTTCGCCACCGTGGTCTCGGCCCTGGACACCGGGTCGAGCTTCGAAGGCATGGGCGCGGCCCGGGAAGTGACCTTCTCGGTGCTGACCGAGCCCGCGCTGTTCCTGGGCTTCGCGGCCCTGGCCAAGGCCAGCGGCAGCCTCTCCCTGTCCGGCATGCTGGCCTCCCCCGGGTTCGCCATCACCCGGGCCACCGGCCCGTTCATCCTGGTGCTGGCGGGCTGGATGATCGTGTTCCTCACCGAGAACAGCCGGATCCCGGTGGACGACCCCAACACCCACCTGGAGCTCACCATGATCCACGAAGTCATGGTGCTGGACCATTCCGGGCGCCCGCTGGCGCTGGTGCTGTACGGCGCCAGCCTAAAGCTGCTGGTGCTGGGCGCGCTGATCGTGGGGCCCCTGCTGCCCAGGACCAGCGATCCCTGGCTGGACTGGGCCGGCTTCTACGCCGCCATGGGCCTGCTGGCCGTGGCCGTGGGCCTGGTGGAGAGCGCCACCGCGCGGTTCCGCATGAACCGGGTGCCCCAGTTCCTGGTGGCCGGCCTGCTGGCCACCGCCTTCGCCTTCTTCCTGCTCCAGGCCTAGGAGAACCAGATGCTGCGCGACCTCCTCATCGCCCTGATCGTGCTCACCAACTTCACCCTGGTGGCCACCAGCCGGATCAACAAGATGATCCAGGTGGCGGTGATCCAGGGCGTGATGCTGGGGCTGCTGCCCCTGGCCATGGGGCTGGGCCGGCACCTGCACATCGTGCTCATGGTGATCGCGGCCGTGACCGTGAAGGGCTGGCTGATCCCCTACCTGTTCCGAAGGGCCTCGCGCAAGGTCAAGGTGGACCGGGAGCTCTCGCCCTACATGGGCTTCACCGCCTCCCTGGTGCTGTGCGCGCTGGGCACGGGCCTGGCCCTGATGCTGGCCAGCAACCTGCCCCTGGCCCCGGGCAGCCAGTACACCCTGTTCGTGCCGGCCTCGCTCTCCACCCTGCTCACCGGCTTCATCCTGCTCATCACCCGGCGCAAGGCCCTGAGCCAGGTGGTGGGCTACCTGGTGCTGGAGAACGGCATCTACCTGTTCGGCCTGATGCTGGTGGAGGAGATGCCGCTGCTGGTGGAGACCGGGATCCTGCTGGACCTGTTCGTGGGCATCTTCGTCATGGGCATCGTCATCAACCACATCACCGTGGCCTTCGACTCCATGGACACCCGCCACCTGGCCGAACTGAAGGACTGATCCATGGTCTGGCTGCTCATCGCCCTCCCGCTCCTGGCCGCGCTCCTGGCCTTCTTCACCGATTCGGTCGCGGCCCGGGTGCGCCTGCTGCCGGTGACCGCGTCCCTGCACCTGGCCGTCCTGCTGCTGGCCCTGCGTGGCTGGGACCCCCTGCCGCCCAGCGCCTGGCTGGGGCTGGACGCCCTGGGCGGCTGGACCCTGCTGGTCATCAGCGTGCTGTTCCTGTTCTGCGCCTTCTACGCCCCGGCCTACCTGGCGCTGCGGCCCGACCGGGACAACCGGATCTTCGTCACCAGCTTCCTCGCCTTCCTGGGCCTGGCCTCGCTGCTGGCCCAGGCGCGCCACCCGGGCCTGGTCTGGGTGGCCATGGAGACCACCACCCTGGCCACCGCCCCGCTGATCTACTTCAACCACAACCGGCGCTCCATCGAGGCCACCTGGAAGTACCTGATCATCGGCTCGGTGGGCATCGCCCTGGCCCTTCTGGGCACCCTGTTCCTGGCCTATTCCGCCCACATGGGCGGCCTGAGCGAACCGCTGTTCTTCAGCAGCCTCATGCAGGGCGCCGGACAGCTGTCCCGGCCGTGGCTGCGGGCCGGGTTCGTGCTCAGCCTGGTGGGCTACGGCACCAAGATGGGCCTGGCGCCCCTGCACACCTGGAAGCCCGACGCCTACGGAGAGTCCCCCGGGGTGATCGGCGCGCTCCTGGCCGGCGGCGTCACCAGCTGCGCCTTCCTGGCCCTGCTGCGCATCTACGCCATCGTGGCGGCGGCCGGGGAGATCCAGTTCGCCCGGGAGCTGATGGTGGGCATGGGCCTGCTGTCCATGCTCTGGGCCGCGGTGTTCATGGTGCGCCAGCTGGACATCCGGCGTCTGCTCGCCTACTCCAGCGTCGAGCACATGGGGATCCTGGCATTTGGCATCGGCATCGGCGGCCGGGCCGCGCGCTTCGCGCTGTTCCACCTGGCCGCCAACGCCCTGGTCAAGGGCGTGCTGTTCATGTCGGCCGGCAACATCAACCGCAGCTATGCCAGCAAGCGGCTGCCCTACGTCACCGGCGCGATCCGGCGCACGCCGGTGTCCGGCTGGCTGTTCTTCCTGGGCTTCCTGGCCATCACCGGGACCCCGCCGTTCGCCCCCTTCATCAGCGAGTTCAACATCGCCGCCACCGCCCTGTCCCGGCCCTACCTGTGGACCGGGGTGGCCTTCCTGGTCCTGCTGGGCGGCATCTTCCTGGCCATGAGCGACACCGTGGTACAGGTGGTGTTCGGCACCCCGCCGCCCAACCGGGTGCGCACCCCGTACAAGGACACCCTGGCCACCACCGCGCCGCTGGTGCTGGCCCTGGCGCTGTCCATGACCATGGGCCTGTGGCTGCCGGGGTCCCTGGCCGACATGATCCGCGGCGCCGCCGCCCTGGTGGAGGGACACCCTTGAGCGACTCCCTGTTCGCCCCCATGCGCAACGGCCAGGCGCTGCCCCTGGCCGAGGTCCCGGAGCTGGCCCTGGCGGAATTCCGCACCGAGGTCATCCGGGGCGTGCGCGGCGGCCAGCGCCTGGTCTGCCTGTGCGCGGACCCGGAGCTGAACCTGTACGCCGTGCTCGCCGACGACCCCGCCGGCCTGCTCCGGGCCGGGCGCACCCGCCTGGACGCCCCCCGCTACCCCGCCCTCACCCCCGAATGCCCCCAGGCCCACCTGTTCGAGCGGGAGTTGGCGGAACAGTTCGGCATCAGGCCCGAGGGCCATCCCTGGTTCAAGCCGGTGCGCTTCCATGCCTCCTGGGCCGAAGGTCCGGACGCCTGGGGCCGGACCGGCCCCATCGTCCCCGGGGTCCTGGACTTCTACCAGGTCAAGGGCGAGGAAGTGCACGAAGTGGCCGTGGGCCCGGTGCACGCCGGGGTCATCGAGCCCGGCCACTTCCGGTTCCAGTGCCACGGCGAGACCGTCTTCCACCTGGAGATCGCCCTGGGCTACCAGCACCGGGGCATCGAGCGGGCACTCCTGGGCGGTCCCCACCCCCTGAGCCTGAAGCACGCCGAGACCGCCTCCGGGGACAGCACCATCGCCCATGCCTGGGCCCATTGCCGGACCCTGGAGGCCCTGGCGGGGGTGGTGGTCCCGGCCCGTTCGGAGCGGGTCCGGGGCGTGGCCCTGGAACTGGAGCGGGCCGCCAACCACACCGGAGACCTGGGGACCATGGCCGGCGACGTGGGCTTCCTGCCCACCTCGTCGTTCTGCGGCCGGATCCGCGGCGACTGGCTGAACCTCACCGCCGAGGGTTGCGGCAGCCGGCTGGGCCGGGACTGGCTGCGCCCGGGGGGGCTGCGCATGGATCTGGACCCGGTCCGCGCCCGGACCCTGGGCGAGCGCCTGGAGCGCGCCTGGACCGACACCCGGGACGCGGTGGAACTGCTCTGGGGCGCGGCCTCCGTGCTGAACCGGTTCGAAGCCGCGGGCGCCGTGGACCCGGTGCAGGCCCGGGAAATCGGGCTGGTGGGGGTGCCGGCCCGGGCCTGCGGCATCGACCTGGACGTGCGCCGGGACCACCCCTTCGGCCCCTATGTCCAGCACCCGGTCACCCCCTGCGTGGCCGAGAGCGGCAACGTCCACGCCCGCGCCTGGGTGCGCTGGCAGGAACTGGCGGAGACCCACCGGTTCCTGCGCTCAGCCCTGGAATCCCTGGACTGGAGCCAGCCGGACCCGCGCCCCGCCCCGCTGCCCCCCCTGGCCGTGGACAGCTTCTGTGTCTCCCTGGTGGAGGGCTGGCGCGGCGAAGTGCTGCACCTGGCCATCACCGATCTCCAGGGCCGCTTCCGCCGCTACAAGATCGTCGACCCCTCCTTCCACAACTGGTTCGGCCTGGCCCTTGCGCTCCGGGGCGAGCTGATCTCGGACTTCCCCTTGTGCAACAAGAGCTTCAACCTTTCCTATTGCGGCCACGACCTATGATCCACCTCCTGCTGTCCCGCTGGCGCCAAGGGCGCCGCACCATGCCCTACCCCAAGACCCTGCCGAGCCTGCCGGAGCGCTTCCGGGGCCGGCCCCAGTTCAGTCCCGGCGCCTGCCCCGAGAACTGCCGGGCCTGCGCCGACGCCTGCCCCACCGGCGCCATCCAGCTGGAACCCGGGCCCACCCTGGACCTGGGCCGCTGCCTGTTCTGCACCGAGTGCGTGGACGCCTGCGCCGGCGCCGCCCCTGGGGAGGTCCTGCGCTTCACCGGCGACCACCGCCTGGCCGTCCGCAACCGGGAGGACCTGGTGCTGGGCCCCCCCCAGGGCGCCGAGGACCGGCCGCCCCTGGCCGAGGCCCTGGGCAAGGAGCTCATGCGGGTCCTGGGCCGGTCCCTGAAGCTGCGGGTGGTGAGCGCCGGCGGCTGCAACGGCTGCGAAGTGGACGTGAACGTCCTGGGCACCGTGGCCTGGGACCTGGGCCGGTTCGGCATCCAGTTCGTGGCTTCGCCCAGGCACGCCGACGGTCTGGTCATCTGCGGCCCGGTGACCGCCAACATGGCCCTGGCCTTGCGCAAGACCTACGACGCCGTCCCGGACCCCAAGATCGTCATCGCCGTGGGCGCCTGCGCCATCCAGGGCGGCCCCTACCTGCACCAGGCCGAGCAGCTTGGCGGCGCCGCCGCCGCCGGCCTCCCCGTCGACCTGTTCATCCCCGGCTGCCCGCCCCACCCCCTGACAATCCTTGACGGGCTGCTGCGGTTGCTTGGTAAAATCCGCTAGCAGCCGTTACGGATGCTTGTGCCAAGCCGCATGTCTAATCAAGACGCAATCTAACGGTACCAGGAGCTGACATGGCCTTCGAACCCGACCTGGAACGCGAACTGCGGCAATCCGTGCGCCAAGCCCGGATGGTGGCCCTCACCTGCATGTTCGTGGCCCCCGCCATGTACACCATCTGCCTGGGCAGCCAGGTGCTCCGGAGCCATTGGGAGTTGTTCCTCGCCGGTTTCAGCCAGATGCCCTGGGACGACCCCCAGGCGCGCGGCGCCATCGCCGCCGCCAGCGTGGCCCTGTTCCTGGCCCTGATCCTGCCCCAGCGCCTGGGCCGCCCGCACGACCCCCGCTCCGCCCTGGGCCTGTTGAAGGCCCGAAACCTGCTCACCTGCGCCCTGATGGTGGCCCTGGCCGTGTGCGGTCTGTACCTGGGCGTCAAGATCGGCCCCCCCGCCGCCTCACTCAGCCTGGCCATGTTCCTGCTGACCATGCTCGGCGGCTGCTCCGTGTTCCCGTCCGAAGCCCAATGGCGGTCGGTGATGACCGGAGCCGGACGGTTCTAGCAGCCGTTAGGTCGCTAGCGACCTTACGGCTGCTCTGCAGTTTGGAC
>PLUC01000262.1 GCA_003165415.1 Holophagaceae bacterium
TGTAATTAACACAGTAGTACTAGGACGTCAACCGCCTCCACGAGTTCCATGGGAACCAGGGTGCTCTTGACCCGTGTCAGCTCGCCTGGGACCTCCCCGGTTTTGATCGGCGGCGGGGTTCCGTGCGGAGTCATCCCGGTCCTGGGAAATATCCGGCAGAATTGACTCGTGATGCACCACCCAAATGTCATACCATCTCCAGGCCGCCCCTCGGGGCTTGCGGCGATTTCCCAACCCAGGGCGGGACGATGACACACCCTCCGATCCTTCTCCACGATTTCCAGATCCACCGGCCTCGGCACCAGGCCGAACAGGGGGCCATCCTGGAATGGATCGCCGCCGCCCACGCCCGGGCAGAAATCACCCTGCGCCAGCCGGCCACCGATGGAGAACGGGAGGACATCACCCGCAGGCTGCGCAAGCTCGTGATGCGCTTCGGCTGCAGCACCGACCGGATCAGCTCCCGCGGCGCCAACCTGGACGACTTCACCCACACCGACTGGGAGCGCATGCGCGTCTTCCAGCTGGACCGGTTCCCGGCCGGGAAGCCCTGCGGCGAACGCAGCCGGGTCTACCGGGAGGTGTCGGGCCTGGCCTTCGAGCGGTTCTACGCGGAGGAGACCGATCCGCCCGCGGCGATCATCCACGTCACCTGCACCGGCTACGTCTCACCCAGCGGGGCCCAGCGGCTGGTGGCCCAGCGCGGCTGGGGGCGGGACACCGAGGTGATCCACGCCTACCACATGGGCTGCTACGCCTCGCTGCCGGCCATCCGCCTCGCCGCGGGCCTGCTGGAACGGGGCAAATCCCGGGTGGACCTGGTCCACACCGAGCTGTGCACCCTGCACCTGGACCCCAGCCAGCACCTGCCGGAACAACTGGTGGTGCAGACCCTGTTCGCCGACGGGATGATCCGCTACCGGGCTTCCCTGGAGGGGACGGCCGGGCTGGAATGGGTGACCACCCGGGAGGAGATCGTGCCGGACACCGAGGACGCCATGACCTGGATGGTCTCCGACTTCGGCATGCAGATGACCCTTTCGCGCAAGGTCCCGGACCACATCCGCGCCTGCCTGGGGGGATTCCTGGACCGCATGGGCGCCGGCCTGGACCTGGGCGCGCGCCGGCTGGCGGAGCGGGCCCTGTTCGCCATCCACCCTGGCGGCCCGCGGATCATTGACGAGATCGCCGAGCACCTGGGCCTGCGGCCCGACCAGGTCCAGGCCAGCAACGACGTCCTCAGGAACCACGGGAACATGTCCTCGGCGACCCTGCCCCACGTGTGGAAGGCTATGCTGGAGGACGACACGGTGCGGCCGGGCACCCTGATCGTCTCCCTGGCCTTCGGGCCCGGGCTGACCATCTCCGGCGCCATCCTGCGGAAGCGCGGATGAACGGGGCGCTGCTGTGGTTCCTGCCCTTCACCCTGCAGGGGCTGGCCATGGCCGTGGACGAGTTCGGGTTCCACCGGCGGCGGGCGGTGCCCCGCTGGGAGTGGCTGGGCCACATGCTGGACACCCTGGTGTTCCTGGGCTGCCTGGTCTGTCCGCTCCTGCTCCCGCCGGAACCGGCCCATGTCCGTCTCTACGCGGCGCTGGCGGCGGGTTCCTGCCTCCTGATCACCAAGGATGAATGGGTCCACCAGCGCCTGTGCTCGGGCTTCGAGCAGTGGCTGCACGCGGTGCTGTTCATCCTGCACCCGGTGGTCCTCATGGCCACGGCCCTGCTCTGGCTCTCCGGTTCCGGGGCGCTCGGGGAGCTTGGCCTCCCGCCGCCGGTTCTGGCCAGGAGCCTGCTGCTGCTCCAGGGCCTGCTGGTGGCCGGGTTCCTGGCGCTCCAGGCCGGTTTCGGGGCCGGGCGCAGGCAGCCCAGGCCGGCCTCCGGCATCAACAACGCGTTCTACGACGAACTGGGCGAACGCTGGTACACGGCCCGGGACCATCCGATCGGCCTGCTCCGGGCGGAATCCCGGCTCCGCAACGGCTGGGTGCTGGATGAGCTGAAGGCCCATTTCGGCGAGCGTTCCCTGGCCATCCTGGACGTCGCCTGCGGGGGCGGCCTGCTGGCCAATGCGCTGGCCCAGGCGGGCCACGCGGTCACCGGCATCGATCTGTCCCAGGGCAGCCTGGACGTGGCCCGGCGCCACGACCCCTCCGCTTCCGTGAGCTATCTGGCCCAGGACGCCCGGATGCTGGGGTTTCCCGACGGCCACTTCGACGTGGTCTGCATGATGGATTTCCTTGAGCACATCGAGGACCGGGACGCGGTCATCGCGGAAGCCGCCCGGGTGCTCAAGCCCGGCGGCTGGCTGTTCTTCCATACCTTCAACCGGACGCCCCTCAGCTGGCTCATCGGCATCAAGGGGGTGGAATGGTCCGTGAAGAACACCCCCAGGAACCTGCACGTCTACGCCCTTTTCCTGAAGCCCTCGGAGCTGGCGGAGCTGTGCGCCCGCCACCATCTGGCCATCGAGGAGACCCGGGGGGTGCGGCCCCGGGTGTTCACCTGGGCCTTCCTGAGGCTGCTGTTCACCGCCCGGGTGAGCGACGCCTTCCAGTTCGAGTTCACCCGCTCCCTGCGGGTCGGATACTGCGGTCGCGCCCGGAAGGCCGCCTGATGATGGAGAATGCCATGAGTCCTACGGAACCACGGATGGAACTGGGCATGATCGGCCTGGGGGTCATGGGCCGCAACCTGCTGCTGAACATGGCCGACCACGGCTTCCCGGTGGCGGGCTACGACCAGGATCCGGCCAAGGTGGAGGCCCTGCTGCGGGAAGGGAAGGGCCTGGACCTGGCCGGGGCGGACGATCTCCAGGGCCTGCTGGCGGGCCTGCGCGCCCCCCGGGCGGTGATGCTGCTGGTGCCGGCCGGCGCCCCGGTGGACGCGGTCCTCGGCGAACTGGCGCCGCGCCTGGGGCCGGGGGACCTGATCATCGACAGCGGCAACTCCCATTTCAAGGACACCGACCGCCGCGGCGCCGAACTGGCCGCCCGGGGCCTGCTGTTCATGGGCATGGGCATCTCCGGCGGCGAGAACGGCGCGCGCCGGGGCCCCAGCATGATGCCGGGGGGCCCGCCGGAGGCCTACCAGCGGGTCCGTCCCCTGCTGGAGGCGGTGGCGGCCCAGGCTGGCGGCTCGCCCTGCGTGGCCCATGTGGGGCCGGGCTCGGCGGGCCACTACGTGAAGATGGTCCNNCAACGGCATCGAGTACGCGCTGATGGAACTCATCGCCGAGAGCTACGACCTGATGAAGCGCGGCCTGGGCATGGACAACGCCGGGATCCGGCGCTCCTTCCAGGAGTGGAGCGAGGGCGGGCTGGGCGGCTACCTGATGGAGATCACGGCGGCCATCTTCGCCCGGAGGGACACCCTCGCGGGCCAGGACCTGATCGACGCAGTGCTTGGGGTGGCCCGCCAGAATGGCACCGGCATCTGGACCTCCCAGAGCGCCATGGAGCTGCAGGTGCCGGCCCCCACCATCGACCAGGCGGTGGCCCAGCGGGACCTGTCGGCCCTGGACCGGGAGCGGGAACGGGCCGGCCACGCGCTGCCCCGGACCACCGGGCTGCGCCGCTACGACGGCGACCGGAGCGTGTTCCTGGTGAGCCTGGGCCAGGCGCTGCACGCGGGCATGGTCATGGCGTTCGCCCAGGGGATGGCGCTGCTGGGGGCGGCCTCGGAGCGCTACGGCTACCAGCTGGACCTGGGCACCGTGGCCCGCATCTGGCGGGGCGGCTGCATCATCCGCGCGGCGCTGCTGGAGGACATCGCGGCGGCCTACGCCCGGGATCCCGCGCTGGCGAACCTGCTGCTGGATCCGGACCTGGCGCGGACGGTGCTGTCCCGGGAGGAATCCCTGCGCGCCGTGGTCTGCGCGGGGGCCCGCACCGGCACCCCCATCCCCGGGCTGATGAGCGCCCTGGCCTACCTGGACAGCTACCGCAGCCCCTGGCTCCCGGCCAACCTCATCCAGGCCCAGCGGGACTGCTTCGGGGCGCACACCTATGAGCGGGTGGACCGGCCGGGCCATTTCCATACCGAATGGGAACAGGAGTGAAGCCCATGGAGACGCCTGTCCAGATCGTGATCTTCGGCGCCAGCGGGGACCTGACGGCCAGGAAGCTGGTGCCCGCCCTGGCCGGCCTCGCCCGCAAGCAGGAGCCGCCGGGTGGCTTCGTGCTGGTGGGCGTGGCCCGCCGGCACCTGAGCGACGGCGAGTTCCGCCAGGACCTGAGGGCGGCCCAGCCGCCGGAGGGCCTGGACGACTTCGACGGGTTCGCGCCCCGGATCCACTATGTCTCCGGGGACGTGCGCAGCCCGGAGGACCTCCGCCGCCTCGGCGCGCGCCTGGACGCGCTGCCGGGGGGCGCCGCGGCCGGCCGGCTCTTCTATTGCTCCCTGAAGCCGGACCTGTTCGAGCCGGCGGTGAGCGGCCTGGCCCAGGCGGGAATGCTGGAGCAGTCCACCCCCGACAGCCCCTGGCGCCGGGTGGTGGTGGAAAAGCCGTTCGGCCGCGACCTGGCCTCGGCCCGGGCCCTGAACCAGCTGCTCCAGGGCTGCCTGCGGGAGGAGCAGGTGTACCGCATCGACCACTACCTGGGCAAGGAGACGGTGCAGAACCTGTTCGCCTTCCGCTTCAACAACACCATCTTCGAGCCGGTCTGGAACCGGCGGCACGTGGAGCTGGTGCAGATCACCGTGGCCGAATCCGGCGGGGTGGAGTCGGGCCGGGCCGCCTACTACGACGCCTCCGGCGCCATGAGCGACGTGCTGCAGAACCACATGCTGCAGATCCTCGCCCTGGTGGCCATGGAACCGCCGTCGTCCCTGGACCCGGAGGAGGTCCGGGGCCAGAAGGTGAGCGCGCTGAAGGGCCTGCGCTTCCGCAGCTCGCCGGACCAAAGCGTCCGGGCCCGGTACCAGGCCGGGGAGGCGGAGGGCAAGCGGGTCCCGGGCTACCTGGAGGAGGGGGTGCCGGCGGACTCCACCACCGAGACCTTCGTGGCCATCCGGGCGGAGATCGAGAACTGGCGCTGGAGCGGGGTGCCGTTCCTGCTGCGCCACGGCAAGCGGCTGAAGCACCGGTTCACGGAGGTGAAGGTTCAGTTCCGGGTGCCCCCCATCCAGCTGGCGGACCACGTCGCCGGCGAGGATTTCCTGGCCCTGCCCGACGGCACCGTCTGCACGCTGCGCCCGAACGTGCTGACCTTGAGCATCCAGCCCCGGGAGGCGCTGTCCCTCTCCTTCAGCGTGAAATCGCCGGGCGGCGGCATGGTCATGGTGCCCGCCCACCTGGACTTCGACTACCGGGACCGGTTCGGGGAGTCCACCACGCCCGCGTACGAGCGGCTGCTGCTGGACGCGATCCTGGGCGACCCCACCCTGTTCCTGCGCGCGGACGAGGTGGAGGCCGCCTGGCGCTTCACCGATGCCGTCCGGGCCAGCTGGGCCGGGCCGGAGGCTCCGCCGCTGCTGGAATACGCCCCCGGCGGCTGGGGGCCGCCGGAGGCCGATGCCCTGTTCCACGGCTGCGAGGGGGGCTGGTCCCGTGGCTAGCTTCCTGTCCGCCGAGGATCCCGCCGGGGCGGCGGCGGGGCTCCTGGTCCCGCTGCTGGGCGTGCTCGACCGGCTGCGGGGGCGGGCGCGGCTGGCCGTGGCCGGGGGTTCCGCGGCCCAGGCGCTGGGCGCGGTGCGGCGCGGGCTCCGGGGCGGGGTCTGGAGCCGGCTGGCGCTCACCTGGGTGGACGAGCGCTGCGTGCCCTTCGCCGATGCCCAGTCCAACCGCGGCGCCGCGTACCGGGACGGGCACCTGGATGTCGGGGATCCGCCGGCCCTGGAACTGCCGCTGTACCTGGACGGCGAGACCCCCCAGGAGGCCTGCGCCCGGGTGGCCGCAGCCCTGCGCGGGGGCTTCCAGGGCGGGCTGGATGTGCTGCTGCTGGGCATGGGCGAGGACGGGCACATCGCCTCGCTGTTCCCGGGCCGGCCCTTCGAGCGGATCGGAAACCCGCCGGTGTTCGCCGTGCCGGACAGCCCCAAGCCGCCGCCCCGGCGGATCACCCTGGCCCTGGGGATGCTGGCCACGGCGGAAAGCGGAATCCTGGTGGCCTCCGGGCCCGCCAAGCGGGCCGCGCTGGAACGGCTGGCCAAGGGGGATCCGGAACTGCCGGCCAGCGGCCTCACGGGCTTGACAGTGATTTCTTGAACGAGCTAGTGAAACGGCGCCTTGGGCTGGGTGGTGTCGGGGAGCTTCAGCAGGTTCTTGTCGAAGGTGGCGAGCGGAAGGTGCCCGTTGGCTCTGGCCGTCGCCAGCAACAGGCAATCCGAGAAGTCCGCCCTGGACGCCCGGTAGGCTGAGATGGCGAGGCTCACCAGCGCCTCCTCCTGGAGGTGGATGTCGGCGTTGCTCAACAACGCGTCCAGCACCCCGAGGATCTCCCTCTTGCTGCGGCGGAAAGTGGACATCAGCACCCAGACCGTTTCCACCAGAACGATGTGGGAAACCCAGAGGGGGCCTCCGCTCTGCTGGTAGGCGTTGGCAGCGGCCGCCTGGGCGGTGTCGTCCTGTTCCAGGAGACGGACGAGAAGACTGGTATCAATGGCTCGCACGTTTGAATTTCTCGGAAACGTGGGCCTTGATGGCCGCTTTGACGTCCAATGCTGGTTTGGGTGCGCGCTTGCCGCTCAGGGCGGCCCGGGCGTCGGCCAGGGTGTGGACCCGGGCAAGATCCACGTAGAGCCTGCCGTCCTCTTCATACCAGCCAAGCTCGCAGCCGGATTTGATCCCGAACCGCCTGCGCACCTCCAGCGGCACGGAGGTCTGGTCCTGGGTCGTGACCTTGGATCGCGCCAGTTCGTTCCTCATGCACCCTCCCATTACCAGGATAAGCCGTTACCGTGGTAATGCAAGGCTCACGGCCGGCGCTGGCCCCGGAGGCTGCCGAAGGTGAGCGCGTACTCCCGGGTGAACTCCGCGCCCAGGAAGAAGACCAGTGCGGAGAAGTAGACCCAGATGAGCAGGACCGCCAGGGACCCCGCCGCCCCGAGGCTGGTGGTGATGCCGCCGCTCCTCAGGTAGGCGGCGATTGCGTATTCGCCCAGGCTGAACAGGGTGGCCGTGCAGAGGGCGCCGATGGTCACATCGCTCCAGGGCAGGGCCACTTCCGGCAGCATCTTGTAGATCACCGCGAACAGGCAGGCGATGACCGTGAAGGTGAACAGGGCGGACAGGCTATAGAAGATCCAATACGAGCCGGCCCAGAGGCCTTCCCAGAAGCTGGCCAGGATCGCCAGCGCGGTGTTGACCACCAGCGAAGTCACCAGCAGGAAGGACAGGGCCAGGACCAGGCCGCAGGCGAGCATCCGGGTCCGCAGCACCGCCAGCACCCCCGTGCGCACCGGCGCCTGGCGCTTCCAGATCTCGTCCAGGCTGTCCTTCAGTTCCGCGAACACGGTGGTGGCGCCCACCGCCAGCAGGACCACAGCGATGGTGGTGGCCCTGGCGCCCGAGCCGGGCACCTGGGCGCCCGCCACCAGGTTCTGGATCGCCCTGGCGCCGGTGGCGCCCATGACCGCCTGCAGCTGGGCGGCGATGGCCCCCTGGGCGGCCTGCGCCCCCAGCAGGAACCCCGCGGTGGCCATCACCAGCACCAGGATCGGCGCCATGGAGAACAGGGTGCAGAAGGCCAGGGCCGCGGACATGCTGGTGATCCGGTGGGTCATGCAGGCCTTGACCGCCGCGAAGAACACCCCGCCCAAGCCCCATGCGAGACGAATGGCCCTGCCTAGCTTGCCCATCGCCGGCTCCCCTCGTTATCGAGGCTACACTGGATCGGGGCGGGAACACCGATGGACATCCAACTCAAGAAGGACGTGGAGAAGCGGCCATGACCGGGCCGGTCGGCCACCCCAACGATCCTCTCCACGGCGTCACCCTGGAACGGATCCTCACCCGGCTGGTGGACCACTACGGCTGGGCGGAAATGGCCCGGATCATCGACATCAACTGCTTCAAGAAGGATCCCAGCATCAAGTCCAGCCTCACCTTCCTGCGCAGGACCCCCTGGGCCCGGAAGAAGCTGGAAGACTTCTATCTCAGCCACCCATGATCACGCTCTTCGTGGACGCCGACGCCTGTCCCGTGAAGGACGAAGTCTACCGGGTGGCCAAGCGCTACGGGCTGCCGGTGCGGGTGGTGGCCAACGCCAGGCTGCGCCTTCCCACGGATCCGCTGTTCCAGCTGGTGGTGGTCACCGGGCACTTCGATGCGGCCGACGACTGGATCGTGGAGCACATCGAGGGCGGGGACATCGCCGTCACCGCGGACATCCCGCTGGCCGCCCGCTGCCTGGCCAAGGGCGCCCGGGTGCTGGACCCCAAGGGCCGGGTGTTCACCGAGGAGTCCATCGGCGATGCGCTGGCCACCCGGGAACTGATGGCCTACCTGCGCGACATGGGCGGAGTCTCCGGCGGGCCGGCCCCCTACGAGAAGCGGGACCGGTCGCGGTTTCTGCAGTACCTGGACGACCTGATCCAGGCCAGCCTGAAGGGGGCTCGTTAGAACTTTTGCGCAACGGCTTACCGCTGCTGCGTCTCCGGGAGTCCGGTCATGGCCGGGCCGCCGGAGCTGGCCTTGCCGCGGTTGAGGAAGAGCATCAGGAAGAACAGCGGTATGCCGATGCCCAGGGCGCCCAGGCCCCAGACCAGCTGGGACTGGGTGGCCTTGCTCAGCAGCCAGACGCAGATGAGGGTGGCCAGGACGGGGATGAAGACCGGTCCGCCCGGGACCTTGAAGCCCAGGGGCAGGTCCGGACGCCGGCGGCGCAGCACGATCACCGCCAGGCAGGTGGGCAGGTACTGGGCGAACCGGGACACCATGCTGATGGCCGCGAGCTGGACGAAGGAGCCGGACAGGGCCACCGGGATGGCCACCAGGACCGTGGCCGCCACAGAGAGCCAGGCCACGCCGAACCGGTTGAGTTCCGCGAACTTGCGCGGCACGATGCGGTCCTCGGCCAGGGCCACGCCGGTGCGGGGGGCGCCGAAGGAGGCCGCCACGTTGATGCCGCCGATGGACACCAGGGTGCCCAGGGTCACCAGCCACTTGCCGCCGTTGCCCATGAACATGGAGGCCGCGTCGGTCACCGGGGCGGTGCTCTTGGCCAGGGCGGGGCCGAGGGTGCCCACGGCGATGGCCTGCACGGCGAAGTAGACCAGTCCGCAGAAGCCCATCACCACCATCAAGGCCCTGGGCAGGTTCTTGCGCGGGTTCTCCATGTCCTCGGCGGCCACGGCCAGGGCCTCGAAGCCGGTGAAGGCATAGAAGATCAGCAGGCTGGTGGTGCCGATCCCGTCTGTGGTGATGCCCTTGGGGAACATCGGCACGAACTTGGAGCCTTGGACGAACCAGACCCCGACCAGGATGAAGATTGCCAGGGGCAGCAGCTTGCCGCAGGTGACCAGGTTGTTCACCAGCTTCACCGGTTTCACCCCCGTGAGGTTCAGGGTGCCCAGGCCCACCAGGATGACCAGGATGATGATGGTGCGGTACGGCTCGTGCAGGGCGTCGGGCCAGACCGCGGCGAGGGCGGTGACGAAGGCCACGGACATGGCGGACCAGGCGATGATCCGGATGGCCCAGCTCATGATGCCCACCTCAAACCCGACGAAATTGCCGAATGCCTCCCGGGCGTAGACGTAGGCCGCGCCGTTGCGGCTGAACCGGCCGGCGCACTCGGCGAAGCAGAGGGCGATGGCCATCACCACCAGGGCGGTGAACAGATAGACGAAGATGCTGCCTGGGCCCATCAAGGCCATGGCCTTGCCGGGCAGCAGGAAGATGCCGGAGCCGATGACTCCGTTGATCCCGAGCAGCACGATGCTCCAGAAGCCCAGTCGGTTGCGGGTTTGAGTGTTCATGCGGGGTTCCCTCCTTTGCGGATGCTGGCTTCCACGAGTTCCCGGAACAGGCGGAGCATGTCCGGGTATTTCCTGACCATGCCTTCGGGGTGCCACTGCACGCCCAGGGTGAAGCTGTCGTCCAGCGTCTCGATGCCTTCCACCACGCCGTCCCGGGCCCGGGCGCTCACCAGGAACCCCGGGGCCAGGTCCTTCACGGCCTGGTGGTGGAAGCTGTTGGTGCCGACGCAGTCGCGGTCGAAGATGCGGCGCAGGCGGGTGCCTTCGGCCAGGTCCACGGAATGGCTGACCGCGTGGCGCCAGCCGGTCTGCACATGGCGCAGGAATTCGGGTGAATGCTCCATGGCCTGGTGCAGGGTGCCGCCGAAGGCCACGTTCATCACCTGCATGCCGCGGCAGATGCCGAGGATGGGCAGGCCCGCCGCCCGGGCCATGCGGGCCAGGGGAAGCTGGTGCCGGTCCATGTCCGGGTAGGTGTCGCCCAGCCCCGGGACGGGCTCTTCCCCGTAGGTCAGGGGATCCAGGTCCACCCCGCCGGAGAACATCACGCCGTCCAGGAAGGCAAGCTGGGCCTGCAGATCCTCAGTCTCGAAGACCATGGGCAGCACCACCGGCATGGCTCCCGCGAGGGTCAGCGCGTCGAGGTAGTCCTGGTTCACATAGGCCCGTTCCGTTCCCGGGAAGGGTTTGTGGTCATCCATGAGTACGTTGGACGGTACCCCGATGATGGGTTTTCGATTGCCCATGGGACTCCTTTCGATTTATCACCAAGTTGGATTCCAACCGAGCAATAAACCTGCCAAGACGCAGATGACCTGAGGTTGGCCTCACTTATGCAGGAACCTGACATGATTTCGACGGATTAATCCTAACCGCGATCATCCCCGCTTTGAACCATCCACAGGGTCCCGGGCGGCGGCCGGATCCGGGGCGGGGAGGGGGTTTTCCGGACCTTTGGATGAAACGGGTTAAACAGGTTATTTGATGGACCTGTTCTTCAGCCCGTCCAGGAACGAGCTGCCCCTCGGGGTCAGCTCGCTGCCCCGGCGCCCCACCTTGGAACGCACCAGCGCGGCCTGGTTGAGCAGGCGCAGGCAGCCGCGCACCTCCCCTTCGGTGAGGGCCCGGCCCTGGCGGGCCAGGGTTTCCAGCAGGTGCTTGCGGCCGGCCCCGTGCTCCTGGGCCTCCAGGGCCGCCAGCACGTCCCGGGCCCGGGCCAGCCCGCAGTGCGCCAGCAGGGCCTCCTCCCGCTCGAACGTCGGGGGCTCGCCCAGCAGGTAGTAGGGCAGGGCTTCCAGGGTCACCACCTGCTCGGTCATGAACGAGAGGTAGCTGGCCACATTGTTCAGCTCGCGGATGTTGCCCGGCCAGGGATAGCGCATCAGGGCCTCCCGGGCCTCCGGGGTGAAGGTCAGCCCGGTGCGCTTCTGCTCCGCCAGGATGTGCTCCAGCAGGAGGAAGATGTCCTCGGGGCGCTGTCTCAGGGGCGGCACCACCAGGGGCAGGGTGTTGATCCGGTAGTAGAGGTCCTCCCGGAAGCGCCCGCGGCGGATCCACTCCCGCAGGTCCTGGTTGGTGGCGGCGATGACCCGGATGTTGACGTCCACC
Source organism: Holophagaceae bacterium (assembly GCA_003165415.1). Lineage (GTDB taxonomy): Bacteria > Acidobacteriota > Holophagae > Holophagales > Holophagaceae > Mesoterricola. The sequence continues at coordinate 11,530 of PLUC01000262.1, forward strand.
ACCTTCTGCGACCCCACCCGCACCACCTGGCGCTCCTGCAGCACCCGGAGCAGCTTGGCCTGGAGCAGCGGCGGCATGTCGGCGATCTCGTCCAGGAACACCGTGCCGTGGTTGGCCTGCTCGAACAGACCGGTCTTGCCCTCCCTCAGCGCCCCGGTGAAGGCTCCGCCCTCGTAGCCGAACAGTTCGCTCTCCAGCAGGTTCTCCGGCACCGCCGCGCAGTTCACCGCCACGAACGCCTGCCTGCTCCGGCTTGACGCCTGGTGGATGGACTGGGCCAGCAGTTCCTTGCCGGTGCCGCTCTCGCCGGTGATCAGCACGGTGAAGTCCGACCCGGCGATGCGCTTGGCCAGGTCCACGCACTGGAGCATGCGCGGAGACCGGGTCAGGACGTCGGCGAACCGGTAGCGGGCGGTGTGCCCCTTCTCCCGCAGCTTGCGGCTGAGGTTCTGCTCCAGTTGCCGGATGTAGGTGACTTCCTGGAAGTTGAAGAAGCTGCCGGCGGGCTCCCCGAAGTGCCGGATGGCCTGCCGGGTGACCACCAGGGAGCGGCCCTTGTGCTCCACGATCCACTCCTGGCCGTTCTTGCGGGTGAGCACCTCCTGGATGTGCGGGCCCAGGACCGCCACCGGCGACCCGGTGAGGTCGCCCTGGAGGTCCAGCATGCCGGCCAGGGCGTGGTTGTGCAGGGCGATCCGGCCTTCGGTGTTCACCAGCAGGATGCCTTCGTGGGACAGGTTGATCACCGTGTCCAGTTCGGCGTTCTTGAGGTAGAGCTCCTTGTACTGGTGGTTGACCCCGGCGTCCAGGGTGACGATGGACTCGGAATAGCGCACCAGGCGCCGGTCCACCGCCGGATCGGCGATGCCCAGGCGGTTGATGATCTCGATGAAGGTGGAGATGTCGATGCAGCGGTGGCCCACGTCGATCACCGTGGGGATGGTGGCGGGGACCTTGTCCCGCTCGCCGGGGGTGATGGCGATGCGGATGTCCGCGCAGTCCAGGCCTTCCTGGAAGGGCACGAACTGGAGATGGTCGATCTTCAGCTGCTGGAGCAGGGCCACGGTCTCCAGGGTGGTTTCGGGGTGGTCGTTGACCACCAGGACCCGGGTGCCGGGCGGGATGGCGAAGATGCGATAGACGTCCTGCTCCCTCAGGGTGCGGCGGACCACCAGAACCCGCCTGGGGTTGGCCACGTGGCCCTGGAGCAGCGGGATCTTGGCGCCGAGCATGACCAGCACGAGGTCGTCGTCGATCGGGTCGCCGGGCGGCAGGGTGTCGAGGGGGTAGTGGTGGATCTGGGCCTGGTCGGCCAGCACTTCCTCCAGGTTGCGGCGGAGGGCCTCCGCCAGCCGGGTGCGGCTGTTGTCGGTCACCACTGCGATGCTTCTCATGACCTTATCTTATTGGAATATGCCTCCTTTACAGCGGCTTCCATTGCGCTGAAACTTCCAGCATGTTCACCCATCGTCCTGCCGTCCTGGCTGTACTCCTGGCCGCCCTCGGCTGCGCGCCGAACCGGGTCGTCGTACTGGCGGATGACGAGGTGCCCCTGGCCGCGCCGCTGGAGGCGGGCATGGACAGCGACTACACGGGCCCGGAGCGGGGCGATCCGCCCACCCGGGTGGTGCGCCTGAACTACGCCGAAGGCCCCGTTTCCCGGCAGCCCGCGGGTCTGGACGACTGGGCCCCGGCCCTGGTCAACCTGCCCCTGGCCGCCGGCGACAGCCTCTGGGTCGGCCCCGGCGGCATCGCCGAGCTGCACGCCGGAGCCACCGACCTGCGCCTGGCCCAGGGCTCCGGCCTGGACGTCCTGCGCCTGGACAGCCGCGCGCTGCAGCTGGGCCTGCCCAGGGGCACCATGGAACTGCGGCTGCCGCCGGGCTGGGACATGGATTCCGTGGAGGTGGACACCCCCACCGGAGCCGTGCTCCTGGACCACCCCGGGATCTACCGGGTGGATGTGGACCCGGGCGGCGCGGCCGACCAGGTCACCGTGCGCTCCGGCCAGGCCGAGGTGACCGCGGCGGGGACCACGGTCCCGGTCAATCCCGGCAACACCCTGGACCTTTCCGGGGGCGATCAGCCGAGCTACGACGTGGGCGAGGCGCGGACCCCGGACGGGTTCGACCGGTGGTGCGCCGTGCGGGAACGGCGGGAGGACGCCTCCGAGAGCGCGATCTACGTGGGCCGGGACATGACCGGCTACGAGGACCTGGACGGCCACGGCGACTGGCGGATGGACAAGACCTACGGCACCGTCTGGGCGCCCCGGGTCGCCGCCGACTGGGCGCCCTACCGGGACGGCCGCTGGGCCTGGAGCGAACCCTACGGCTGGACCTGGGTGGACGCCGCCCCCTGGGGGTTCGCCCCTTCCCACTACGGCCGCTGGGCCCAGGCCGACCATGCCTGGGTCTGGGTGCCCCACGCCGAGGGCATGCGCATGTCCAAGCCGGTCTACGCCCCCGCCCTGGTGGCCTTCGTGGGCGGCCCCGGATTGCACGGCGCCGCCCCTGCGGGGGCCGGAGTGGCCTGGTTCCCGCTGGGTCCCCGCGAGCCGTACCTGCCCGCCTACGTTGCCTCCCGGGCCTACGTGCAGGCCCTCAACGCCGGCAGCCTGGCGCCCGGCGCCTCGGCCTTCAATGCCTCCGCCGGCCATGTGAACCAGGGCATCCAGGGGGCCGTGACGGTGGTGCCGCAGAGCGTGTTCCTGGGCTCCGGTCCGGTGGCCGCCGCGGCGCTCGCCGTGCACGGTCCGGCCCTGGCCCAGGGTCTGCGGGTGGGCAGCGCGCCCGCCCTGGTGCCGCGGCGGGAGAGCGTCCTGGCCGCGCTTCCGGGGGCCGCCCCCGCCAGCCGTCCGCCGGTGTCCTTCCAGGCCCGGCCGCTGATGGTGCGGGACCGGCTGCCCCTGGCTGCGGTTCCCTTCGAGGCCCGGCAGCAGGCCCTGGCCGCCGGCCGCGGCCGGCCCCTGGC
>PLUC01000199.1 GCA_003165415.1 Holophagaceae bacterium
CCTACGTGGAAATCCAGGCTAGTGCCCTCTCGACTTCAGGAACTGGGCCAGGCGCAGGTCCTCGTCCTGGGTGTGGTGCAGCAGCCAGCTCTCAAGGAAGTCCAGCAGGGCTGAGGAAATGGCGAGCTGGCCCTGGCGGATCTGGTCGGACAGGGTGTTGATCTGGACGATCAGGCGGACATGGCATTCCTGGTGCTCCCGGGTGCGGGGGTAGCCGAGGCTCTCCATGAGGGTCTCCTCCACGCCGAAATGGGTCAGGGTCACTTCCGTGAAGGAGGACAGGGCTCGCTCCTGCTCCATCGCCTGGCCGCCCGGGCCCAGGACCTCGGCGAGCTGGTTGAAGGCGCCGATCACCCGCCGGTGCTGCTGGTCCAGCAAGGGGAGGCCCATATCCAGCTCCTGGGGGGAGACCAGGGGCTTGCGCGGCTCCAGGGCGAGCGGATCGCGGACCTGGTCCAGCGCCTTGCGCACCGCCCGGACCAGGAGGTGGAGGCGGTACGGCTTCTGCAGGAACCCGGCGATGCCCTTGCCGCGGAAATGGTCGAGCACATCCCCTTCGGCGAACCCGCTGGTGATGATGACGGGGGTCATCAGGCCCAGGCGGCGGAGGGCCCGGTAGGCTTCCTCGCCGTCCATGCGCGGCATGGTGAGGTCCATGAGGATGAGCCGGATCCGGTCCCGGTTCGCTTCGAACACCTGGAGCGCCTCCAGCCCGTTCCGGGCCTCCAGGGTGTCGAAGCCCAGGTGCAGCAGGGCCTGCACCGCCGTGGCGCGGATCGGCTCCTCGTCATCCACCACCAGCACGGTCCCGGTGCCCTGGTAGGAGCCCATGACTTCCTCGAAGTCGTGATCATCCGCCGCTTCGGGGCGCTCGCCGGCGGGGGCGGCGGGGAACAGCAGCTTGAAGGAGGTGCCCTTGCCCGGCTCGCTGCGCACCTGGATGCCGCCTTGGTGGGCCTTCAGGGTGCCCAGCACGGCCGAGAGCCCCAGCCCCCGCCCGGTGAACTTCGTGGTGAAGAAGGGATCGAAGATCCGCTCCAGCACCTCCGGCGCCATGCCCGGGCCGTCGTCGGCCACCTCCAGGAACACGTGCGGGCCCGGCTCCAGGGCCTGTCCCTGGAAGCCGGCGCGGATGGCGGCCGCGTCCAGCAGTTCCGCGCCGGTGCGGATGGTGATGACTCCGCTGCGCGCATCCACGGCCTCCGAGGCGTTGAGCACCAGGTTCATGATTATCTGCTGGACCTGGGCGGGATCGCCCTTGATGGGCGGTAGCCCGGGCTCCGGGATCAGGCGGAGGGCGGCGCGCCTGGACAGCGAAGCCCTCAGCAGGCGGGTCAGGTCTTCCACCTGGCGGTTCAGGTCCAGGGTGAGGACGACGGTCCTGCCCCGGCCCGCGTAGGCCAGGATCTGCTGCACCAGGTCGGAGGACCGGTTGATCAGCCCCTCGAGGGTCCGCAGGTAGGCATGGACCGGCCCCTCGGGGGGGGCCACCAGCTTGGCCAGCTCCACATTGCCCTCCATGGCGCCCAGGAGGTTGTTGAAATCGTGGGCCAGGCCGCCGGCCAGGATGTCCAGGGACTCCAGCTTCTGGCTCTGCAGATGGGCCCGTTCGGCCTCCTTGCGCTCGGTGATGTCGGTGACGATGACCCCCACGCCCCAGCACTGGCCACTGACGTCGATCAGGGGGAACTTCTGGGCCAGGAAGCAGCGTTCGGGGCCTCCGTCGCGGCTCCACTGCATCTCATGCTGGACCTCCTCCCGCAGTTCCACCACCCGGCGCTCCATTTCCAGCCATGGATGACAGATTTCCAGGGGGATCAGCTCCTCCAAGGTATGCCCGAGGATTTCCGACTCACGCCGTCCAATAATCTCCTCATAGCGAGGATTGATGAGCACGAACCGGCCATCCAGTCCCTTGAAGGCGATGGCGGTGGAAGCATGGCGGATGAAGCCCAGGAGCCGGGCCTCGCTTTCGTGCAGTTCCTGGGTCTGGGCCTTGAACCTGGCCTCCAGCTGGACCAGCCGGTCCCGCCGGGCCCGGCGCCTCCAGGACAGGATGGCGATAACCAGCGCGACCGCCAGGGTTCCGGACACCACGAGGCTGGAGGCGTCCCAGAGCGGCGTGCGCAGAGCGGGGAGGATGAAAACGAAATCAAGTTTCATGGCAAGGGTTTCGGGCGTCCGTTATATAAGATAGTTATCATCTGCCACCCGGGGGGGGCTTCTGTCCTCATGAGTGCCTGCGGACGGCCTTTCGGACTCATCCTGATTTCAACTGGCTCGGGGTCACTTGTATCTGCCCTGCCCAGGCATGGGCAGAAGGTTGGTGGAATGAGATTCGTTCTTCGGTTAACCTAACGCATTCAACTTCGCCAAGCCCGGGGCGGTCCAAGGGATGAGCGGCCGTTTGATCTCGCCCGCACAAGGAGGAAAATAGATGGTGTTCAGGCGAGGGTGGATGCTGCTGGGCCTGCTGTTTTGCGTGGCCGGCCGCGGCGGTGCCCATGGGATCGAGGCCCCGGGGCTGGCGCTGCGCTCCGCCGCCGTCCTGGTCCAGGATCAGAGCACGGGCGAGGTGCTGATGGAGAAGCACATGGATGCGCCGCAGCCCATCGCCTCCATCACCAAGCTCATGACCGCCATGGTCCTGCTGGACGGCCAGCCGGATCTGCGGGCGCCCATCACCATCCTGGAAGAGGACAAGGACATGATGCGGCACAGCCGGTCCCGGCTGCCGGTGGAGACCACCCTGACCCGGGGCGACGCCCTGCTGCTGGCGCTGATGTCCTCCGAGAACCGGGCGGCCCATGCCCTGGGCCGGACCTATCCCGGGGGACTGACGGCCTTCGTGGCCGCCATGAACGCCAAGGCAGCCAGCCTGGGCCTAAGCACCGCCCACTTCGAGGATCCCGCCGGGCTGTCCAGCGGCAACGTCGCTTCCGCCCGGGACCTGGCCCGCATCGTCGACCAGGCCCACCACTACCCGCTGATCCGCACCTGCACCACCCAGGGGGAGGCCACGGTCCAGGGGCGGTACCACCCCATCCTGTTCCACAACACCAACCGCCTGCTGCTCAGTTCCCGCTGGCACATCGGCCTGTCCAAGACCGGCTTCATCGACGAGGCCGGGCAGTGCCTGGTGATGCAGGCCCAGTTGCGGGCGAGGCCGGTGCTGATCGTGCTGCTGGATTCCACCGGAAGGGGCTCCCGGTTCGGCGACGCCAACCGGATCCGGCAGTGGATGGAGGGGCCGGACCTGGTGGTGCGGGTGGCCAGGGTCCGGCACCGCCGAAGGTTCTAACCATACTGAAATCGTCCGTTGTCCCACCCGTCGCGCCTATATGTTTCGCCCGGGTTCCCTAGCAGTGCGCCGACCCATCGGTGCGTGAGAGCCTTGGCCCGTGCTCGGCGGCTCCGCCGCCTGCGCGCGAGCCAAGTTCTCACGCTGGCCTTCCCTGCCTAAATCCCAGGTTGCGGTTCAATGGTAGAGGTGGCGCTGGTCTGATCCTATAGGCCCCTGGTCCCGGAATGGTTGCCGCGAATCGTTTCCCAATGACTGGTGACGTATCCAAAAATCCATGCGGGGAAGGTCTGCGTGAACTCTTGCAGCGCCCGCAGCGTAGCATAGCGCAGCGAGGACGCTTCAAGAGATTCACGCATCGATGGGTCGGCGCACTGCTAAGGGACCCGAACGAAACATATAGGCACTAGGGGTGGGACAACGGACGCCTCAGTGGCAATACCTACACAGAGATCACGACAATCTCCGGATCCACTTCCTTGCGCAGGATCCCCTCGATGGCCATGAGCGTCCCCGTGAGCCCCGAGGGGCAGGAGGTGCAGGCGCCCTGGTAGCGGATCATGATCTGCTTTTCGTGGCGGCCCACCACGTCCAGGCCGCCGCCGTCGGCGGCCAGGGCGGGCAGGATGGCGGCGGCCAGGACCCGGCGCACGTCCTGGATGACCGGATCGTCCTCGTCCAGCTCGGGGCGGTCCCAGTGGGGGGCCGGGCCGGAGGCCTGGCCGGTGACGGAGGGGGCCTGGCGGATGGGCGGGGCCAGCTTGGGCAGGAGCTCGGTCCAGCCGATGCCGTCGTCCTTGGTCACGGTGACGAACTTGTCCTGCATGAACACGGACTGCACGTGAGCCACCGCGAACAGCCCCTTGGCCAGCTCGTCGTACTCGGCCATTTCCTTGTCCCGGAAAGCCTTGGGAAAGCCCACGGTGACCGGCTCCTTGAGCACGAACTTCACCGCGTTGGGGTTGGGGGTGTACTCGATTTCCGCGATCTTGGGCATGGGGCGGGGTCCTATTCGGTGCTGACGATCTCTTCGCCATGGAGGGCGCTGTGCAGGGTCGCCCAGGGCAGCACGGCGCACTTGACCCGGCTGGGCAGGTTCTTGACGTTCTGGAAGAGGCTGAGCTTGCCCAGGATGTTGGGGTCAACGGCTGTGTCCAGGGTGCCCCGGATCATGCCCCGGAACTGGTCCACCATGAGCTCGGCTTCGGCCACCGGCTTGCCCTTGACGTTGACGGTCATGAGGCTGCTGGAGGCCTTGGAGATGGCGCAGCCCTGGCCGGTGAAGCGGATGTCCTGGACGATGCCGTCCACCACCACCACCTTCAGCACGATGTCGTCCCCGCACAGGGGGTTGAGCCCGTGGGCCTGGTGGGTGCAGCCCTCCAGGTCGCCGTAGTTCCGGGGCTTCTTGTTGTGCTCGATGATCACCTGCTGGTAAAGCTCCCGGGGATCGCTCACTTGAATATCTCCTGCACCTTAAGGATGCCAGAGACCAGGGCGTCAATCTCCTCCCGCGTGTTGAAATAGGCGAAAGATGCGCGGGTGGTGGCGGGGATGCCGAACCGGGCCATCACCGGCTGGGCGCAGTGGTGGCCCGCACGCACCACGATCCCTTCATGGTCCAGGATGGAGCCGATGTCGTGGGGGTGGATGTCGTCCAGCACAAAGGACAGGACGCTGGCCTTGTGTTTGGCCTGGCCGATGATGCGCAGGCCCGGCACGGACGCGCAGCGCTCGGTGGCGTAGGCCAGCAGGTCATGCTCGTGGGCGGCGATGCGGGCCAGGCCAAGGCCCTGGATATAGTCGATGGCCGCCCCCAGGCCGATGGCCTGGGCGATGGCGGGGGTGCCGGCCTCGAACTTGGTGGGCAGGCCGCAGAAGGTGGTCTTCTCCCAGGTGACCGACAGGATCATGCTGCCGCCGCCCTGCCAGGGGGGCATGGCCTCCAGCAGCTCCCGGCGCCCGTAGAGCACGCCGATGCCGGTGGGGCCGGACAGCTTGTGCCCGCTGAAGGCGTAGAAGTCCGCGTCCAGGTCGGTGACGTCCACCGGCAGGTGCGGCACCCCCTGGGCGCCGTCCACCAGCACCGGCACGCCCTTGGCGTGGGCCCGGCGGATGATCTCCTTGACCGGGTTGATGGTGCCCAGCACGTTGGACACCTGGGTGACCCCCAGGATCCGGGTGCGCTCGGTGAGCAGGCTCTCCAGGTCGTCCAGGATCAGTTCGCCGTCATCGTTCATGGGGATGACCCGGATCTTCGCGCCCTTCTCCTCGGCCAGGAGCTGCCAGGGGACGATGTTGGAGTGGTGCTCCATGGCCGACAGCAGGATCTCGTCGCCGGCCCCGACTTTGGACCGGCCGAAGGTCTGGGCCACCAGGTTGATGCTTTCGGTGGTGCCCCGGGTCCAGATGATCTGGGCCGCGGAGGGAGCGTTGATGAAGGCGCGCACCTTCTCCCGGGCCTCCTCGAAGCGGTCGGTGGCCTCCTGGCTGAGGGTGGAGACGCCCCGGTGCACATTGGTGTGCTCGAACGACTGGTAGTGGCTCACCCGGTCCACCACCGCCTTCGGGGTGAGGCCGCTCACGGCGCTGTCCAGGTAGATCAGGGGCTTGTCGTGGAAGGGCACGGACAGTTCCGGGAAGTCCTGGCGGATCCGGGCCACGTCGAGGGTCAGGGTGGGGGTGGTGGTCATGGCAGCGTCTCCAGATGCTCGGCGTTGGTGCGGGCCAGGACAGTCTGGCGGAGCTGACGCTTGAGGCTTGGTACGGGAATGCCCGCCAGCAGGTCGGAGGCGAAGGCGTAGGTGAGCAGGTTGCGGGCCAGGGCCGGGCGCAGGCCGCGGCTTTCCAGGTAGAACAGGGCCTCGGGGTCCAGCTGGCCGATGGCCGCCCCGTGGGCGCACTTCACGTCGTCCGCGTAGATCTCCAGCTGCGGCTTGGCGTCCACCCGGGCCTGGGTGGACAGCAGGAGGCCGCGGCACTGCTGCTGGGCGTCGGTGCCCTGGGCGTCCCTGCGCACGTAGATGATGCCGTTGAACACCGCCAGGGAACGGTCGTCGGCAATGGCCTTGTGGGTCTGGCGGCTGGTGCAGTGGGGCACCAGGTGGTCGATGAAGGAATGGGTGTCGGCCACCTGGGCCTCGCCCAGCAGCGCCAGCCCGTCCAGCACCAGGCTGGCGCCTTCCTCGGCCAGGGCCACCCGGGGGGTGGACCGGGACAGGCGCGCGCCGAAAGCGATGGTGCGGCAGGCATACTGCCCGTCCCGCTCCACCCGGGCCGCCAGGCTGGAGAAATGGAAGGCCTCGGCGGATTCCCGCTGGATCCGCTCGTGGTTCAGGGAGGCGTTGGCCCGCACGATCACCTCGGCCACGGCGCAGGTGAGGGTGCTGCCCTTGCCCTGGTACTCCTCCACCAGGGTGGCGGAGGCGCCGCGCTCCAGCACCACGAACAGGCGGGGCAGGGAGCAGGTGGCCCGGGGGCCGTCCTGGGCGCTGAGGAAGAGGACATGCAGCGGGGCCTCAAGGTGGACGCCCTTGGGGATGATCACCAGGGCGCCATCCTGGAAGCGGGCCGTGTTGAGGTCGGCGAAGGGGTCGGCGCCGGCGGGCCCGGCCAGGGAGCCCAGGTCGTGGGCCAGTTCCGAGGCCGAGGCCAGGTTGAGCAGGCGGACCCCGGGGGGCAGGCTGGAGGTGTTGCTGTGGTGGGAGTTGAACTGGCCGTTCACGAACACCAGGCGGGAGCCCCTGGCCTCGGGCAGGATCAGCGGGCCTATGTCCACCGGCTGGGCGGCTCCGGCGCTGAAGTCCATGGCCTTCAGGACGGCCAGGTCGGTGTACTTCCAGCCCTCCTGGCGGGTGCTGGGCCAGTCCTGGCGCTCCAGGGCCGCTTCGGCCTGCGCGCGCCGGGCCTCCCATCCGGCCGGCCTGGGCTGGGCCAGGATCGCGGGCAGCATCGCTGGCATGGGGGGACGCTCCAGCACGGCGGCCATCACGCCCTCCCCGCCGGGGCCGGCTCGGCCTTGAGCCAGTCGTAGCCGCGCTCCTCAAGCTCCAGCGCCAGATCCATGCCGCCGGTGCGCACGATCCGGCCGGCGGAGAGCACGTGCACCTGGTCGGGATGGATGGTCTCCAGGATGCGGGGGAAGTGGGTGATGATCATGAGCGCGCGCTCCGGGTTCATGAGCGCGGTCACCGCTTCGCCCAGCACCCGCAGGGCGTCGATGTCCAGCCCGGAGTCCAGCTCGTCCAGGATCGAGAGCTTCGGTTCCAGCACGCACATCTGCAGGATCTCGTTGCGCTTCTTCTCGCCGCCGGAGAAGCCTTCGTTCAGGCTGCGGTCCAGGAAGGAGCTGTCCATCTTCACCAGTCGGATCTTCTCCTGGATGTAGTCGTCGAACTCCAGGGGGTCCAGTTCATCCCGGCCCTGGCTTTCCGCCTTCTTGTTGTAGGCCAGGCGCAGGAAGGAGGCGTTGCTCACCCCGGGCACCTCGATGGGGTGCTGGAAGCCCAGGAAGATCCCCGCCCGGGCCCGCTCGTCGGCCGCCAGCCTGAACAGGTTCTCGCCCTCGTACAGCACCTCCCCGCCGGTGACCTCGTAGGCCGGATGGCCCGCCAGCACCTTGCCCAGGGTGGACTTGCCGCTGCCGTTGGGCCCCATGATGGCGTGCACTTCCCCGGCCTTGACCTCAAGGTCGATGCCCTTCAGCACTTCGTTATCCCCGATGCGGGCGGTGAGGTTGCGGATCGAAAGCATGCTTGACTCCGAGATGAATTTTTAACCGACGCTGCCTTCGAGCTTGAGCCCGAGCAGCCGGGTGGCCTCCACCGCGAACTCCATGGGCAGCTCGCGGAAGACGTCCTTGCAGAAGCCGTTGATGATCATCGAGATGGCGTCCTCGGCGGGGATGCCCCGCTGCTGGAAGTAGAACAGCTGCTCCTCGCCGATCTTGGAGGTGGTGGCCTCGTGCTCCACCTTGGCCGAGGGGTTGGCCACCTCGATGTAGGGGAAGGTGTTGGCGCTGCAGCGGCTGCCGATGAGCATGGAATCGCACTGGCTGAAATTGCGGGCGCCCTCGGCCTTGCCCATGACCTTGACCAGGCCGCGGTAGCTGTTGGCGCTCTCGCCGGCGCTGATGCCCTTGGAGATGATGGTGGAGCGGGTGTTGCGGCCGATGTGGGTCATCTTGGTGCCGGTGTCGGCCTGCTGCTTGTGGTTGGTCAAGGCCACGCTATAGAACTCGCCGACGCTGTTCTCGCCGAGCAGCACGCAGCTGGGATACTTCCAGGTGATGGCGCTGCCGGTCTCCACCTGGGTCCAGCTGATCTTGCTGTTGCGGCCCTTGCACATGCCGCGCTTGGTGACGAAGTTGAAGATGCCGCCCACCCCGTCCTTGTCCCCGGCGTACCAGTTCTGCACCGTGCTGTACTTGATGCTGGCGTCGTCCAGGGCCACCAGCTCCACCACCGCGGCGTGCAGCTGGTTGACGTCGAACTGGGGCGCGGTGCAGCCCTCCAGGTAGCTCACGGAGGCCCCTTCCTCGGCCACGATCAGAGTCCGCTCGAACTGGCCGGATTCCTTGTTGTTGATCCGGAAGTAGGTGGAGAGGTCCATGGGGCAGGTGACCCCCTTGGGGATGAAGCAGAACGAGCCGTCGGTGAACACCGCCGAGTTGAGCGCGGCGTAGAAGTTGTCGCCGGGAGGCACCACCGAACCCAGGTACTTCTTCACCAGGTCCGGGTGCTCCCGCACCGCCTCGCTGAAGCTGCAGAAGATGATGCCTTTTTCTGCCAGCGCCGCCTTGTAGGTGGTGGTCACGCTCACGCTGTCGAACACAACGTCCACGGCGACCCCGGCCAGGGCCTTCTGCTCGTCCATGGGCACGCCCAGCTTCTCGAAGGTGCGCAGCAGCTCCGGGTCTACCTCGTCCATGCTCTGGAACTTGGGGCTTTTCTGCCGGGGCGCGGAGTAGTAGACGATCTTCTGGAAATCGGGGCTCGGGTAGGTGACGTTGGCCCAGGCCGGCTCGGTGAGGGTCAACCAGTGGCGGTAGGCCTTCAACCGGAACTCCAGCAGCCACTCGGGTTCACCCTTCTTGGCGGAGATGAACCTGATGACGTCCTCATTAAGACCGGGGGCCACGCTGTCGGACTCGATGTCGGTGACGAACCCGTATTTGTATTCCTCGCTGGTGACCTGCTGCAGAGATGTGCTCATGGCCAACTCCCCTTACTGCTTATTCTGTAATCATGACCGGAATGGTCGACTTTGTCACGGATGGAATTGAATCCATCAATCGTGGCCCAGGATTTTTTCCAGGTCCTTGATCATGGTCTGCATCTTGCTCCGGAGCAGCACGGCCTGGTCCTCGGGCAGATCCCCGGGATCGCCGTCCAGGCCGTCCTGGAGCATGGCCAGCCCCTCCTCCCGCTGCTTCAGGGCCACCAGCGCGCTGCCCAGCTGGAAATGGTTGATCATGGTGGGCTCGGCGGCGATGACCGGCCCGACCAGGTCGACCACGTCCTTGGGCCGCTTGAGTTCCAGCAGGTACTGGCCCAGCAGGGTGCGGGCCCGGGCTTCCTGGCCGGGCAGCGGGTTGGCCTGGAGCCGGCGCACTTCCCGCAGATCGTCATCGCCCACTGAACCATTCATAAGACGGTAGGCCTGGCGGATGATGGCCGCCTCCCAGGCGCCGCTGCTCTTGGGGTGGGCGGCCAGGAAGGTGTTGAGGGCCAGGTTGAGGCCCTTCTCGTCGTTCTTGTCCATGTAGTGGTCCACCGCCAGGTGCAGGGCCTGGAAGCAGAGCCTGGGGTGGCGCCCGGAGCCGGCGAAGCCGATGGCCTTGGCCAGCTGGCTCCTGGGGTCCTTGCGGAAGGCCAGCAGCAGCTCCAGCCAATCCAGCCGCTCGCTCCGGTCCTTGCGCCGGGACCGGCGCAGGGCCGCCTCCGCCTCCACCAGGTTGCCGTCGGCGAGCCAGTCCTCGGCCTCGTCCAGGAGGAACCCGGCCTCGGCCTTGCCGCCCCGGGCGCTGCGCAGCTGGGCGGGGCTCTCGGCGTCCAGGAGCAGCAGCAGGTCGTGGTCGCCGGGGTGCTGGCGCAGCAGCTCCTGCAGGATGGTGAAGGCCTTGGGCCGCTCGTCGGCCAGGATGTAGCCTTCGGCCAGCAGCTCCCGGATGCGCAGATCCCCGGGCAGGAAGCCGGAGGCTTCCTTGAGCAGGGTGATGGCCTTGGGGGCCTCGCCCCGGGCCAGGAAGATCTCCGCCAGGAGGCTGAGGGTCTCCCCGTCCCGCTGCAGCGCCACCGCCTCCTTGGCCGATTCCAGGGCGCCCTGGAGATCGTCCTCGTCCAGCAGCAGCTCGGCCAACTGGACCTTGGGCGCCACCTCGTCCGGCCGCAGGTCGGCGGCGGTGCGCAGGGTCTCCAGGGCGGCGTCGGCCCGCTCGGGGTCGTCCTGGAGGATCTTGGCCAGCAGCATCCAGCCCTCGTAGTGCCTCGGGCTCAGGGCGACCACCTTGCGCGCCAGCTGCTCCGCCTCCTCCCACACCTGGGCCACTTCCTTGAGCGCGGCCACGGTGAACAGCAGTTCATAGTTCTTGCCGTCCAGGGCCAGGGCCTCGCCCAGGCGGGTGGCGGCTTCGGGCAGCAGGCCGTTGTCCAGCAGGGCCGAGGTCTCCAGCAGGGCCCGGCGCAGCTGGGAGACCGCCTTGGGCTTGGCGATGGGCAGGATCCGGGCGCGGTAGCGGGTGAAGATCTCCCGGGCGCTGATGAGCTGCAGGTTCTCCTCCACCAGCTGTTCCCAGCGGGAGGAAAAGGCTTGGCCGTCCAGCTGGCCCTTGGTCTCCATCTCCTGGACCAGGGACATGAGCCCGTTGCGCAGCATCACCTCCGACCGCTCCAGCCGGCCGAGCTGGTCCGACACCGTCTCCAGGTAGGTCTCCACCCGCCGGAGGGTCTCCTCCAGGCCGGTGATGCGCTCCAGGAGATGCTCATCCAGGTCGTCCTCGGCCTCGATCTGCTCCTCCTCCTCCCAGGTCTGGTCGCCGGCCACGATCAGCAGCCGGGTGCCGCACTTGCGACAGATCTCCCGTTCACCCGGGTTCCAGGTGAAGCAATTCTGGCAGTAGGTTCCGGGTGAATCGTTGGCCATGGAATCAGGATACAACGGTCGGTTGGGTTGCGAACCTGCCTTTACCGCTCCGGCAATCTGGTTCCTCCGTACGGATTTAGCCTATTCTGTTCGGGATTGAGGCCTCCATGAGCGACCAGGAAAAGAAACAAGAGGCGATGGAAATGGTGGGCAAGGCCTACCAGCACCACATGCGCGGCGAAATCGAAAGGGCCATCGAGCTCTACACCAAGTCGCTGGAACTGCACGTCACGCCGGAAGCCTACACCTACCGCGGCTGGGCCCGGTCCTACCGCAAGGATTTCGAGGCGGCCATCGCCGATTGCCACCGGGCCATCGACCTGGATCCGGAGTTCGGCGCCCCGTACAATGACATAGGCGCCTACTACCTGGAAATGGGGCAGTACGAGGACGCGATCCCGTGGCTGCACATGGCGCTCAAGGCCAGGCGCTACGAAAGCTACTGCTATCCGCACTTCAACCTGGGCCGCGTGTACGAGGCCCAGGACCGCCTGGAGCAGGCCCTGGAGCACTTCCAGAGCGCCCTGCGCGAAAACCCGGGGTACGCGCTGGCGGCCAAGGCCGTGGAGCGGGTCAAGGAGAAACGCTCCTTCCGGATCAACGCTTCACCTGCCGGAGGCCGCTGATGCCCTTCACCATCGCCCACAGTCCCGATTCCGACGACGCCTACATGATGGCGCCCCTGGCGCTGGGCTGGCTGGATCCCGAGGGGTTCGACCTGCGCTTCGTGCGCAAGGACATCGAGACGCTCAACGGCGAAGCCCTGGACGGCCGCTACGAGGTCACCGCCATCAGCTTCGGAGCCTATCCGGAGCTGGTGGACAGTTATGAACTGCTCACGGCTGGTTCCAGCATCCAGGAAGGCACCGGGCCCCTGGTGATCGCCCGGACGCCCATGACCGGGCCGGAGCTGCGCGGGGTCACCATGGCCATTCCCGGCCTGCGCACCAGCGCCTACCTGGCCCTGCGCAAATGGATGCCGGACCTGCGGGTGGAGCTGCTGCCCTTCGACCAGATCATGCCGGCGGTGCGGGACGGGCGGTTCCAGGCCGGGCTGCTCATCCACGAAAGCCAGCTCATGTACCGGGAGGAGGGGCTGCACCTGGTCCAGGACCTGGGGGCCTGGTGGAAGGCCGACTGCGATCTGCCCCTGCCCATGGGCGGCAACGCCATCCGCCGGAACCTGCCGCAGGTGGTGAAGGACCGCTTCGCCGGGCTCATGCGCCGCAGCGTGGAGCTGGCCCGGGTCCGGCACGACGAGAGCGTGGCCTATGCCCAGTCCTTCGGCCGCGGCATGGACACGGCCATGGTGGGGCGCTACGTGCGGGCCTGGGTCAACGAGTTCACCGTGGATCCCGGGCCCCGCGGCCGGGCGGCCGTGGACCGGCTGCTGGGTCTGGAGGCCCGCTGGGTCCAAGGCTGATGCTTATTCAGGCATGGAAATGACATGTCATTTGTCGTTTGGGAGGAGTGAATAGTTCCAGTTCTCCGGGAACTCTGGTCGCCCGCTTCGAACTTCGGCCAAATCATGGCCGGTGATCTTCCTGCCCATCTCAGATTGGTGAGGGTCGCGGTCTGTGCGGATCCGGGGACCTTGGCGGGTGGCCACCGCACCGATGAGGCTGACAACGGCCTCCAGGCGCACCGGGGGAAGGCCGCGCCGATGCTGGGTGATATGGCAGGACATCCGCTGCTCGATCCTGCTCCACTTGCTTGTGCCCGGCGGGAAATGGCATACCGAAATGATCAACCCAGTCTCGTTCGCCAACTGCTGAAGGCTGCGTTTCCAGGCCTGGGCGCGGTGGCCATTGTTGCCGCCACAATCCGCGGTCACCAGAAGGCGCGTGGCATCCGGATACATCGGCTGCCCCATCTGCTGCCACCAGATGCGAATGGTCTGGACCGCGAGCTCGGGCGCGGCGTGATTTTTCTTTCTGGTGTCCGCCGAGATCACTGGCTGCTCATCCTCCTGGAAGCCGACGGCCTGCGCGTTGATGTGGGCAAACTGCCCTTCCCGGTCAGGGTGGATCCCGCCCTCGTTCGAGTTTCGGTTGGCCTGAAGGCTGAAGCCCTTTGCCTTGAGCATCCTTCCCACCGTTTTCCAGGAGACCTTGTGGCCCAGCTGACGCAAGGCCGCGGCCAAGTGCTCAGTGCTCTTCGAGGTCCAGAGCAAGGGGGACATCGGGTCACCCTGGGGCGCCGGATCCACCAGCAACTCCAGGTCCCGGACCAGGGCAGGGTCCCCTTCGGACAAGCTCTTCCGTCCCGCGCCCTCCGACCGCACGCGGCCTGCCTTGGAAGGTTCGGCGTATTCGCCGGCAGGCATCCCATGCGCGGCCTTGAGTGCGGAATGAATCGTTTGGCGACTCAATCCAGTGACCTTGGACACCAGGGTTATGCCACCCCATCCGAGCGCCTCGGATTCTGCGGCTGCCCAAATCCTTCTGGCTCGCTCGTCGAGCAAGGGGGAGATCATGGTCCATTTGGCTCGAATGGCTGTCTTGTCCATGCCCAGAGCCTGGAATGTTTCCAGTCTATGTCAAATTAATTTTGTCTGTATTCCTTGACTGCACCCAGAGACAAAAAATACGCGTAACGATTGGGAAACCTTGTATGATCTCACCTATAAATTCTTTTCGTTACGTCTTGATAAATAAGTAGTTCTGACAGAAGGGGCACCTATGAGAGCCACTTTGGGGAAGCTTGGACTCATTCTTTCGTGTGCTTTCTTGGTCTTCCTGTCCGGTTGCGGCGGAGGCGGCAGCACCAGCAGTTCGACCGTCCTCACCAATAACCAGCCGCCCAAGATCACGGCGGTGACATCCAGCGCCTCCACTCAGGGGCAGTACAGCGAGTTCAATTCCTATCAGTTCACCGCGACGGCCAGCGATCCCAACCTGGGAAACTCCATTTCCTCGTATACCTGGATTTTTGGCGACGGCAGCAAGGCCCAGGTCACCACGACGCCCCAGACGACCCACGCGTTCACCTCCTCGGGCAGTTTCACCCTCTCGGTCACGGCCACGGACAACACCGGCCTCACCAGCACGGCGTTCACGCAGCCGGAGACGGTCCTTGTCGCGGCCAACCCCTTCGCCATCACGGTCAATAACCCAGCGGCCCCGCTCGGCCTGGTGGTCGTGGGTGGTGCGACCCCCAACAACACTGTCCCCTACATCTTCGATTTCACCATCGTCCTCCCCAGTTCCACGGGCTTCACCTACAACGCCGCGGGCATCAACTTCCAGATCAACGACACCCTGGCCGACACCGTGGGCACCCCTCAGCCAGGAGCGAACCCCAACGAGTGGACGGTCACCGTTCTTTTCCCCGCCGCCGCCACCACCAGCTCCCGGACCGCCGGGCCGACCCTCCAGGTCCAGGACACCACCGGCGCCATCCTGAGCGCCCAAGTGGATGTGCCGGCCGTCACCATCACCACCACGCCCAGCACCGCGCCCCCGCCGGAAGTGTCCCTGGTGGCCGCGCCCGCCATCATCGTCCCAGGCACCACCAACACGACCTATCAGAACGTCCCGATCACCTTCGCGGCCACCGCCCAGGATGCGGTGGTCTCGACCATGGAGTATTCCTGGGCCTTCGGCGACACCGGCGGCGCGGGCGACCTCACCTCGTCCACCGCCCTGAGCGTCTCCCACACCTACGCCAACCCAGGGACCTACACGGTCACCTTCACCGCGGACACCGGCATTCCGGGCGGCAAGAAGTCCATCCAGATGCTGGTCTCCATCCTCGCCGATACCAAGCCGAGCATCACGGTGGTCATAAGCCCGGCCACATCCTACTACGTGGGTGTTCCCATCACCTTCACCATCACCGATGCCGTGACCGGACAGACACCCACCTACACCTGGGAATTCGGCGACACGACCACCGGGAGCGGCAACCCCGTCACCCATACCTTCCTGGCCTCCGGGGCCGACCAGGTCACCCTCACCGCGGATGACGGTAAGGGCGGCGTCACCACCTGGACCCAGACCCTGAACATCCTGGCGGACGTGCCGCCCCTGGCCAGCGCCGTCACGGGCCCGTCGGGCAATCTCTACGAGAGCAAGAGCTACTCCTTCAAGGCCACGGGCACCCAATCCACTTCGGGCTATCCCATCACCTCCTTCATCTGGACTTGGGGCGACGGCAGCCCGGCCCAGACCGACACCAATGTCGCGGCCGGGCCCAACAACACCTTCACCGACACCCTGACCCACAGCTTCGCCCTGGGGTTCGTCGCGGTGGCTGACATCACGGTCCAGGCCGTGGACAAGAACGGGTCGGTCGGACCGGCCAGCCCGGCCACGGCCTTCCCCGTGGTGGCCACCAGTTTCCCGACGCCGACCTTCACCGCGCCGGCGGGGGCTTCCACCCTCACCCTGCCGGTGGGTTCGCAGATCACCGTCACTTTCACCCTGGCCGTCTCCAATCCCAACGCGGCTCCAGGCGTCTACCTTCCCGCCACCTCCCTGGTGGTGAATCCGCTTGGCGCTGGCACTTCACCCACGGCCGCGGTCACGGCCAACGGCGACGGCACCTACAACGCGACCTATGTCTACAGCGCCGGTGCGCTGGGTACCTCGGTGACCTTCACCCCGGTGGCCCAGGCCACGGACGCGCAGGGCATCGTCGGGCCGGTGGTGTCAGGTCCGGCTGTTACCATCACGACGGTGGGGGCGATCCAGCAGCCGCTGGTCACCCTCAATGCCACGCCCACCATCGTGGCCGGGGCCAATGCCACCTACCAGGGCGTCCAGGTTCAGTTCACCGCCACCGCAGTGGACCCCAACGGGGACATCCTGCACTATTCCTGGACGTTCAGCGATGGCGGGAAAGGCGATATCGCCCCGACCACGGCCAACGTCCTGGCCCAGACCCATACGTTCTTGACGCCCGGCATCTACCCGGTGACGTTCACCGCATCCAACACCCTGCCGAACGGGACCACTTCGGTCCAGGTCAACATCCTGGTCCTGGCCGACACTCCTCCGAATCTCACCGTCACGGTGGCCCCCACCCCCAATGCGGGGAACCCCCTCAATACCTATTACGTCGGGGCCCCGGTGAGCTTCAGCGTCACGGATTCCACGCCCAACCAGTCGCCCGTCTATACCTGGACCTTCGGGGACGGTACCACGGCCACCGGAGCCTCCGTCAGCCATACCTACCAGAGCGCCGGCCAGATGGCGGTGACCCTCAGCGCCGATGACCAGAAGGGCGGGGTGACCCCCTGGAGTTCCACCCTGACCCTCCTGGCCAATGGGCCCGTGGGCCAGGCGGTCACCTTGGCGGTACCGCCCGCGGTCCTGTCGGCCCAGGTCGTCCCGGCCACGGGCGGACTGTACCAGAACAAGGTCTATTCGTTCACCGCCTCCGCCACGGTGCTGTCGGGAAGTCCCGTCACCGGCTTCGTCTGGAACTGGGGCGACGGCTCCGCCCCCGAGACGGTCCTGGCCGCCCAGTCCGCCATCTCCCTTTCGGGTGGGGTCTACTCCCAGACTTGGACCCACGTTTTCGCCGCGGTGAACCCCGCCGTCAACATCACGGTCCAGCCCCTGGACGCCAACGGTGGCGGTGTGCCCAGTGTCAACACCAGCTTCCCGGTGGTGGCCTCCATCCTTCCGGTGGCGAGCTTCCAGTCGCCGGCCTTGGCCCTGACCTACCATGTGACCTCGGGGAGCCTCACCATCATTTCCTACCTGGTCCAGGTGACCGATGCCAACGGCCCGGTAACCGCCCTGTCCCTGAACCCCAGTCTGCCCACCCCCAGCCAGCCGATCGCTCCAGGCCTGGTCTTCAACCCAGGGGATGCCACGGCTCTACTGGTGAGTTCAACCAGCAACAATAATGGAACCTATGTATTCAGGTACAGCTATGGACCCGGTGCGGCCAGCAGGCTGATCACTCCCAGCGTCGTGGCCACGGACCTCGAGGGTTTCATCAGTACTCCCGGAGTACCGCCAGCCCTCACGCTCAACACCGTGTCGACGGCCAACAACCCGCCTCAGATGACGACGGTTCCCTACGGCGCCCAGTACCTTTCAACGTCGCCCGATCCAACGGTGGTCTTCCAGGCCCCCGGCGGCCCCAACGCCACCTGGGCCGGCGTACCCATCACCTTCTCCCAGGCGGCTTCTCCTGTGGATATCCTCGACCCGGACGGCGACCCCATGGCCGCCACCTGGGACTTCGGCGACGGCACCCCCGTGGTGACCACCTACAACAACGTCACTACCCTTCCCAGCGTCAACCACACCTATGCCGCGAGCGGCTACTACACCGTGAAGCTGACAGTGGATGATGGCCGCGGCGGCGTGAAGTGGCTTTACGCGACCCCGGGGGTCACCGTCGTGGCCCACGACAGTGTCAACAAAATCACCCTCACCCCGCCGGCCGGGCCTGATTTCGCCTGGTCGCCCCTCACCTTCACCGCCACGGTCCAGGACGCTGCCGGCCAGCCCTACGCGCCGGCCCTCATCCGCTGGGACATGGGCGATCTGATGCCCGCGGCGAATGCCACCAACTACGCCACCGACAGCGCCATCGTCAGCAGCCTGTTCTCGGCCCTGCCCTTGCCCTGGAATGGCTACTCCAGCGCTGCCCTGGCCCCCGGCCAGGAAGTGGTCCTGAACACCCTCAATAGCTCTGTGAGCTGGGCCTACCCGCCCAGGGGCGCCACCCAGGCCGTGGCGACCGCCTATGACGGCATGGGCGGTGTGGCCACCGCCTCGGCTCCACTTGCGTTCACCGTGATCAATGCGCTTGGACCCGTCACGACCCTCACCCCGGCCGGGATCACCCTCTACAAGGGGGCCACCTCCCAGTTCACCGCCAGCGCGGTATCCGCCGCGGGGCTCGCCATCGCCAATTATGTGTGGAGCTTCGGCGACGGGACTGGGGTCCAGGTCACCTCCACCGGTTCGGCGAGCCATGTCTTCACGACCGTCGGCACCATGATGGTCTCGGTCTATGCGGTGGACATCGCGGGTACCGCAGGGGCACCCTGCACGGCCTTGCCCTTCCCCGTCTCCTCCCCGACGCCGCCGACGATCACCTTCAGCCCGTCGACGCCGGTATCCCAGAGTGTGCAGCAGGGCACCACCTACACCCAGGTATTCCACATCAGCGTGACCAATCCCCAACTCCCCGGCGGGGCCACCATTTCAGCGGCCTCCCTCAGCTTCTTGACCCACGACGCCTTGGCCGGCCCACCCTCCATTGTCAATACTGGCGGGAACACCTTCGCCATCACCGTCGTCTACTCCGCCGCCCTGATCCCCGGATCACGCACCAACGCGCCCACGGTCTTCGCCACGGATTCACTGGGGGTCATCGGGACGACCGCCACAGGGCCCGCCGTCACCATCATCTCCGTCGGCGTCGCCCCCAGCATCACCATCACGCAGCCGGCCACCAGTCCGGCCCAGACCTATACCTACGAGACGGTCACCGTCGCCTTCGTCCTGACGGATCCCATCGTCAACCCGGTGACCTACACCGTCAACTGGGGCGATTCCACCACCTCGGTTCCCGATGTGACCACCGCCGCGGTGTCGGACCCCACCCTCCCCCAGGGTTATACCGTTACCCTGACCCACCAGTTCACGGCGCCAGGTGCCTTTGCGGTGACCGTGAATGCCACCGACACTCGGAGCGCCTTCCAGAATGCCCAGCAGCAGACCGTGAATTTCACGGTACTGGCCAACGCCTTGCCCCAGGCGCAGATCACCGCGCCTCTGGGCAGCGGCACCCTGGGCTTCACCACCGGCCAGATAGCCGCCTACTACTATCCTTCCGGCGTGACGAGCCCCTTGCCGACCGTGACGGTGCCTACCACCAACTACCCCATTCAGGTCATCCCGGAGGGCGGAAGCCTGGTCTTCACCGGGAAAACCACGGCGACGACCAGCGGAGAGGCGCTCCAGAGCATCAACTGGACCTTCCCCCTCGCGGTTCCTTCTTCCGGCACCGGCAACGCTCCGGGGCAGGTCACGTTCGCTGGGGTGCCTGGTCAGCTCACCGCCTACCTCGTGCAATTCCAGGCCGAGGATGTCTTCAATCGCCTGTCCGCGCCAGCCTACATCTGGATCGTGGTGGACGGCACCAACACCGAGAATTTCACCCTCAACCTCCTGTATCGCCAATTGTCCGACAACGGCACCACCGCCTCCCTCAATCCGGTGGTGACGGCCGCCAACGGACTGAGCGAGCTCGTGCAGATCCATCAGGATGGCTACTACAACTCCTATACGATCAAAAGCGGGATCCAGGCCTCCGTTTCGGTGCCGGTGCGCAGCAACGTGCCCTTCTATGCCTTGCTTCCGGTCATCGGCGGCGTCAGCACCGACCCCAACTCCTATGCTGTCCGGATCCCGTGCCAGCCGACCGCAAGCACCACAACCAACCCCACCGGGATTGATCCGGAACTGGAGAACGTGCAAGGGTTCACCCTCTCGAACCGATCCTCCTCCTTCACCTTCCAGAACGCCAGCGCGCCCTGGAACCCCACCCTCAATGTGGTCACGGCTCAAGGCTTCGCCCCGGAAAGCCAAGGCCCGGTCTTGAAGATGCTCCAAGGGCGAGTTGGGGCGCACATGGAACCTGCGGTCCCGCCACTTGATGAAAGGTGGCTGATCCTTCCTTCTGAACCCACCATCAGCTACCCAGTAACCTGGACCTCCAGCCAAAGTGCTGCTGGCTTCTTCTCCGGAGTGCCAATCAATCAGACCTTTGCGGAATGGCCGATGTTCATGTTGGCGATCGAGCCGGACCAGCTCCCCAACCTGCTCTCTCTGACTGTGGACACACCGGATACCACGGTGGCGATTCCGGCCAATCTTGGGTTCAATCTGAGCTATTCCACTTTCTCGGATGATCCATATTCAACCACCCCGCCCCCCAATTCACAAATTTCATCCGTGGAATGGATGGAAGTCTACCGGGTTCCAAGTAATTCCACGGATCCCTATGATCTGTCTGTGGGCCTTGTGAACTGGGACGAGACCAACTGCATTGCCAATCTGAATCCCACGCCTTTGTATTCCAAATCTCCAGGCGTCCTGGGTTACTACCAGGATCTCCTCTTCACGCCTGCAAATAATTCGTTCCCCTTCTCCGGAGGCCTCACTGATTTGCCGATCCCATACGATCCGAACGATCCAAATCGGCTCCCGCTCGCCTCTCCGTCGTCCCGTCCTCTTCTTAACAACTTGCCTGTATTCTCCTATGCGGAGTACCTCTGGTCCACGGTCTGGGTGCAACCCGTGGTCTTGAACAATACCGAGTTATCCACGACTGATCTTTTAGGAAACGGCTCCAACCCAGGGATCGTCAGGACCAACTGGCTCCTCCAGAGCGAGCCCACCGCATGGCCGAAACTTATTTCCACTTCGCCCAACCCGACCCCCATTGAGCCCGACGGCAGCTATTTTGATCTGACCGCCAATGGCGCAGGAATTTTCACCGCCTTGTCCCCGGTCGCCCTTGGAACTCCCGCCACCATCGGGAGCCTTCCCATCGCGCCCACGTCCAATCCCCCCAGCACCGCGGTCGGACATTTCTACTGGACGGCCTATTCCCCCGCATACTCCTCTGTGGGAGCGGGTGGGCTGATCACCCGGACCTGGCTGGCGGAAGGCACCGGTATTCAGGCTCCTCCCGTCCCCGCCGACTTCATGACCTACAGCCAAGGCGCTTCCGATACCACCGACGCCAGCTCGGGTTGGGGTTTCGTGCCAGCCCAGGACACCATGGTCGACAAGCGCCTGCGCAACCCGGACGGTTCGCTGGCAGTTCCCGCCACTGCCACCGGCGGCTACCGGGTGACCTGGTTCAACGCCACCCGCTCTCCCAGCGGCAATGTCGTGCCTCCGGATTTCTGGGTGATCGCCCTGACTCCCAGCACCGGAACCCCGGTCCACTTCGTTGTTCCTGCAAACTACCCGGCCCAGCCCAACTTCCCAGAGGCGGCCGTGGTCACGGCGGACACTACGCAGACCTTGACCAGTTCGATCCTCACGGACGCGCGTTGGTACATCGCTCCCCCCAACACTCCTGGAGGGCCTGACATCTACACTGCCGCGTGGACCGACACCGCGCTCGTCGCCCCTGGCTACTGCTGGTTCGACGTCCCCGCCGACCTCCGGGTTCCTGATCCGGCGACCCTCACCGTGTACGCGGCGAAGTCCATTCTCCAGAACCAGCCCCCTGCGGCCGCCCATCCCAGACCCCTCAACAGACCGGACTGGCTTGATGCCGTCAAGACCGCTGTCGCCAACATCTCAGTGCAGCCCGGCAGCGGGAACCAGTCCCTCTACCACAAGATTCCCTTCAACTTCCCCTGGGATATCGTGGTCGTGAACAGCGAACCCACCCCGACAGAGCCCACCACGCCGTCGCCTTGAAGCGCAGCATGATCTTGCGCCCTTTCAACCTATGCTGCCCCCATTCACCTCGTCACAAGGAGGATTCGTGAAAATCGCCAGTATCCTGATAACGGTCATCGCAGCAGGGGCCCTTCCGGCCCAGGATGTGCCCAATCTTGACAGTCGGATTCAGGTGTTCGCGGAAACGTACCATCCGAACCAGATCATCGTCGCCCAGGCGCCCTCGAATGTGTATGACCAGCCCGGCCGGCAAACAGGCGTGGGGGTCCGCTTCATGGGTGAGGTGGCTTCCCATCCAAACTGGTACTACGAACTGGGGGGCATGTTCGACGCTTCCTCCAATTTCGCCTTCAACGGCAACCTGCCTAACGGCAACACGCTCAGCTTGAACATGGTGAAATTCACGGACAGCTATTGGTCCTTGGGCGTGGGCTACTTGACCAGGAAACCGGAAAGTCTGTCCCTCGGCCTGCATCTCGAGGCAAGGGGCGAATACCTGAGAGTGCAGGGGCAGGCGAGTGGAAACGTACTTGGGACTCAGCCCCAGAACCAGTCAGACACCTACCTCCGGCCCTGGGTTCGGGGGAGTGTGGACTACACCTTCACCGGGGTTGGAAAGGATATCCACCCCTACATCGGGGTGGATGCATCGCTGGCCATCCTGAGGACCTCCCAGACCAGGGCGCCGGACTTCACCAACATGGACAACCGCACCCTCTGTGCCCTGGCCCCGAGCTATGCCCTGGCCGGCTATCTGGGCTTGAGGTTCTAGGTTCTAGGCTAGAATCAGTTTCAGCTTCGCCAGGGCCCAGTCCAATTGCTCCCGGGTGATGGTCAGGGGCGGGGACAGGCGGAGGGTGTGCTCGCGGGTCTCCTTGCAGAGCAGGCCTTCCTGCAGCAGGGCTTCGCAGAAGCGGCGGGCGCCACCGGCCTCCGGCCGCAGCTCGATGCCCGCCCACAGGCCGAGGCCGCGGATCTCCTTCACCGGGCCGGGGTCCATGGCCCGGAGCTGCTCCAGGAGGTAGGCGCCCAGTTCCGCCGAGCGGTCCACCAGCTTCTCGTCCACCAGGACATCCAGGGCCGCAGAGGCCACGGCGCAGGCCAGGGGGTTGCCGCCGAAGGTGGAGCCGTGGGTTCCGGGGGTGAACACGCCCATGAGCTCCCGGGATCCCAGCAGCGCGCTCACCGGGTAGAACCCCCCCGAAAGGGCCTTGCCGATGGTGACGCCATCGGGGCGGATACCCTCGTGCTCGAAGGCGAACAGCTTGCCGGTGCGCCCCAGGCCGCACTGGATCTCGTCGGCGATGAGCAGGATCCGCCGGCTGTCGCAAAGCTCCCGGAGCCCGCGCATGAACCCCTTGGGCGGCAGGACGACGCCCGCCTCGCCCTGCACCGGCTCCACCAGGATGGCGCAGGTGTCGGGGCCGGCCGCCGCCCTGGCCGCGTCCAGGTTCCCGTAGGGCACGATCCGGAAGCCCGGCGTGAAGGGGCCGAAGCCCTGGGTGCTTTCGGGACTGTCGCTGAAGCTGACGATGGTGGTGGTGCGGCCGTGGAAGTTGCCGCTGAAGACGAGGATCTCGGCCCGGCCGGGGGCGATGCCCTTGTGTTGGTAGCCCCATTTGCGGGCCGCCTTGATGGCGGTCTCCACCGCCTCGGCCCCGCTGTTCATGAGCAACGCCTGGTCGAACCCGGTGAGGGTGCAGAGCTTCTCCAGCAGCGGGGGCAGACGGTCGTTGCGGAAGGCGCGGGAGGTGAGGCACAGCCGCAGGCACTGCTCCACCATGGCGGCGGCGATGCGGGTGTGGTTGTGCCCCTGGGCCACCGCCCCGTAGCCGGCCAGGAAGTCCAGGTAGCGGTTGCCCTGGACGTCCCAGACATAGGCCCCGTCGGCCCGGGTGCAGACCAGGTCGAAAGGATGGTAATTGTCAGCCCCGTAACGGGTTTCCTGATCGATGAGGCGGCTCGGCAAGGTCGGGTCGACGGTCATGAGATGATCCCCCATGGCCTAGCAATGCGCTCACCGGACCCGAGGTTCCAGCCGCTATAAGATATGTATTATGCATGATAAAAATGATTTTTTTATTCGACCCTACAGCCGGTCAATGCGGATCTCGATCTTGCCGGACTTGGGCGACGGCTTCGGGGCCTCGTGGCTTTCCCTGGGTTCGCGGGTCCGCCTGGGCTGGTCCGGAGCCTTGCGCTCGGGGCGCTCAGAGCGTTCGGAGCGTTCGGAGCGTTCCTGGCGTTCCGGGGCCGGCTCGGGCTTCTCGAAGCGGTGCTCGGATCGGTGCTGCGACTCGGAGCGGTGCTCCTGGCGCGGCTGCGCCTTGGCCGCCTGGGGGGGCGCCGATGGGGCCGGAGCGGGCTTGCCGCCCCAGGCCAGGCCCACCTGCTTGATGCGGTCCTGCAGGCGCTGGGGGTCCAGGACCTGGATGCCGTCGCCGAACTGCATGACCCAGCGGGTGATGGCCCGGAGGTCGGTGGCGTTGAAGGACACCTGGGCCTTGCCTTCTTCCAGATCCTCGATGGCGAAGTCCGGGAAGGGGGCCGGGGCCTGGCGCACCGCGAAGATCCACTGCTTCAACAGGATGGCTCGGACATGGATGGCCTCGCCGCCCAGCCAGCCGCCGATGAGGTTGGCGGGGGTGCCGTCCTTGTAGGGGCCCTGGGCGGCGCGGCCCATGCCCTCCACCGGGTTGACCTGGGCGATGAGGCTGAGCAGGTGGTGCCGCTCGGCGTTGTAGCGGCGGTCCCAGCCCCAGACGTACCAGCCCTTGGCGAAGGTGTCGAAGATCAGCTGGCGCGGTTCGAAGGTCCGCGGGGGGTTGTTCTCGGCGTCCACGAACAGCAGTTCCACCGCCCGGCCCTCCTGGATGGCCACCAGGACCGCCCGGGCCTGGTCGGTGACCAGGAGGGCGGGGTCGATGGCCGGCACCTCCTGGGCCCTGGGCGCCTCGGCGGCGGAGGGTTCGGGGGGTTCCGGGACGGGCGCCGGTGCGGCGGCCTTGGTCCTGGGCTTGCGCGTCTTTTCCGCGTCCCCGGCGGGGACCCGGGCCTTGGCCTTGGCGGGGGCCGCGACCACGGCGGGCTCCTCGGCGGCGGGCGGCTGGGGGAGAGCGGCCGGGACTTCCTTGGCCGCCTTCTTGGTCCGGGGCCGCGCTGGGGCTTTGGGCTCTTTCTTCAGTTCAGGCTGAATGTCGGATTTGGGCGTCGGGGTTTTGCGTGGGGCCATCGCGTGGATCTCCAAGTGTCATCATGGCCCCAAGCGGATCTAACGTCCACCGCTGGAACAAGGTTGGATCAAGAGCGCGGGTGCAGCCGGTCATACAGGGCCCGCAGGCGGGCCTGGTGCACGTGGGTGTAGATCTGGGTGGTGGCGATGTCGGCGTGGCCGAGCATGGCCTGGACCGCCCGCAGGTCCGCCCCGTGGTCCAGCAGGTGGGTGGCAAAGGCATGGCGCAGCACGTGGGGGCTCACCGCCCCGGGGCTGATGCCGGCGTCCCGGGCGTAGGCCTTCAGCAGGCGCCAGAGGTGCTGCCGGGAGATGGATTCCCCGAGCCTGCCCACGAACAGCGTGTCCTCCCGGGGCCTGAAGGCGGGGCGCAGGGCGATCCAGGCGCGCATCCAGTGCTCGGCGCTTTCGCCGAAGGGGATCAGCCGTTCCTTGCGGCCCTTGCCCAGCACCCTCAGGAAACCTTCGTCCAGGTACACGGTCCGGGCCGAAAGGGCGGCGAGCTCCGAAACCCTGAGCCCGGAGGCATAGAGCAGCTCGATCCAGGCCCGGTCCCGCACCCCCAGGGGGGTGTTCAGGTCGGGGGCGGCCAGCAGGGCCTCCACCTGGGATTCGGTGAGGGTCCTGGGCAGGATGCGGGGTGGCCGGGGGGGGCGCACCACCGCCTCGGGGCCGGCGGCGCCCTGGCCCTCCATGCGCAGGAAACCCAGGAACTGGCGCAGCGCCGAGGCGAGCCGGGCCACGCTGCGGGCAGCCTTGCCGGCGCCCTGCTGGGTGACCAGGAACGCGGTCACCCGGTCCCGGTGCAGGTCGGATGGCGTCAGCTCGTGTTCGCAGGCCCAGGCGGCCAGGAAGCGGAGATCGGAAAGATAGCCGGAAACGGTGTTGGGGGAAAGCCCGCGCTCCACCGCCAGATGGATTTCGAACTCCCGGAGGGAACCGCCCCATCCATATTTTTTTTCCTGCCCCGCTCCTGGGCAGCCTTCGTCCGGGAGGGGCAGGCCGCCGTCCATTTGATCGTTTTGGGGTTTTTTGGGCATGGGTTCAAGTCTAGCCGCTTGGCATCCGGCCCTTGCCGTGATAGCCTCTCCGGGTTCTAAGGAGAGATCATGGCTGAAATCCGCAAAAAGGTCATTGCGATCATTGCCGAACAACTTGCCAAGCCTGAGGATTCCATCTCAGAAAACAGCCACTTCGTCGACGACCTGGGGGCCGACAGCCTCGATACCGTTGAAATCATCATGGCGATCGAAGAGGCGTTCGGGATCGAGATTCCCGAAAGCGAGCAGGAGAAGATCCGAACGGTTGGCGACGCCATCTCCTACATCGAGAAGAACGCCAAGGTTTGACAAGGCAGCCAGACAGATTCCATCGCCGCAGGGTCGAATCCTCTGCGGCGATTGCCGTTAGCCTTATCATTCGGGGCCCTGGCCCCCGTCTTTCCTGCCCCTGCTCCGGCGCGGCCGTCACATGTGACGGTCACCCTCCGGATCTTGTGGCATCCTTTCTAAGCTTCGAGGTGACGTCATGACCACAATCCAGCGCCGTCGCGTTGTCATCACCGGGATGGGCACGGTCAATCCTTGCGGCACGACCGTCGCCGAAACCTGGGACAACCTGCTGGCGGGCAAGAGCGGCATCGGGCTGATCACCAAGTTCGACACCACCGATTTCTCGTGCAAGATCGCCGGCCAGATCAAGGGCTTCCAGCCGGACCTCTACATCGACAAAAAAGACCAGAAGAAGATGGACCTGTTCATCCAGTACGCCATGGCCGCGTCCCACGACGCCATGGAGGACTCCGGCCTGGCCGCCATGGCGCTGTCCAAGGCCGAGCGCGAGCTGTTCGGCATCGCCATCGGCTCGGGCATCGGCGGCCTGTCCACCATCTTCGAGGAGTCCAACGGCTACCGTGGCCCCCGCCGCACCAGCCCGTTCTTCATCCCGAGCCTCATCATCAACCTGGCCGGCGGGTTCGTGAGCATCAAGTATGGCCTCCAGGGGCCCAGCTCGGCGGTGGCCACCGCCTGCGCCACCGGCACCCACGCCATCGGCGACGCCGCCCGCCAGATCATGTTCGGCTACGCCGACCGGATGATCGCCGGCGGCAGCGATTCGGTGATCAATCCGCTGGGCGTCGGCGGCTTCGCGGCCATGCGCGCCCTGTCCACCCGCAACGACGCCCCCACTGAAGCCAGCAGGCCCTTCGACAAGGGCCGGGACGGCTTCGTCATGAGCGAAGGCGCCGGGATCGTCGTCCTGGAAGAGTACGAACTGGCCAAGGCTCGCGGCGCCAAGATCTACGCTGAAATCTCCGGCTACGGGATGAGCAGCGACGCCCACCACATCACCAGCCCCAGCGAGGACGGCGACGGTCCCATGCGGGTCATGAACGCCGCCATCAAGGATGCGGGCATCGCCCCGGAGCAGATCGGCTACGTCAACGCCCACGGCACCTCCACCCCCGCCGGGGACCGGATCGAATGCTCCGCCCTGAAGCGGGTGTTCGGCGACTACGCCAGGAAGCTCAAGGTGAGTTCCACCAAGTCCATGACTGGCCACCTCCTGGGCGCCGCCGGCGGCCTGGAGACCATCGTTTGCGCCCTGGTGGGTCACACCGGCAAGATCCCCCCCACCATCAACGTGGTGAACCAGGATCCCGACTGCGACTTGGACGTCACCGCCAACGTGGCCGGGACCTTCGACGGGGAGTACACCCTCAACAACAACTTCGGCTTCGGGGGCACCAACGGCTGCCTGGTGCTGCGCAAACTCTAGCAGCCGTTACGGAGCTTGCTCCGTTACGGCTGCTTGTGCCAAGCCGTATGCCTAATAAAAACGCCATCTAACGGTGCTATATTTCGCCTATTGTTCGCCATGGATGGAGGTTGTAGACTCGACAGTCTATGGCCGCTCCCCGTTCCTTCAAACTCCAGGCTCCCTACCAGGCCGCCGGCGACCAGCCGGAGGCCATCGAGCAGCTGGTGCGGGGCATCGAGGCCGGGGACCGGTACCAGACCCTGCTGGGGGTCACCGGCAGCGGCAAGACCTTCACCATGGCCTCGGCCATCGCCCGGCTGGACCGGCCGGCGCTGATCTTCGCGCCCAACAAGACCCTGGCGGCCCAGCTGTTCACCGAGTTCAAGCAGTTCTTCCCCGAGAACGCGGTGGAGTACTTCGTCAGCTACTACGANNTACGACTACTACCAGCCCGAGGCCTACGTGCCGGAACGGGACCTGTTCATCGACAAGGACGCCAAGGTCAACGAGGAGCTGGAAAAGCTCAGGCTGTCCGCCACCCGCAGCCTGCTGGAGCGCCGGGACACCATCGTGGTGGCTTCGGTCTCCTGCGTCTACGGCCTGGGCGACCCCAGCAGCTACATGAACCTCTCGGTGCAGCTCAAGGTGGGCGAAACCCGCGACCGGGCCATGCTGCTCCGGGACCTGGTGGCCATCCAGTACAACCGCAACCAGATCGCCTTCGAGCCCGGGGTGTTCCGGGTGCGGGGCGACGTGGTGGAGGTCTATTCGGCCTACGAGGATGTGGCCTACCGGATCGAGCTGTGGGGCGACGAGATCGAGCGCCTTTCCAGGATCGACCCCCTGCGTGGGGTGGTGCTGGAGAAGGTGCCGGAGCTCATCATCTGGCCCAAGAGCCACTACGTGACCCCCGAGGACCGGCTCAAGGTGGCCATCCGGGAGATCAAGGTGGAGCTGGAGGCGCGGGAGGAGGAGCTGCGCTCCCAGGGGCGCATCGTTGAGCTCCAGCGGCTGCACCAGCGCACCATCTACGACCTCGAGATGATGAAGGAGATGGGCTACTGCTCCGGGATCGAGAACTATTCCAGGTTCCTGGACGGGCGCAAGCCGGGCGAGCCGCCCCACACCCTGCTGGACTACTTCCCCGAGGATTTCGTCCTGTTCATGGACGAAAGCCACGTGGCCACCGGCCAGCTCCGGGGCATGTACCTGGGGGACCGGTCGCGCAAGCAGACCCTGGTGGACTATGGCTTCCGGCTCCCGGCGGCCCTGGACAACCGGCCCCTGCGGTTCGAGGAGTTCGAGGCGCGGGTGCGCCAGCTGGTGTTCGTGAGCGCCACCCCGGGGGACTACGAGCTGCGCCAGTCGGGGGGGGTGGTGGTGGAGCAGGTGGTGCGGCCCACCGGGCTGGTGGATCCCCTGGTGGAAGTCCGCCCGGTGGGCACCCAGGTGGACGACCTGCTGGAGGAGATCCGCCGGGTGACCGGCCGGGACGAGCGCGTGCTGGTGACGGTGCTGACCAAGAAGCTGGCCGAGCAGCTCACCGCCTACTACCAGGAACTGGGGGTCAAGGCCGAGTACCTGCACAGCGAGATCGACACCCTGGAGCGGGTTGAGCTGCTCACCAACCTGCGCCGGGGAGTGTTCCACGTGCTGGTGGGCATCAACCTGTTGCGGGAAGGCCTGGACCTGCCGGAGGTGAGCCTGGTGGCCATCCTGGACGCGGACAAGGAAGGCTACCTGCGCAGCGCCAGGAGCCTGATCCAGACCATCGGCCGGGCCGCCCGCAACCTCAACGGCAAGGCCATCCTCTACGCCGATCGGATGACCGACTCCATGCGCCAGGCCATCGGCGAAACCGAACGCCGCCGGGCCAAGCAGCTGATCCACAACGAGACCTTCGGCATCACCCCGGAAACCGTGAAAAGGCAACTGGATGACGTCATGGGCGCCGCCCTGGCCCGGGAGTTCATCAACGTGCCCCGGGAGGACCGGGCCGCGGAGGAACCGCTGCTGTACCTGGAGGACAAGGCCTTCGAGCGGGAGATCGCCAAGCTGGAGGCGGACATGCGGGCCCTGGCCGGGAAGATGGAGTTCGAGCGGGCCGCCGAGCTGCGCGACCGGATCCTGCGGGCGCGGCGGGAACGGCTGATGGGATGATGCCGTTTTTTTATCAATGTAGTTAAGTAATTTATTGAAAAAAATCAGATTTTGCCCTTGATCGTCCCTTCATTTGCCTATACTGGATGATGAGAGGGTGTCGCAACATGAATCTCCTTTCGGCCCCTGCCCAGGCAACGGGCAGCTCCGCTCCGCTCGCCGATTGGGGGGCCACCCTGCCCAGACTCTCTCAGCCCGGATTCGTGGCGTCGGAACCGTTTAACGCCTACCTGCTTTCCCTCACCGACCCGGCCTCCGAGGCCCTGGCCGCCATCACCCGGGGCGCCATTTACCCCACCCCCCAGACCCCCGCCGCCGTCCCGGCCGGTTCCGTCATCCGGGGTCAGGTGGCCGCCGCCATGCTCGCCACGGCCACCGGCCCAGCCTTGGGCCCCGTCTCCACCGGCAATCCAGGTCCGGCCGCCGCCGCCCTCGCGGCTGCCCCTGGGCAGATGGCTGCCGCGGCCGCCCCCGCCCTCGTCTCCCCGGCCCAGGCGCCCGAAAGCGAGGAATCAGCCGCCCCTAACCCCAGCCCGCCTCCGGAACCCTCCTCCGACGCGACCGCCGCCGACGCGACCGCCACCGCCGCGGCCGCCACCGCCGCCGCCAATGCCGGCACCACCGCCAGCGCGGCCGCCCTGGATCCGCCCGGCGTCGCCACCGACGCCACGGCCAAGTTCATGGGAGGCGGCACCCTGGGGCAGTCGGAGGTGGCCCTTTCCACCTACCAGGCCGCCCAGGACGCCATTCCGGCCGTCAGTGAGGTCCAATCCGCAGCCCCAATGACCGCCAACACCTCGACCAATTCCCGCGGCCGGACCTCAGCCCAACCTTCAACGGTCCGGCAGGCGCCCAGGGCACCCGCCGCAAAACCCAGCGGGGCCGGGCTGGATTTCACGGCCTGATCAGTCCATGCGGTAGTTCGGCGCTTCCTTGGTGATCATCACATCGTGGGCGTGGCTTTCCCGCAGGCCCGCGGCGCTGATCTGGACGAAATGGGCCTTTTCCTGGAAATCCTTGATGGTCCGTCCGCCCACCAGGCCCATGCCGGCGCGCAGTCCGCCCATGAGCTGGGTCACCAGGTCCGCCAGCCGGCCCTTGTAGGGTACCTGGCCTTCGATGCCTTCGGGCACCAGCTTGCTGCTGTCCTTGCCTTCCTGGAAATAGCGGTCCTTGGAACCTTCCTTCATGGCGCCCATGCTGCCCATGCCCCGGTAGGATTTGAAGGTGCGGCCCGAATAGAAGATGGTCTCGCCCGGCGCCTCCTCAGTGCCGGCGAACAGGCCGCCGATCATCACGCAGTCCGCGCCGGCGGCGATGGCCTTGGCGATGTCCCCGGAGAACTTGATGCCGCCATCGGCGATGCAGGGGACCTTGAACTCCCGGCAGGCCCGGGACGCGTCCAGGACGGCGGTGACCTGGGGCATGCCCGCACCGGTGACGATCCGAGTGGTGCAGATGCTTCCGGGCCCGATGCCCACTTTCACCGCCGAGGCGCCGGCCAGGCAGAGGTCCTTGGCGCCCTGGTAGGTGGCCACGTTGCCGGCGATGATCGGGATGTCCGGGAAGGTCTCGCGCAGCTTGCGCAGGGCGTCCAGGACGCCGCTGCTGTGGCCGTGGCTGCTGTCCAGACAGAGCAGGTCAGCCCGGGCGTCCACCATGGCCTTGGCCCGGGCCAGCAGGTCGGGACCCACCCCCAGGGCGGCCCCCACCCGCAGCCGGCCCTGGGAATCCTTGCAGGAAAAGGGGTACTCGGTGGATTTCTGGATGTCCTTGACCGTGATGAGCCCGCGCAGGGCGCCCCGCTCGTCCACCACCAGCAGCTTCTCGATGCGGTGCTTCTGCAGGATCGCCCGGGCCTCCAGCAGCGTGGTGCCCACCGGCACCGTCACCAGGTTCTTGCAGGTCATGACTTCCCGCACCGGGAGTTCCCAGCGGGTCTCGAACCGCAGGTCCCGGTTGGTGAGGATGCCCACCAGCTTGCCGTTCTCNNCCGCTCTCACTGCGCTTGACCTTGTCCACTTCGTCCGCCTGGCGGTCGATGGCCAGGTTCTTGTGGACGATGCCGATGCCCCCCTGCTGGGCCAGGGCGATGGCCAGCCGGCCCTCGGTGACGGTGTCCATGGCCGCGGACAGGAGGGGGACCCCCAGCCGGATCTGCGCCGTGATCTGCGTGCCCAGGTCGACATCCTTGGGATGGACGTCCGAAGGTCCGGGCACCAGCAGGACGTCGTCGAAGGTGAGCGCTTGGGTCAAGGGCAAGGTGAGCATGTGGAGCCTCTTTGTCAACGGATGTCCGGGGCGGCGGAACCTTGCATCCCATGTTGGCACGGATCCGGCCGTCTGGGCGGGGGGAAAATCACGGTCCCCCGGGGACCTCCGCCCCGCCGGGGGACCTTTGGGCAATTCCAATGGAGTCGTGGCAATTAACTCGCTTTTTTCCTCTCCAAACTAGCACCGTTGGATCCGTTCAGGACGCAGCGGCCGTTCCGGGCACAAGCAGCCGTAGCGGAGCAAGCTCCGCAACGGCTGCTAGCACCGTTGGATCCGTTCAGGACGCAGCGGCCGTTCCGGGCACAAGCAGCCGTAGCGGAGCAAGCTCCGCAACGGCTCTGCAGTTTGGACATTCC
>PLUC01000166.1 GCA_003165415.1 Holophagaceae bacterium
TGGACGCCTGGAGCAGTTCCCGGTCCACGGTCTCGGCCAGCCAGCGCAGATGCAGGTTCGCGAGCAGTTGCTCGAGGTCATCGTTCACGGGAGCCTCCGGAGTCCTTGGTTTCGAAAGGGAGCGGGACCGCTTCGCCCAGCACGAAGTAGTCGGAGTCGATGTTCTTCAGGATCATCCGGTCCAGGCGGTCGAGGTCGTACATCCCGAAAGCCAGGGCGGTGTCCACGGCACGGAGCAGGGGCTGGCGGGGATAGTCGCGGACCATGTTCAGCAGACGCCGCAGCGAGGTGGAGACCCGCCGGGGAGGATGCTCCTTGAGCGCGGCGATGTAGACGGCTAGACGCGGTTCCGCTTTCAGCAGTTCGGCCTCCTCCGGGCCGGGTCCGGCCTTGGGCCGGCCTTCGCCCCGGGGCCGCCGATGCTCCGGGATGGTGAACTTCTGGTCGCGGGCATCGAGGGGATTGGCATGGGTGGCCACCAGCGTCTGCCCCTCGAACACCTCGAGGAGGTCCGAGCTTTCCCGAACCTCCACCCGGCGGCCGACCATGGTGTCGGGGACCGAGAACCGGTTGCAGCGCACGTTCACATAGCCATAGCTGTCCACCGTCCGGAACTCCAGGCGGTAGACGGTGGGGACCCACATGGGCAGCGGCCGGAGCAGGGTCCGCTCCTGGGCAAACAGATCGATGGGTTTGGCATGGATGCAGCGTTTGAAGCTGCCGTTGGCCTTCTCGCACCAGGCCCGGGCCCGCTGGTTCAGGTCCGCCCAGTCCTTGAATTCCCGGCCGGCGAGGAAATTGCCCTCCTGATAGTCGAAGTTCCGTTCCACGTGGGCGCTGCGGTTGGCGTGGCCCAGTTCGTGGGCGCGGAACACGAACCCGAACCGCTCGGCAAAGGCTTCCATCTCGGGGGCCGGGATCATG
This sequence comes from Holophagaceae bacterium, assembly GCA_003165415.1. Classification (GTDB taxonomy): domain Bacteria; phylum Acidobacteriota; class Holophagae; order Holophagales; family Holophagaceae; genus Mesoterricola. The sequence goes on from PLUC01000166.1 coordinate 925, forward strand.
TCCCGGCCGGTGCCCAGGGAGACCACCACGTGCGTGTTGTCGATCATGCAGCGCGAGCAGGTCCCGCCGAAAAACTTGAAGGCTTCGGTGAGGAACACCTTGCACCAGAAACGATCAAAGGTCGGGTAGTACTGCTGGAACAGCATGCGGCTATGGCACAGGGTCAGGCTGGCGCTCTGCAGCAGGCGGACCCGGCCGCCGAGCTTCACCTGGTGCGGCGAGGTGTCATGCTGCATCTCTTCCCCGATCTGGAAGTGGTACTCCCCGGAGGGGACCTTGGACCGAGTCCCGATCCGGTGCCGCCGGCAGTAGCCGGTGAGGGCCTGGTAGGAAAGCGTCGCGCCCCGCTCCACCACCTCCTCGTGGACCCGCAGCAGGTTGCCCCCGCACGCCTTGAACTGGGCCAGGATCTCGTCGTGCCAGTCCTCGGCCAGTTCCTTGCGGGCCAGGACGGGCACCTCGCTGGTTCCGGCGCGCAGGACGGCACGGACGCTGTCCCGATCGAGGTCGAGGGCCCTGGCGATGGCGCGGATCGACTGGTTGCGCTCCTTGAGCTGCAGGATGGCGGTCCTCAGGTCCTGCTTAAGCATCGGTCGGCTCCTGCCCGGAAAGGGCGAACAGGGCCTGGCAGTCGGACTGGATCTGGCGAAAAGCCCTGGCCGCTTCCAGGGCCTCCTGCGCTTGCAGCGCCTGCATGGCGCCCTCCTGGATGCGCGTGGAGGCCCTGCGGGCCGCCGCGCCCAGCGCCCCCAGATCGTCAAACAACAGCGAGAGGTCCGACTTGTCGGCCGGATCCTGGGCCTGGGCTGCCTCCCGGGCCCGAAGGAACAGGGCCGGGTTCGCCAGGAGCCGCGCCCGGACCTGGGCATCGCCCCTGGTCCAGCCGCCGTGGAGGATCTCGGCCTGTCGGGTCGAGCACTTGGCCTTAAGCAGGGCTTCCATGAACTGGAGGCAGTCCCGCTTGTTGGCGCGCGCCAACGGGATCAGCACCTTCATGGCCGTATGAGCGGAAAGCCGCCCCGTGCGCACATGCTCCTGGGCCACATCCGGCAGTTCCTGCACCAGGGCCAGTCGGCGGCACACCCAACTGGCGGTCCGGTCGAAACGGCGCCCCAGTTCCTCCAGTGTCATGCCGAACCGATCCCGCAACTCCCGCAGCAGCCACCCCTGCTCGAACGGGCTTTCAGAGGTGGCGGTGCGCATCAACCGCCCGAGCAGGAGGGCTTCCTGTTCGGGCAGATCCCAGCAGGTGGCGTGGACCAGGTCGAGGCGCAAGGCCCTGAGGGCCCGGAGCCGTTTGAAACCGTCCACCAGGATGGGACTCCCGGAAGCCTGCGCCACCACCACCACCGGGGTCTGCTGGCCGATGGCTGCCATCGAGGCCGCGATCGACCGCTCCCGGAGGGGATCCCGGCGCCGCAAGGGCTCGAACCGAAGGTCGATCTGATGAAATTCCAGCTCCATGGCAAGGGCTCCGGGGACTGGGGACCAGCGTAGGGACCGGCCAGGCACAAAGCCATGGCGTCTCGCGGGACCAACGGGGCAACTCGCTTCCAACTCAACTATTTTCATATAGCTACCCAGGGAAGGCGTCTCGCGCGACGAAATGGGCAACTCAGCCGTAATTATCTTTGTTTACACGGAATTGCACGGGGAAGGCGTCTCGCGCCGCACAGAGGGCAACTCGCGGTCATTGCCCGCACGATCGCCCCACCGCCGTTGGCAGATGGCCTTGCCACACTCCTTCACCAGGACGGCGACTTCCGGTCCAACCAAGTCCATGGCGGCCTGCCAGTCGATGGCGTCCACTGGGTCCGTCCCGGCGTGCGCTGGGTCCTTCACCAGGGTCTCGACCAGCCGGTCCTCCTTGTCGTAATGGGCGTTCCGCCGCCGCCAGGCACGGCAGTCCTTCTGGTGGCGCTTCGCCTGGCAGGCCGAGGAGCTGCATGCTTGCTGTCGGCCAGCATTCCGGGGATCAGGACGAAACCAGTGGCCGCAGTACCCGCAGTGCTGCAG
>PLUC01000185.1 GCA_003165415.1 Holophagaceae bacterium
TGGACGCCTGGAGCAGTTCCCGGTCGACGGTCTCGGCCAGCCAGCGCAAATGCAGGTTCGTCAGCAGTTGTTCGAGGTCATCGTTCACTGGGGCCTCCGGGATCCTTGGTTTCGAAAGGGAGCGGGACCGCTTCGCCCAGCACGAAGTAGTCGGAGTCGATGTTCTTCAGGACCATCCGGTCCAGGCGGTCGAGGTCGAACATCCCGAAAGCCAGGGCGGTGTCCACGGCACGGAGCAGGGGCTGGCGGGGATAGTCGCGGACCATGGTCAGCAGACGCCGCAGCGAGGTGGAGACCCGCCGGGGAGGATGCTCCTTGAGCGCGACGACGTAGGCGGCCAGACGCGGTTCCGCCTTCAGCAGCTCGGCCTCCTCCGGGCCGGGTCCGGCCTTGGGCCGGCCTTCGCCCCGGGGCCGCCGATGCTCCGGGATGGTGAATTTCTGGTCGCGGGCATCCAGGGGATTGGCATGGGTGGCCACCAGCGCCTGCCCCTCGAATACCTCGATTAGGTCCGCGCTTTCCCGAATCTCCACCCGGCGGCCGACCATGGTGTCGGGGACCGAGAACCGGTTGCAGCGCACGTTCACATAGCCATAGCTGTCCACCGTCCGGAACTCCAGGCGGTAGACGGTGGGAACCCACATGGGCAGCGGCCGGAGCAGGGTCCGCTCCTGGGCGAACAGATCGATAGGCTTGGCATGGATGCAGCGCTTGAAGCTGCCGTTGGCCTTCTCGCACCAGGCCCGGGCCCGCTGGTTCAGGTCCGCCCAGTCCTTGAATTCCCGGCCGGCGAGGAAATTGCCCTCCTGGTAGTCGAAGTTCCGCTCCACGTGGGCGCTGCGGTTGGCGTGGCCCAGTTCGTGGGCGCGGAACACGAACCCGAACCGCTCGGCAAAGGCCTCCATCTCGGGGGCCGGGATCATGTCCCGGCCGGTGCCCAGGGAGACCACCACGTGCGTGTTGTCGATCATGCAGCGCGAGCAGGTCCCGCCGAAAAACTTGAAGGCTTCGGTGAGGAACACCTTGCACCAGAAACGATCGAAGGTCGGGTAGTACTGCTGGAACAGCATGCGGCTATGGCACAGGGTCAGGCTGGCGCTCTGCAGCAGGCGGACCCGGCCGCCTAGCTTCACCTGATGCGGCGAGGTGTCATGCTGCATCTCTTCCCCGATCTGGAAGTGGTATTCCCCGGAGGGGACCTTGGGCCGAGTCCCGATCCGGTGCCGCCGGCAGTAGCCGGTGAGGGCCTGGTAGGAAAGCGCCGCGCCCTGCTCCACCACCTCCTCGTGGACCCGCAGCAGGTTGCCCCCGCACGCCTTGAACTGGGCCAGGATCTCGTCGTGCCAGTCCTCGGCCAGTTCCTTGCGGGCCAGGACGGGCACTTCGCTGGTCCCGGCGCGCAGGACGGCACGGACGCTGTCCCGATCGAGATCGAGGGCCCTGGCGATGGCGCGGATCGACTGGTTGCGCTCCTTGAGCTGCAGGATTGCGGTCCGCAGATCCTGCTTAAGCATCGGCCGGCTCCTGCCCGGAAAGGGCAAACAGGGCCTCGCAGTCGGACTGGACCTGGCGAAAGGCCCTGGCCGCCTCCAGGACCTCCTGCGCTTGCAGCGCCTGCATGGCGCCCTCCTGGATGCGCGTGGAGGCCCTGCGGGCCGCGGCGCCCAGCGCCCCCAGATCGTCAAACAACAGCGAAAGGTCCGACTTGTCGGCCGGATCCTGGACCTGGGCCGCCTCCCGGGCCCGAAGGAACAGGGCCGGGTTAGCCAGGAGTCGCGCCCGGACCTGGGCATCGCCCCTGGCCCAGCCGCCGTGGAGGATCTCGGCCTGCCGGGTCGAGCACTTGGCCTTGAGCAGGGCCTCCATGAACCGGAGGCAGTCCCTTTTGTTGGCGCGCGCCAACGGGATCAGCACCTTCATGGCCGTATGCGCGGAAAGCCGCCCCGTACGCACATGCTCCTGGGCCACATCCGGCAGTTCCTGCACCAGGGCCAGTCGGCGGCACACCCAACTGGCGGTCCGGTCGAAACGGCGCCCCAACTCCTCCAGCGTCATGCCGAACCGATCCCGCAACTCCCGCAGCAGCCACCCCTGTTCGAACGGGCTTTCGGAGGTGGCGGTGCGCATCAACCGCCCGAGCAGGAGAGCCTCCTGCTCGGGCAGATCCCAGCAGGTGGCATGGACCAAGTCGAGACGCAGGGCCCTGAGGGCCCGGAGCCGTTTGAAACCGTCAACCAGGATGGGATTTCCGGAAGCCTGCGCCACCACCACCACCGGGGTCTGCTGGCCGATGGCGGCCATCGAGGCCGCGATCGACCGCTCCCGGAGGGGATCCCGGCGTCGCAACGGCTCGAACCGAAGGTCGATCTGATGAAATTCCAGCTCCATGGCAAGGGCTCCGGGGACTGGGGACCAGCGTAGGGACAGGCCAGGCACAAAGCCATGGCGTCTCGCGGCACCAACGAGGCAACTCGCTTCCAACTCAACTGGTTTCATATAGCTACCCAGGGAAGGCGTCTCGCGCGTCGAAATGGGCAACTCAGACGTAATTATCTTTATTTACATTGAATTGCACGGGTAAGGCGTCTCGCGCCGCACAGAGGGCAACTCGCGGTCATTGCCCGTACGATCGCCCCACCGCCGTTGGCAGATGGCCTTGCCACACTCCTTCACCAGGACGGCGACTTCCGGTCCAACCAAGTCCATGGCGGCCTGCCAGTCGATGGCGTCCACTGGGTCCGTCCCGGCGGGCGCTGGATCCTTCACCAGGGCCTCGACCAGTCGGTCCTCCTTGTCGTAATGGGCGTTCCGCTGCCGCCAAGCTCGGCAGGCCTTCTGGTGGCGCTTCGCCTGGCAGGCCGGGGCGCTGCATGCTCGCTGTCGGCCAGCATTCCGGGAATCAGGATGGAACCAGCGGCCGCAGTACCCGCAGTGCTGCAG
>PLUC01000041.1 GCA_003165415.1 Holophagaceae bacterium
CGAATTCGCTCATCGTCCCGCCTCGCTCATGTCGCTCATGTCGCTCCTGCCTCTTGCCTCGTCCGGCCTCGTTCATCGTCCCGGCTTGTGGATGGAGTCGTAGACGGCGAGCCCGACCTCATCGGGCAACCACGAGCGGGAGAGCAGTTCCTCCAGGGCGGCGGCCCGCACCGCGTTCACCCCACCCATTTCCTTGACCAGCCGGGCTTTGCGGGCGGGCCCCAGGCCCGGAATGTCGTCCAAAATGCTCCTGGTCATCCGCTTGCCCCTGCGTTCCCGGTGGAAGGTGATGGCGAAGCGGTGGGCCTCGTCCCGGACCCGCTGGAGCAGCTGCAGCACGGGGCTGGTCCTGGGGATGCGCAGGGGCTCGCTGCTGCCGGGCCGGAACACCAGCTCCTCCTTCTTGGCCAGGGAGGCCCGCTCCAGCTGGTCCAGGCCCAGGGCGGCCAGGGCCGATTCGGCGGCGTGCAGCTGGCCCAGGCCGCCGTCGATGAGCACCAGGTCGGGGAACTCCTGACCTTCGTTGCGCAGGCGCTGGTAGCGCCGGGTGATCACCTCGGCCATGTTGGCGAAGTCGTCGTTCTGCTGGTTGGTCATCTTGAACCGGCGGTAGCGCTGGCGGTCCGGAAGGCCGTCGCTGAACACCACGCAGGAGGCCACCACTTCCTTCCCCTGGCCGTGGCTGATATCGAAGCACTCGATCCGCCGCGGCAGGCGGGCCAGGCCCAGGAAGCCCTGGAGCCCCTCCAGCACCGCCTGGTTCAGCCGCGCCGGCTCGAACTTGCGCTCCAGGGCCAGGCGCGCGTTCTCCTGGGCCATGGCCAGCAGCTCCACCTTCTCGCCCCGCTGGGGCACGTGGATGGCCGGCCTGGAACCGCGAAGGGTCCCCAGCCACTCCCGCAGCAGCTCCAGGTCCGCCGGCTCCAGCTCCACCAGGATCCGGCCGGGCACCTCCTCCTCGGCGTAGACCCGCTTGAGCACCTCCGCCAGCACCGCACCGTCGAAGGCCTCCACCTCCTCGATGACGTACTCCCGGCGCGCCACCATGCGTCCGTCCCGCATCACCAGCCGGTGCACGCAGGCCCGGCCGTCCAGCACCGCGCTGCCATACAGATCCGTGTCCTCCTGGTCCACGGTGGCGGCCTTCTGCCGGTTGAACCAGGCGTCCAGCTGCTGCAGGGCGTCCCGGTACTGGGCCGCCAGCTCGAACGCGCTGTGCTCCGCCGCCTGCCACATGGCCGCCTCCAGCCGGGCCTTCAGCTCGTCCCGGCGGCCTTCCAGGAAGAGCTTGGCCTCCTTGGCCTGCTCCCGGTAGTCGGCCTGGTCCACCGCGCCGATGCAGGGGGCGGTGCACCGGTGCAGCTGGTACTTCAGGCAGGCCCGGCCCCGCTTGCCGTCGATGTCGATGTCGCAGTCGCGGATCTGGAAGAAGCGGTAGACCAGCTCCGCCGTGCGATACGCGGTGGAAGCCGGGAAGAACGGGCCGTAGTAGAGCGAACCGTCCTTCTTCACCTTGCGGGTGACGAACACCTGGGGGAAGGCGTTCTTCCAGGTGAGCTTCACGTAGGGGTAGCTCTTGTCGTCCCGCAGCAGGATGTTGTATGGGGGGCGGTGCTCCCTGATGAAGTTGTTCTCCAGCACCAGCGCTTCCAGCTCCGTCTCGCAGACCACGAACTCCAGGTCCCAGATCCGCGCCACCAGCCGCCGAGTCTTGGCGTCCAGCTGCTTGGACTGGAAATAGCTCTTCACCCGGTTGCGCAGGACCTTGGCCTTGCCCACGTAGAGCAGGTTGCCTTCCTGGTCCCGGTACAGGTAGACCCCGGGCTGGGTGGGCAGGCCGGTCAGCTTGCGCCGGAGGACGGCGCTGCGGTCGGCGTTGTTGCGGGGCGCGGGCATAAATCTAGACTCCATGTCCGGGCTCTGCCCGGGCATGGAGTGGGGGAGTCTGAGGGGGGACACAGAGCGAGCAACGCGAGCGGGCGGTCCCCCCCTCAGTCATATCAGAACTCGACACTGCGCGGCGACACCGGCAGGGACTCGTCGCCCTGGGCGTCCACGGTGGCCACGGCGAACACGTCGTAGTCGGTGCCGATGCCCTGGATGACCTGGCTCTCGCTCTTGGGGAACCTGGCGGTCTGCTGCCAGGCCACCCCGTCGGCCCGGCGGCGGTAGAGGACGATGCCGGTGATCCTCGGGTCCTCGGGCAGGGTCCACCACAGTTTTGCGTCCTTGGTGCCGCAGCCGCCCAGGCCGACGTTCTGGGGGCCGCCGGGGGCGAAGGAGAGGTGGTGGAAGGCCGTCACCATCATGCGGGTGATCTTGGCGCAGTAGCCGGGATCGAAGAAGGCGGGGGTGTCGCCGTGGCGGTAGCCGGCGCCGGGGCGGGCGGTCTCGCCCAGGCGGTCGAAGGGGTCGATCAGTTCGGAGGCCCGCACCCCCGGGAAGCCCTCACGGGTGAAGGCGGTCTGTTCCCCGGCGTGGCCCAGGCGGTCCCGGCGCAACATGACCATGCACTCCAGGTTCTCCACGTAGCGCTCGCCGCAGCGCTTCAGATACCGGGCCAGTTCCCGGCTGGCCCCGTCGTTCTCGGTGCCGAGCAGTTCCCGCAGGCGCCTGGGGCCCTCGGTCTCCTGAACGGGCACGCCGTCCGAGAACAGGCGCATGCCCCCACCGTATTTGTTGCCCTCGGGACCGGTGATGTTGCCCACGCAATCGGCGGCCACCATGCCGATGACGTCGATCTTTTCGGCCTTGAGCCTGCTGGCCAGGCGGACGCTGCCCAGCAGGCCCTGCGCGCCTCCGGCGGTGGCCACGAAATAGATGCTGATGGCGGGCTTCTCCGCCGCCAGCACCGTGGCCATCTCCAGCACCAGGGCCACGCCGCTGGCGTTGTCCACCGCCCCGGGCGCGTCGGCCGAGCCGTCCAGCACGTCGTAGGCCCGGCTGTCATAGTGGGCCGTCACCACCAGGGCCTCCTTGGTCCGGTCCGGATCGGTGCCCGGCAGCAGGACCCCCAGGTTGACCAGGTCGATGCGCCTGGGCAGCAGGGGGCCCGGGTCGGCGGGGAACGGGTCGTCGAACGCCACCAGCCGGGAGCCCGGAAGCTGGGTGATCGCCTGCAGCTCCCCGGCCAGCCAGCTCCGGGCCGCGCCGATCCCGCGGCGGTCCGAGGCCGGGTCGGAAAGGGTGTGGCGGGTGCCGAACGAGGCCAGGCGGTCCACCGTCCGGCTCAGCCGGGACGGCTCCACCAGCCCCGCCAGGTCGCGGGGGCTCTGGGGCGCCGGCTCCTGGGCCGGGACCGGAATGGCGAGACACAAGGCCAGACCAAGGCAGGCGGGAAAGCGCATGGGACCACCCTCTGCCACCATCATTGCAGGGTCCGCCGGGATGGTAGACTCTGATTTCCACCTTTCCGGAGACCGCATGTTTTCACTCCAAGGCAAGATCGCCCTGATCACCGGCGCCAGCCAGGGCATCGGCGAGACCATCGCCCGCCAGCTGGCCAAGCAAGGCGCGTTCGCCGTCTGCGCTTCCCTCGCCTCCACCGAAGGGGACCTCCAGAACGTGGTGGCCGCCATCAAGGCCGACGGCGACCAGGCGGACTATGTCCTGCTGGACATGCGCGACGGGGACAGCGTGCGCGCGGCGGTGAACACTGTGGTCGAGCGCCACGGCGCCCTGCACATCCTGGTGAACAACGCCGGCATCACCAAGGACAAGCTCATGATCCAGATGAAGGAGGAGGAGTTCGAGCTGGTGCTGGACATCAACCTCAAGGGCGCCTGGCTGGCTACCCAGGCCGCCGCCCGGCCCATGATGAAGCAGCGCTGGGGCCGGGTGATCAACATCGCCTCGGTGGTGGGCCAGATGGGCAACGCCGGCCAGAGCAACTACGTGGCCTCCAAGGCCGGCCTCATCGGCCTCACCAAGACCGTGGCCCGGGAGTTCGCCAGCCGCAACGTGACCTGCAACGCCGTGGCCCCCGGCTACATCGCCACCGCCATGACCGACGTGCTCAGCGAGGAAGTGAAGGCCGAGTTCAACCGCCAGATCCCCCTGGGCCGCATGGGCACCCCCATCGACGTGGCCAACGCCGTGCTGTTCCTGGCCTCCGAGGAGGCCGGCTACATGACCGGGCAGGTGCTGTCGGTGAACGGCGGAATGCTGATGCCCTAAGGGTAAAGACGATTTCCTCAGTAGTGGATTTCATCCTTGACGGCTGTAGCTCATGGGCTACATTATGTCTATGTACGAGGTCCATGAAACCCACACGTTCGCCAAATGGATCGACAATCTTAGAGATGTTCAAGCTCAGGCCAGGATCCAAGCCCGGATTGACCGCTTGATTCATGGCCTTCCGGGAGATGTGAGGCCGGTGGGAGAGGGTGTCTCAGAACTCCGGATCGACTATGGCCCCGGATATCGGGTTTATTTCATCCTGCAGGGAAATGCCCTGATTGTCCTCCTTGCCGGGGGCGACAAGAAAACTCAGGCCAAGGACATTCAAACCGCCTTGAAGCTGGCCCGCAACTGTTGAGGTAGCCCCGATGACCACTCCCAAGAAGACCGTCACCCGCCCCTATGACGCCGCGCGCTACCTCAAGACCGAGGAAAGCATGGCCGCCTACCTTGAGGCTGCTCTCGAGGATGGCGACCCGAAGGTTGTGACCAGTGCGCTCGGAGCCATCGCAAGGGCCCGTGGGATGGCCCAGATCGCCAGGGAGGCGGGTCTGAGTCGCGAATCCCTCTACCGTGCGTTATCGCCAGAGGGCAACCCTGAGATGGCAACCTTCCTGAAGGTGGTCCGAGCAATGGGGATCCACCTGCATGCTACGGCTACTGAGAATCCAGCGCCGCCCGGCGCCGGCCGTCCTGCCACTGCAATTCCACCCGGGCCGCCGCCGGGGCTTCTGCCGATCTCGTAAGGGGACGCCCGTCCAGGTCCCGCACCAGCACGAAGCCCCGCTCCAGCGGCCCGGTGGGGTCCAGGGCCCCCAGCCGGGCGGCCAGGAGATCCAGGCGGTGGGTCTTGGCGCCCAGGGCGCGGTCCAGGGCGGGTCCCAGGCGCTGGCGCAGGAGGTCCATGCGGTTCGCGGTCTGGTCCAGCCGCCGCAGGGGATGGGCCAGGTGCAGGCGCTGGGCCAGAAGCCGGAAGCGGTCGCCCCGGGCGTCCACCCCGCAGCGCAGCAGGCGGTGGCGCAGCGCCGCCAGACGCTGGTCGCCGCGGGCCATCCGCTCCGGCACGGCGCGCATGCCCCGGCTGTCGGTGAGCAGGTTGAGGGTCGACTCCAGCCCCTGGAGCCGCCAGGCCATGCGCGCCGCCAGGGCCTCCTGCCGGTGCCGGAGCTCGCTCATGAGCTGGCGCCTGTCGGGGCTGGCCAGCTCCGCCGCCTGGCTGGGGGTGGCGGCCCGCAGGTCCGCGGCCAGGTCCACCAGGGTGGTGTCGATCTCGTGGCCCACCCCGGTGACGATGGGCAGGCGGCACTCCGCCACCGCCCGCACCAGGGCCGGGTCGTTGAAGGCCCAGAGGTCCTCCAGGCTGCCGCCGCCGCGCACCAGCAGGATCACGTCGCAGTCCCAGAACGGATCCTGGATCTCCTGCAGGGCCAGCAGGTTCTCCGGCACCGCCCGCTCCCCCTGGGCGGCGGCGGGATAGATCAGCAGGTGGATGCCCGGCGCCCGCCGCCCGGTGACCTCCACCACGTCGCGCAGGGCGGCCCCGCCCAGGGCCGCCACCACGCCGATCCGCCGGGGAAACCGGGGCAGCGGCCGCTTGGGCCGGTCGAACAGTCCCTGGCCGCGCAGCTCCGCCTCCAGCTGCCGCAACCGGGACTGCAGGTCCCCTGCCCCGGCCGGAAGGCAGTGGGTGACGGCCAGGGTGAGGCTGCCCCCGGCCACGTACAGGTTCAGGGCGCCCTTCACCTGAACCCGCTCGCCGTCCCTGGGCGTGTGACCCACGAGGCGCTGCTGGCCGGCCCACACCGCGCACTGGAGGGCCGCCCCCTCCTCCTTGAGGGTGAAGTACCAGTGCCGCCCGGAGCCCCTGAAATTGGACACCTCGCCCACCACGCACACCGCCGGGAAGGCAGGCTCCAGCCGGGCCTTCACCTGCTCCAGCAGGCGCTTGACGGAGATGGGCGTGTCCATCACCGTGCGTCCGCGGCCTGGCGCAGGGCCGCCCAGAGCGCCTCCACGTGGCCGAACTCGGAGGCCTCGCTGCCGATGGAGACCCGGACCATCTGGACGCCCTTGAGCACCGCCGGGGTGAGGTAGAAGCGCCCGGAGCGGTTGATCCGGTGGACCAGGTCCAGGTTGTGCGCGGCCAGCTTGTCCTCGTCGTCCATGCCCTCCGGCCGGTGCCGGAGGCAGATGGTCTGCAGGGGCACCGGCGCCAGGAGCTCCCAGCCCGGGGCCTGTTCCACCCGGGCCCTGAACCACTGGGCGTTGGCCAGGTCCCGCCGCAGCCGGGCCTGGAGCCCCTCCACCCCCTGGTCCTTGAGCAGGAACCACAGCTTGAGGGCCCGGAACCGCCGCCCCAGGGGGATGCCCCAGTCCCTCAGGTTCTTCACCTCGCCGTCCTGCTCGGTGCGCAGGTAGCTGGGGTTGGTGCTCATCACCCGGATCAGGTGCTCGGGATCGCGCACGAAGTAGGCGCTCAGGTCGAACCCCGTGCCCAGCCACTTGTGCGGGTTCAGGACCACTGAATCGGCCTGCTCCACCCCGTCCCACATCCACCGGCACTCGGGGCAGATCATGGCCGAACCGGCCATGGCCGCGTCCACGTGCAGCCAGATGCCGTGGCGCCCGGCCAGCTCCGCCATGCCCTTGACCGGGTCCAGGGCGGTGGTGGCTGTGGTGCCCACCGCCGCCACCATGGCGCAGGGCCTGCGCCCCGCCGCCAGGTCCTGCTCGATGGCGTCCCGCAGCAGGTCCAGGCGCAGGGCGTGCCGGTCGTCGGTGGCGATCAGCCGCAGGTTCTCCTTTCCGAACCCGGCCAGCAGGGCCCCCTTGGGGATGGAGCTGTGGGCCTGGTCCGAGGCGTAGACCACCAGCGGCGCCGCCTCCGCCTGCATCCCGCCCCGGTTCTGGCCGAAGGCCCCGGTGCGCTCCCGGGCGCACAGCAGCGCGCAGAAGGTGGAGGTGCTGGCGCTGTCCTGGATGGCCCCGGTGAACTGGGGGCCCAGGCCCACCATCTGCCGCAGCCAGTCCATGACCACCTCCTCCACTTCGGTGGCCGCCGGGCTGGTCTGCCAGCTCATGGCCTGGGCCGCCAGCCCGCTGCTGGCCATGTCCGCCAGCACCGAGGCCAGGTCGGCGTTGGCGGGGAAGTAGGCGAAGAAGCCCGGGTGGCACCAGTGGGTGATTCCCGGCAGGACCACCCGGTCCATTTCCTCCAGGATCCCGTCCAGGCCCCGGCCCACGGCCGGGGGCGCGTCCGGCAGCTGCCGCTTCACGTCGCCGGGGGCGAGCGGGCTCATGACCGGCAGTTCCGCCATCCGTTCCCGGTACGAGGCGATCCACTCCACCATCTGATGGCCCAGCCGGCGAAAATCATGCGTGTCCATGCACCTAATTCATCACGTTTCCCCTCGGCTGACCACAGGGAAATTCCGGAATGTCAGTTCCCGCGAACGGCGCGCACCGCCGCGGCGATGGCCCGGAACACACCGGGGACCTGCTCCTCGGTGAGGCAGGAGAAGGCCACCCGCAGGTTGGTGGGGCCCAGGGCGATGGTGCCGACCCCGTGCTCGTCCAGCAGCCTGCGGCGCACCAGGTCGGCGTCGGCGCCCTTCAGCCGCAGGCACATGAAATAGCCGCTGTTGTAGGGGTACACGTCCCAGCAGTCGGCGTATTCCGGCCGCCGGCATTCCACCCCGGTCACCGCGGCCCGGGAGCGCAGCATGGCGATCTTCTCGTCCTGCTGGGGACGGAACTCGGGATCCTGCAGGACCTTGAGCAGGACGCTCTGGCCGGGCTGGGTGCAGCTGGAAACCACCGAGCGGATCACCCCGGCGGTCTTGTCCTCCAGGGCCTTGTAGCAGGCCTCGGTGCCGTTCTGGATGCCGAAGGTGACGAAGCCCACCCGCAGGCCCCAGACGAAGGCCTCCTTGGTGCCGCCGTCCACCTTGATGGCCAGCAGGTTCGGATGGGCCTGGGCCAGCCGGCCGAACAGGGATTCGTGTTCGCAGGCCGGATCGAAGAACATGCCGTAGTACGCGTCGTCGCACACCACCACCAGCCGGGTGCCGGCTTCGGCGGCCCGGGTGAGCGCGGCAACGATGCCCAGGGCCTCGGCCCCGGTGGGGGTGTAGCCCGAAGGGTTGTTGGGGAAGTTGAGGGAGACCACCAGCTTCCTGCCGGTGCGCTGGGCCAGGGCCTGGGTGAAGGCCTCCAGGTTGTAGCCGGTGAGGTCCGGGTCGAAGAAGGGGAAGTAGCTGATGTGGGCGCCCAGCCGGGTCTCCCAGGCCAGGTTGTAGTTCTCCCACAGCAGGTCGCTGGAGAGCACCTCGTCGCCCGGGTCCAGGAACAGCTCGCCCACCACCGACAGGCCGTGGGTGAGGGCGTTGGTGACCACCGGGTTGGACAGGAGCTGCCCGCCCAGGGAGGGGGTCTCCTGCCGCTGCTTCCGGGCCCAGGCCTGGCGCAGCTCCGGCTTGCCGTAGCTGGGGGCGTAGTCGTAGATCTCCCCGGGAGTCAGGCCGCTGAAGTAGCGGTCCACGCAGGCCAGGTGCGCCGGCTCGCCGCGCTCCACCGCGATGCCGATGGTGGCGTTGGCGACCTTGGCCTTCTGCTTGGCTTCGGCGCCCTGGGCGAGGATGCCCTGGGTGGGGAAGAAGAACCGCTTGCCCCGCTCGCTGAGCAGGTCGAACACCACCGGGCAGTCCTTGCGGATGGCTTCGTTGGCGGCCTCTGCCAGGGGGTTGAGGATGGTGGCCTGGGTCGCGCTCATGACTCTCCTTGGCGGGTGATCACACCCATGAACAAGCATATCGGCCTTGGCCTCACGATTAGGGGCCGTTGCGAAATGACCTGTGCATTTCAGGTTATTTTGCTAGGCCCCCAGGTCAACGCAGGCGTTGACCTGGATCTAGGGACCTTATGCCGGGGCCGAAACTGCCTGTTCAGGTTAATTCTAGATAACGGCTTTGCCTGCCCGGCCCACTTTCACTTCCAATGGGTTCTAATAAATTTTTCAACCTCGGGCAGGCCACCCTGGAGCACCACGTAGCCGTTGTGGGGTTCCCTGGGGGTGATCTCGTGGTTCACCGGAGTGAGCAGCATCTCGCGGATGCGCCTGGGGTCCTCGGTCTGGCCCAGCACCCAGGCCAGCTTCATGTAGGCGGTCTCCGGCAGCATGTTGTCCATGGGGATGATGCCCAGGTTGAGCAGGTCCCGGCCGGTGTCGTAGACGTACATCTGGGCGTAGCCCCAGATGGTCTGCACGGTCATGACCACGGTCATGCCCTTGTCGATGGCCCGCTTCACCGCCGGGTAGAGCGGCTTGTTGATGTGGCCCAGGCCGGTGCCGGCGATGACCAGGCCCCGGTAGCCCATCGAAGACAGCCCGTCGATGATGTCCGGGTTGAAGTTGGGGTAGTAGTACTGGATGGTGACCTTCTCCTCGAAGGACGGGTTGATGATGGGGACGCGGCTGGGGTCCCGCTTGAGGAAGTCGTCGGTGAGGTAGGAGAAGTACTCGCCCTTCTCGTTCTTTTCCCGGGACACGGTGGCCAGGGGGGTGGCGCCGATGGTGCGGAAGGTGCTGCGGTAGCTGGAGTGCATCTTCCGGCAGCGGGTGCCCCGGTGCAGCAGGTCGTAGTTGTCGGAGGTGGGCCCGAACATGCACAGCATCACTTCGGCGATGTCGCATTCGGCGGCGGTGCGCACGCCGTTCATGAGGTTCAGCGCGGCGTCCGACGAAGGCCGGTCCGAGGAGCGCTGGCTGCCCACCAGGACGATGGGCACCGGGGAGTTCTGCACCATGAAGCTCAGGATCGCCCCGGTGTGGCTCATGGTGTCGGTGCCGTGGCCGATGACGATGCCGTCCACCCCGCGGGCGATCTCCTCGCCGATGGCCTTGGCCAGGGCCTTGTACTGCTCGGGGCCCATGTTCTCGCTGAACACCCCGAACAGCTTCTTGGTGTCCATGTTGGCGATGTCGGCCAGTTCCGGCACCGCGCCGTACAGCTCGCCCGGGGTGAAGGCCGGGATCACCGCGCCGGAGCGGTAGTCCAGGCGGGAGGCGATGGTGCCGCCGGTGCCCAGCAGGGTGACACTCTTCATGCGGGCGTTCACCGGGAAGGCCTTTTCGGGAATCTTGTAGACGGCCTTCTTGTAGCCGCATTCCCGGGCTTCGGTGATGCGGTCGGCCGCCACCCCGACGTTGTAGCCGTTGAACAGCTTGATGACCACGTGCAGATCGTCGAAGGTCTCGCTGCGCGGCAGCACGACGCCCTTGAACAGGGAGCCGCGGTCGTTGACCACTTCCACTTCGCTCCACACGCCGATGGCGAAATCCTCCAGCGCCTGCCGGGCCGGGCCGCGGTAGCCCTGGAAGCGGTCTTCCCGTTCCTGGATGGGGATGGTCGCGCTCATCGTCCGGCCTCCTGGCAAAGACTGGTCCTCAGGAACTCCGCCACCTCCCGGGCCGGGGCCTTGCCCCTGAGCAGGCGCATGGCCTTGCCCGCCAGGAAGCGCAGGCGCTTGCCGTCGCAATCGCCCAGGTCGGCGCGGTATTCCTCCATGGACAGGCCGGGGATCTCCAGGGACCACTGCTCCCTGGGCTGGATGCCGATGCCCAGATGGGCCATGGCCGCGGCGGCGCCGGTGCCGGGATGAAGCGCCATGTGGCCGGCCAGGACGTGGATGGCCTCCCGGGGGACCTGCCCGCCGGTGTAGAGGTCGAAGATCTCCACCCACTCCGGAGCGCCCAGGCGCTCGATGGGGATGCCTTTGCGGGACAGGGACTTGGCCCTCTGGCCCAGCTCGATGGCGGCCACCAGGCCGTCGACGCCGGTGTGTTCCACCACGGCGTCCACGATGGCCATGCCGCCGCGGCGGATGAGGTATTCCGTTGTTTCCGGCGGCACCTGCCAGGCGCCGAACTGCCGGAACCGCTCCCAGGGGGCGGGGCGCAGGCGCTCCCGGGCCTGGGCCACCCGCTCCGCGGTGACCCGGGTGGGCGGGGAATCGGTGTCCGGGTACATCCGGTCCGGACCGGGCAGGATCCGCTCGAAGGTGGTGAAGCCGCCGGCCAGGGCCTGGCGGGTCTCCTGGGGCACGCCCTTCTGGGCGTCCACGAAGCGCAGGCGGATCTCCTCGGCCGCGGTGCGGCAGTCCGCCTCGGGTCCGGACACGATGTAGAAGTCGTCGTTCTCCCCCAGGCGCAGCCGGCGGCGCAGGCGGTCCATGATCTTGTGCTTGCCGGGGAACTCGGGCATCACGTGCCCGCTGAGCACGATGGGGGCGTCGTCCAGGCAGGCGATGACCCGGATCCGCCCGGACAGTTCGTCCAGGAAGGTGGTGTCGGGCTGGGTGGGGAACTGGGCCAGGCCCCGGCCGCCCTCCAGTTTCACCCCGAAGACCCGGCCGCCGCCCCGGAGGGTGTTCTGGGTGAAGCCCAGCTCCACCCCCTCGAAGATCTCGGACACGTCCACGGCGGTGATCCGGATGTCCCCGGGCTCGCGCATCCCCCGCCTGTGCAGCTCATCGCGGAAACGCAGCAGGTTCACCTGGCGGATGCCCTCGTTGTGCACCAGCTTCATGGCGTAGCCGGCCTTGGGCACGCCCTTGATCTCCACCCGGTCCCCGCCCCGCACACTCACGTTCACGTCCTGGCGGCTGGCGCCGATGCCGGTGCGCACCCGGCCGGTGTTGCGGGCCACCATGCCGCAGAGCAGGATGGCGTCCCGCACTTCCTGGGGGGTGACCAGCTCGGGCCCGGTGACGGTTTCCGTGAGCGGCATGCCCAGACGGTCCGTGCGCCAGATGATGCGGTGGCCCTTGTCCTCCACTTCCCGGCAGGAGTCCTCCTCGATGGACACATGGGTCACGGTGAGGTCCCGCCCCTTGAAGGGCAGGCTGCCGTTCATGCCGACGATGGCGGTGCGCTGGAAGCCGGTGGGGATGCTGCCGTCCAGGTACTGCTTCCGGGCGATGTGGATTTCGTCGATGATGTCCATGCCCATGGACAGGCAGAGCTCGATGGAGATGTCGATGGCCTCCTGGTTGACCAGGAACGGCGGCGTGTCGTCCAGTTCGTAGGTGCAGGTGTTCTTCTGGTTCAGGAGGTAGACAATCTCCTTCTTGGTCTTGAACTCCATGAGCGCGGTGCCGTCGTACACGCCCAGTTCGGAGAGGGTGGGGCGCATGTGGCGCAGCACCTCGCCGTCGTGGTCCTCGGTGTACAGCCCCGCCGGACAATGGCAGAAGAGCTTCTCCCGGGTGAGAAGCTGCT
The DNA here is from genome assembly GCA_003165415.1 of Holophagaceae bacterium. Taxonomy (GTDB): domain Bacteria; phylum Acidobacteriota; class Holophagae; order Holophagales; family Holophagaceae; genus Mesoterricola. Next base: position 12,458 of record PLUC01000041.1, read on the forward strand.
GATGGACTTCCAGTCCGGAGATCAAGCCGACCGCCTGGTAATCCAGCCTTTCGAGCATGGCCACTCCTTTTCTTGGACAAACCTCACTTACGGAAAAAGGCCCTCGTGCTGCCGGGCCTTTTTCATTGGTTGGGGAGGAAGGATTCGAACCTTCATCTGACGGGAGTAGATCCCGTTGTCCTACCGTTTAGACCACTCCCCATTGGCGTGCCTTGAACCGGCCACAGAAGAAGCTTAGCGCCGGATTTTCGGCCCGCATGATATATCAAACGCAGGCCGTGATATATCATCCAGAGGTGAAAACCCTTGCGGGCACCCCCCCGCATCGCTGTAATGGATCCAGCCATGGAACCCCCGCAAATCCCCGCCCCAGGTGCGCCGTCCCACTCCCTGCGCCAGGAAGTGTACGACCACCTGCGCAACGAGATGAGCCGCGGCGGGTTGCAGCCCGGCTCGTTTCTGGACGTGAACCAGCTGGCCGCGCGGCTCAAGGTGAGCCGCACCCCCCTGCGGGAGGCCCTGCTCCACCTGGAATCCCAGGGCTTCGTCACCATCCTGCCGCGCAAGGGTTTCCGGCTGAACCCCTTGTCCATCGACGACATCCGCCACTTCTTCGAGATCATCGGCGCCCTGGAGGCGGCCACCATGGGCCGGGTCGGGAACAGTCTGGGCGCGGCGGACATCGAGCGCATGCACCAGCTCAACGCCGCCATGCAGGAAGCCGTCGCCGCCTGCGACTTCAGCCTCTACTACGAGCTCAACACGGCCTTCCACGAAGTCTATTTGGGCCGGAGCGACAACCAGTACCTGCTCGGCACCATCCGCTCCCTGAAGCAGCGGCTCTACGACTGGCCGCGGCGGGAAGGCTTCGTCAAGGCCTGGGAGGAAGACTCCATCCGCAACGAGCATGAGACCCTGCTCCGGCTCCTGGAGGCCGGCGCCATCGGCGAGGCCGCGGCCTACCTGCGGGATGTGCACTGGTCCTTCGAGTTGCAGCAGCGCTACATCCAGGCGTACTTCTTCGCGAGCCAGGGGAACCGGGAGCCCAGGGCCATGGACTAGGCCGCCGGGAGCGGCCAAGATGGCGCAAGGATCTTAGTCCCGGGCCTTGACGAACGCCGCGACGGTGCGTTCGATGTCCTGGGCGGTGGTGGCCCAGGAGCACACGCTCAGCCGGATGGCTGTCTCCCCCTGCCAGCTGCTGCCGCCGCACCAGCATTCGCCGGAGGCCTGCAGGCTCTCCATGGTGGCGAGCGTCTGTTCCCGGGTGCCGCAGGCCACCAGGACCTGGTTGAACACCACGTCGTTCAGGATGCGGAAGCCCGCGTCCTTCAGCAGCCCGGAGGCCTGCCTGGCCCGGTCGCACAGGCCCTCCACCAGTTCGGCCACCCCGGCGCGGCCAAGGGTCTTGAGGGTCGCCCACAGTTCGATGCCGCGGCCGCGGCGGGACATTTCCGGCGTGTACAGCATGCCGTCGCGCTGTTCGCTGAAGACGATGTAGGCGCCGGTGTTCTGCATGGCCGCGACGGTGGCCTGGGGATGCCGGCAGAGGATGATGCCGCATTCGTAGGGAGCGTTCAGGGTCTTGTGGGCATCCACCGACCAGGAGTCGGCCCGCTCCGCGCCCTTCACCAGATGGCGCAGGCGCGGGGAGGCGGCGGCCCACAGGCCGAAGGCGCCGTCCACGTGCACCCAGGCGCCCGCGGCGGCGGCCCGGTCGCAGATCTCCCCGAAGGGATCGAAGGCTCCGGTGTTCACGTTCCCGGCCTGGGCGAAGACCAGCGTGCGCTCATCCAGCGCGGGCATGGCGGCGGCGATCATCCGCCCCTGGCCGTCCACCGGCACCCGCTCCACCCGTTCCCGGCCCAGCCCCAGCAAGGCCAGCGCCTTGAACACGGTGCCGTGGGCCTCCGCCCCGATCACCACCCGGATGGGCGGAGCCCCGAACAGGCCGTCCGCATTGACGTCCCATCCCTGCCTGCGCAAGAGCTCATGGCGGGCCGCGGCGAGCCCCACCGCGGTGGCGGTGGAGGTTCCGCCCACCAGGCCCGCCACGCACCCCGGGGGCAACCCCAGCAGGTCCATCAGCCACCGCTCGCACACCGCTTCCAGCTTCGAGGCCACCGGCGACGAGGCGTGCAGGGCGGCGCACTGGTCCCAGGCGTCCGCCAGCCACTTGGCCGCCACCACCGGCGGGAACACCCCGCCGACCACCAGGCCGAAGTAGCGCCCCCCCGTACTCGCCGTCGTGGCGGGCGAGCCGAGCTCATGGAGCTGGCGCAGCATGGCCGAAGGCTCGCAGGGCCCCTCCGGCAGCGCCTCGTCGAAACCCGCGAGGCCCGCCAGGGCGGCAGGCCCCGGGAACACGGGCTGGTCCCGGACACCGTCCATGTAATCGCAGGCCTGGGTCCTCGCCAGTTCGAACAGGCCCCGGTCCTCCGCGCTTGCGAACATGCGGTGCTGCAGTGTTTCCCGTTCGGTCATGGCCATGGCTCCAGAGACTCACCTATCATATAGGAACGCGGAGATGGCTGAATGTTCAAGCGACCGGAACGGCTCAAGCACATTCCCGGCATCGGCGTTGACCGATTGGGCAACGCCGCAGACGCCATGGCCGACCCTTCCATCCTGCGCCTGGAAAACCTGGACACCGACCTCCGCCCCTGGCCGGGGGCGCTGGAGGCGACCCGGCGCGCCATCGACGAGGACACCGCCAACAGCTACCTGCCCTTCCTGGGCCAGGACCGGCTGAGACAGGCCGCGGCCGCCCACGTCTCACGCCAGAGCGGGGTCGCCTATGACTGGCGGCGGGCCTGCGCCATCTCGGCGGGCGGGCTCAGCGGCATCCTCAACGTGCTCCTGGCCACCCTGGACCCGGGCGACGAAGTGGTGCTCACCGACCCCATCTACGCCGGACTGCTCAACCGGGTGCGGCTGGCGGGGGCGGTGCCCCGGCTGGCGCGGCTCGTGCCGGGAGCGGAGGGTTGGCGGCTGGACCTGGACGCCTTCCGGGCGGCCGTGACCGCCCCCGGAGTCCGGGCGGTGCTGATGATGAGCCCCTCCATGCCCACCGGCTGCGTGCTCACCGCGGAGGAATGGTCGGCGGTGGCGGCGGCCTGCGTCGAGCGCGACCTGATCATGATCTACGACGCCGCCATGGAGCGGATCCTGTTCGACGGCCGCGAGGTCATCCATCCGGCCTCCCTGCCCGGCATGGCCCAGCGGACCCTCACCATCGGCGCCGCCTCCAAGGAACTGCGGATGATCGGCTGGCGCGTGGGCTGGGTGGTGGGCCCGGAGGAGTTCATGGCCGACGTGGGCCTGGTGGGCATGGCCAACGTGGTCTGCCAGGTGGGGATCGCCATGCCCGGGGTGGCCGCGGCCCTGGAAGCGCCCGGCACCGACGTGGCCGAAGCCGCGGCCGAATGGCAGCGGCGGAGGGACCTGCTGCTGGCGGAACTGGCCGGCCTGGGCTGCATCCCGCCGCACGGGGGCTGGTCCATGCTGCTGGACTGCGCTCCCCTCGGTCTGACCGGCGAGCAGGCCTCGGCCCGGCTGCTCGCCGGCGCCAGGATCGCCGCGACCCCCATGGCCGGCTGGGGCTCGGCCGGCACAGCCCGCTACCTGCGCTTCGTCTACGCCAACGAGCCCTGCGAGCGGCTGCGCGGGATCGGGGCGCGGGTCCGTGGCGAGTTCACAGCCAGGGGCTGACCAAGAATCGGTGGCCAGCAAACCCGGTTTCGTGGCAGAATCTGGGAACCAGGGAGCTCCGAAAGGCAGCGGCCCGGGCAGCAGGCACCCCAGCATCCGTAGCTCAGTTGGATAGAGCGTTGGCCTCCGAAGCCAAAGGTCGCGCGTTCGAGTCGCGCCGGTTGCACCAACAAAAACCCCCGCAGATCATAGGCGGGGGTTGTTTTTTATCGGCATGACCGACAGAGTCCAAGGTGGTGTAGGAGCCGGGTAAGCAGACAGATGGCCACCCGTATGATTGAGAAGCACTATGGCCACCTTGCCCCGAACGCCATGGCCGAGTCCATCCGGACCTTGATGCCGAAGCTGGGGCTGATGGATGCCCCGAAGGTGACACCGCTGAAGATCGAAGGTGCGTGACCTGTAGTGAATGGCACCCACCCTCGATCAGCCTGTCGAACCCCGCCGACCTGAAGAACAGGCAGAAGGCCGAAGTGTAACCCGAAAAGTTGCACAAGAGAGGGGGTCGAAGCTGCCCGTGTGGCATTGCAGCAGCCTGGAATTGGGAAGAATAGCCAAAATAGCCCTAGTCGATCGATTCTTAAATAACATTGCTTTTGGGTTCCAACCACCAGCCGTACCAGCCCTGCTTGGTTAAGGCATTTCAGTTTTTATCCATTTTTTTTTATCCCCGTCCAT
>PLUC01000094.1:0-39097 GCA_003165415.1 Holophagaceae bacterium
TTCTGCATGAGCACGGTCTTGCCCGTGCGGGGCGGGGCGACGATGAGGGCGCGCTGGCCCTTGCCCAGGGGGGTCATGAGGTCCATCACCCGGGTGGACAGCTCCTGGGGATCCCGCTCCATCTTCAGCATGCTGGTGGGGTAGAGCGGAATGAGGTTGTCGAAGTGGACCCGGTCCTTGGCGCTGCCGGGCGGATCGAAGTTGATGGCGTCGATGCGCAGCATGGCGAAGAATTTCTCTTCGTTCTTGGGCGGCCGGATCATGCCCGACAGGGTGTCGCCGGATCTCAGGTTGAATTTGCGGATCTGGCTCGGGGAGACGTAGATGTCATCGGAACCGGCCAGATAGTTGTGCTCCGGGGCCCGCAGGAAGCCGAAACTCTCGGGCAGGACTTCCAGCACGCCTTCGGCGAAGAACAGCCCCTCACGCTGGGCCTGGGCCTCCAGCAGGCGGAAGATCAGCTCCTGCTTGCGCATGGACAAGGGACTTTCGATCCCGTAGGCTTTGGCCATTTCCGCAAGCCGGCCGATGGACTGCTCCTTCAGGTCCTGGAGGCTCAGAACGGCAGGGGCTTGGGTTTCAATTAGCATAGATATTCCCTCGGGGGGGATGGTGTCAGGTTGAGGGCTTTGGGATCGAAAATGATAACTCAAAGTTTAAGGTCGCGCCATCGGAATTTCCATCTTTAGCTATTCATATTGCGGTGAATTTCACAACCCTCTCTGAAAAGGCCCTTGGATTTTCCACCGGGAACGCATGACCGACCCCGGGAACGACCTCGAACCGGGAGTGGGCTATCAGTTGGGCGGTCTCCAGGCACTTCCATACTGGCGTCAGCAGATCCTCGGCTCCGGCCAGCAACAGCACCGGATCTTGAATAGCACCCAATTTTGAGCGGATGTCCCATTGCAGAACGCCTTCTATTTGATGGCGCGAGCCATGGAAAGGTTCATTCATATATTTCTGTTTCAGAAAATAGTCCTTGAGGAGGGGATAGCGCTGCACCAGGAAGGCGTCCCCCCACAGGAACGGGGCGGCGGCCTCGAACTGCAGGCCGGGGCCGCCCAGCTCCAGACAGCGCAGCCAGTGGCGCAGGCGGAGCGCCATGGCGAAGTCGATGCGGGGCACCGAGCTGGTGAGCACGGCCCCCGGGAAGGCGCCGGGATGGGCGGCCAGCAGCTCCAGGGCCATGGCGCTGCCGTTGGACAACCCCACCAGCCAAGGGTCCCTGATGCCCAGGACCTCCAGCAGCTCCCAGGCCTCCCCGGCCAGCAGCGGCACAGGGTACGGTCCCTCCGGGGGGGCATCGGACCGCCCCTGGCCCCGGCTGTCGAAGGTCAGCACCCGGTGCCGGGCGGTGAGGCCCGGCAGGGCCCCCGCCCACATGGTGGTGTCGGACAGCAGCCCGTTGAGCAGGACCATCCAGGGGGCGCCCGGCTGGCCCTGGATGCGGTAGTGCAGCTTCACCCCGCCGGGCAGCGCGGCCCAGGACGGCCGGTGGCCGGAACCGGTCACACCTCGCCCCGCAGCTGGCCGGGCGTGAAGTGGGTGGCCAGCTCGAACCGCCCGCCGCTCCAGTGCAGGACGGCGCAGCTGGCCTTCTTCATCTCCAGGTCGCTGCCGGTGAGGCCGCGGATCAGGTCCGAAAGGAAGGGCTGGTGGCCCACCAGGGCGATGGTGTCGAAGGGCTGGGCCTCCAGCATCAGGCCCTGCAGCCACTCTCGGGCCTCCGCCGGGCTCGCGTCGGGCTCCAGGCCCTCCCAGCAGGCCACCGGGAAGCCCTCGGCGGTGGCCTCCCGCAGGCAGGCCAGGCTCTCGGCGGCCCGGCGGTAGGGGCTGGCGATGCCCCGCTTCGGGACGTAGCCGCGCAGGACCAGCCCGCGCATGGCGGCGCGGGTCTTGTCCCAGCCTTCGACGGTCAGGGCCCGGTCGGAGTCGCGCAGGCCGGGTCGGGGGTTTTCGGCTATGCCGTGGCGGATGATGAGCAGAGTGATCATTTGATGATGATCCCATAATCAATGGCGGTCATGAACAGGGTCCCGGGTTTCACGCGGTGGGCATCGAATCCAGGATCATGGGCACCACCACCGGCCGGGTCTGGGTGGTCTTGCGGATGATGCGGCGCAGGGACTGGCGCAGAAGTTCGATGAGGAGATCCTTGTTCTTGCGGATTTCCAAAGGCGCTGCCTCGAACGCGGTGCGCACCGTCTCCCGCAGCAGTTCGCCATAGGCCTGGTCGTCGGACAGCACCACGAAGCCCCGGGTGAGGATGCTGGGATCCCCGGCCAGTTCGCCGGTGGACGGGTCCACCTGCAGGGTGGCCACCACGATGCCGTCCTCCTGCAGGATCAGCCGGTCGTGGATGACCCGGGCGTCCACCATGTGGTCGACCCCCTGGTCCACGAAGCACTTTCCTACGGGCACGCTGCCGGCCAGGTTGGCCGACCCGTCCCGGTGCAGCTGCAGGCACTCGCCCCCGTCCAGGAACAGGATCCGGTCCTTGCTCCAGCCCAGGGACTGGGCCAGCTGGCCATGGCATTTGAGGTTCCGGTAGGTGCCGTGCACCGGGGCCATGTAGCGGGGGCGCACCATGCGGATCATCTCGGCCGAATCCTCCCGGTGGCCGTGGCCGGTGGCGTGGATGGCGCCCAGCCCTTCGAGGGTGGTCTCCGCGCCCAGGCGGGCGGCGGTGTCCAGCATGCGCGAGATGCCCACCTCGTTGCCGGGGATGGAGCGGGAGCTGAGCACCAGCCGGTCGCCGTCCACCATCTTCAGCCCCTTGATCTCGCCCCGCAGGACCCGGGACAGGGCGCTCATCTCCTCCCCCTGGGTGCCGGTGCACAGCACCACCACCTGCTTGGGGGGGAACATGGACACCTCCTTGGCGTCGATGAACAGGTCGTCCGGCAGGGCCAGGCATTTCAGGCCCCTGGCCACGGTCACGTTGCGCTCCATGGACCGCCCCAGCAGGCAGACCTTGCGCTTCTCTTCGAAAGCCAGGTCCAGGACGGTCTGGATGCGGTGGATGTTGGAGCTGAAGGTGGCGATGAACAGCTTGCCCTTGGTCTTGTGGAAGGCGTCGCGCAGCCCTTCCCGGCAGAGCTGTTCGCTGGGGGTGGGGGTGGTCTTCAGGATGTTGGTGGAGTCCGACAGCAGCACCGCCACCCCGGCCTCGCCCAGCTCCTTGAGCCGTGCCGTGCCGGTGAGCCGGCCGTCCACCGGGGTGGGGTCCAGCTTGTAGTCGCCGGTGTGGACCACCACGCCCCAGGGGGTGTGCAGGGCGATGGAGCAGGCGTGGGGAATGCTGTGGGTGACCGGAATCCACTCCGCCTGGATCTCGCCGCCGCCGACGGGCAGGCGCGCGTAGTCGTCCACCACGTGCATGTGCCGCGGGCTCCACAGGTTGAACTCCTTGAGCTTGCCTTCCAGGAGCCCCATGGTGAAGGCCGTGCCGTACACCGGCACCGGCCAGCGCTCCAGGAAATAGGGCAGCGCGCCCAGGTGGTCCTCGTGCCCGTGGGTGAGCAGCACCGCGTCGATGCGCTCGGAGAAGGCCTCCAGGTAGGCGAAGTCCGGAACGATGCTGTCGATGCCGGGCTGGTCCTCGGACGGGAACAGCTGGCCGCAGTCGATGAGGAAAAGGCTCTTGGCGGTGTGCACCACCAGGGCGTTCATGCCGAACTCGCCCAGGCCGCCGATGGGGATCAGGCGCAGTTCATCGGGGCCGGGCAGTTCCTGCCAGCGTTCAAAGGGGGGGGAGGTGATCTGCATGCGGGGCTCGCTCAGGACGGGGTTGCGAAAGTTCGGGACAGGTTGAAGAGGTCAGGCCAGGCGGCGGGGGGCACGGCCTCAGCGCGGATGGCCGGCGCCAGGGCGGAGGCCGCCAGGAGGCTCCGGGCCTGGTCGGGGGTGAAGCGGACCTGCCAGTTGTTGGCCAGGGTCTTGCGGCGGTGGCCGAAGCTGGTGTGCAGGAAGGCCAGGAGGGCCCTGCGCTGAGCCCTGGGCACGGCATCCGCCCTGGGCTCGAACAGTAGGACGGCGGAATCCACCTTGGGGGCGGGCCGGAAGGCGCCCGGCCCCAGCTTCAGGAGCCGGGTGAGGCGGCAGCAGAGCTGGGCGAGGATGGACAGGGGACCGTATTCCTTTTCGCCGGGCCGGCCCAGGAGCTTCTGGCCCACCTCCAGCTGGAACATGAACACCATCCGTTCCCAGGGGATGTCCGCAACCAGGAAGCGCGTGAGGATCGCCGTGGCGGCGTTGTAGGGGAGGTTGCCCACCACGCTGAACGGGCCGCCAAAATCCAGCGGCGCCAGAACCGCGTCCCCCAGCACCGGGTGGAAGTGCGGCACGCCCTGGAACCGCTGGGCCAGGACGGCGATGGCGTCCGGATCCAGGTCCACGGCCCACAGCGGGCGGCCATCCGCCAGCAGCGGCTCGGTGAGGACCCCGGGCCCCGGGCCGATCTCCAGCAGGTGGGGAGCCTTGGCCGCCAGGGCGGCCTCCGCGATGGTCCGGATCGCCGATTTCTGGATAAGAAAATGCTGGCCGAACCGCTTCTTCGGAATCAATTTCAAGGCTTCAGGTTGACCATGCTCCACCCTATGAGCCTAACAAGATATTGCACCTAAACGGTCGGAAATATTGGCATCCGTGCCATCGGCCGCCCCGCCGGACCGGTTCTGGCTTCCTCTTTGTCATTAATTTGGAACCTTCGCGGCCCAGGCCAGGACCCGCAGGCCCTGGGGGGGATCCCCGCCGGCCGGGGGCGATGCCACCAGCAGTTCCCGGACCTGGATGAAGCCGCCGTGGCTCTGGCCCTTGATCCCGCAGCGGCCGGTGGCGGTCACCTGCCAGAGCTGGTCCGCCGCAGAGCCTTCGGCCTCACCGCCCGCCCGGGGCAATGCGCCCAGGGGCCGGATCCGCACCTCGAAGTCCTGCTGGAGGAAGGCATCCCAAGGTTCCGCCAGCAACCCCGGGGGCGGAGCCAGGCGCCACCCCTCCCCGGCACCGGTGGGCAGGGAGAGCCCGGGATCCCCGGCGGACCGGGCCAGGAACCATGCCAGACCTGATTCCGCGGCGGAGGCCGCCTTGGCCCCCAGCAGCGCCTCGCCGCCCAGGGCCAACTCCCGCCGCAGGTTGCCCATGGCGGCGAACGCCGCCGCGGCCATGAGCATCAGCAGCAGGAAGGCCGCCAGGATGGCCATCCCCCCTTTCACAGCCCGAAGTTCCTGGGCGCCAGCAGCAGCGTCTGGCCGCGCAGGAGCTGCCGCCGGCATCCGGGCGCCGCGCCGGGGGGGGCGTACTCCTCCCGCGGCACCGGGCTCCCGATTTCCAGGTCCACCTTGATCAGGCCCCCGAACCTGCGGAACCAGAACGGGTCCAGGGGGTCGGTGGCCGCCCCGTCCCGGCCGTGGCAGGCCTTGAGACGGGCGTTGAGGTTGCCGACCGTGGACCGGTAGTCGGCGCCCCGGATCCCCGGGAAGACCTGGTCGGGGGTGAAGTCCACCCGGAACCTGGTGACATTCGCGGCCACCACCTCGTGGCTTCCGGCGGATTTCAGCAGCCGCCCCCAGGCGGGCACCGCCCGGTCCCTGGGGTAGGCCGTCTCGAACCGCACCAAGCACGGGACCGGCCCAGGCCCGGACTCCAGGGGCAGAGGCACCACCGCGTAGCGCACCACCCGCAGGGGGCGGACCACCTGGACCGGCGCGCCGGCGCCATGGGGGAAGGCGAAGGCGGCGCCGCCGGCGCCGTCGGCGTGAACCACCGCCACCGGTCCTGCCCGGGCGGCCGGGAGCTCCACCGGGACCGCCACCTGGGCGAATTCGAACCGGTCACCGGCCACCAGGAACAGGTCTCCGGCCTGCAGGCGCAGCTTCCTGGCCGGACGCACCCGCACCTCGGCCGGAGCCCCGGGCCCGGTCCGCCCTTCCGGCCCGCTGCCGGCGATGGCCCGTTCCAGCACCGCCTGGACCGGAACCGGCAGGTCCATGACGAAGCTCAGCTCGTCCTCCGTTCCGCCCCCGGGCCGGCCGGGGACCAGCATGAAGGAGCTTTGCAGCGTGGGATCGGCGCTGGCGGCCACCTCCAGGGAGCGGAGCTCCGGGGGCGGGAACAGGTAGCCCATCATCCGCAGATCCTCCGCGACCCGGTCCATGGCCCAGCGCAGCGCCCGCTGGGCGGTCAGGGACTCGTTGACCCGGTTCCAGCCCTTCAGGGCGGCCACATAGACCCGGATCATCCCGGACAGCAGGAGGCCCATGAACAGCAAGGCCACCATAAGCTCCAGCAGCGAAAAACCGGAGGTCCTCTTCAAGGGAACCTCAGCCGGATCAAGGTGACGCGGCCCGGCGGGGAGCGGGCGTCCTCCACCCAGGTCACGGTGGCCCGGTAGGCGCGGGCCTGGGCGGGGGCAACGGGGGCATCGGGGGCGGACCGGGTCACGGTCACCGTGAAGAAGGCGGAGGCCGAGGTGGCGGGCTGGCCGTTCCGGTCGAACCGCCCCACCCACGGCCCGCCCCTGGCGGCGGGCGCCGGTCCCGGCCCGGCCGCCATCTCCTCCAGCGCGTTGTCGGCCAGGGCCGCCGCGGCCAGGCGGGTGCGGGTTCCGGCGAGCCCCCGCAGCGCGGCCACCTGCATGGCGCCGAGCCCCAGCAGGCCCACGGCCAGGATGAAGGCCACCAGGAGGAACTCCACCAGGGAGAAGCCCGCCCGGAACCTTGGGACCGGAAACCGTTGGGAAGGGGTGGGCCGGGACAGCCCGGCGGGAGGTCGCATGACGGCCAGGATGGGAACCGCCAGGATCTTTTCAATCGTTTCTTTCCCCGGCGTCGGTTCGACTTAGCTGGACCCGGCCGGGGGAGGGGGTGGCAAAGGGGCCCGGAGACTACTTTTTATCCACCGTTTCGCCCCGCGGCCCGTTCCGGAACATCGCGGTGGTGGGGCGCGCCCGCATGGACGGACGTGACCAGCCGGGCGTTCTCCTGCGTGGCGGAGACGCGGAAGGTCTGAAAAAACAGGATTTGGCCCCGCCGTTTTTACAACCATTTATCTTGGCGGAAATGGGGCTGGTGCACTAGTTTGGAATAAATATATAACCTGATTATCCACCACCCCCTCATCCCAAGGGCACCCATGAAAACCAAGGGTCTGTTCCAATCCATCGGCGGCAAGGTGCTGGGCCTGGCTTCCCTCATCACCATCCTGGTCTTCACCGTGCTGTTCCTGGTGGGCTTCTTCTGGCAGCGCAAAGAGGCCACGGCCAGGATCACCCTGACGGGCAGGAATGCCTCCGGGATGCTGTCCCTGGCCATGGATGGAACCATGCTCCGGGGGGACGTGGAGGAGATGCGCGGGGTGTTCCGGAAGGCGCGGAACCTCAACCAGGACCTCACCCTCTATCTCACCGACCCGGCCGGGGTGGTGAAGTTCAGCACCCGGGAGGACCGGCTCGGATCTACCCTGACCGCGGAGGAAGCCGGAGCTGAGGGCAAGGCCACCGTGCTGGAGACGGTCCAGGTCCTGCGCGCCATCCACGAACAGGTGAGCCGGCTCGCCGAGCGCCTGGACAAGGTCAAGGCCGCCACCGAACAGCAGGCCCAGGCCACCGCCGCGGTGGACCGGGATGTCTTCGCCATCACTGGCCGGACCCAGGAAGTCTCCGCGGCCACGGAACAGACCGCCGCCACCATCACCGAAGTGAGCCGGACCACCGCCGACCACGCCGCCCTGGCCGAGGACCTGAGCCGGCTGGTGGGAAAGTTCAAACTCTAATATTCTTTTCAGATGCAGCCAGGACAGCCCAGCCGGACCGCCATGGGCGCCGCCGTCCAGCGCGCCGCGCACCAGGTGCTGGAAGGCGGCCGCCTGTTTTCCGATCCGCTGGCGCTGAGGATCCTGGGCCCGGCTGGCGAAGCCGCGGTGCGCGCCGCCGGGCTGGATCCGGCCAAGGGCAGGCTGCGCCTGTTCATCGCCCTCCGGTCCCGATTCGCGGAGGATGCCCTGGGGCAATGCTTCGAACAGGGCGTCCGGCAGCTGGTGGTGCTTGGCGCCGGTCTCGACACCTACGCCTACCGGAACCCCCTGGGGGAGAGGTTGCGCATGTTCGAGGTGGACCACCCGTCGACCCAGGCCTGGAAGCGGGAACGGCTCGCCGCGGCGGGGATCCCGATCCCCGGAAACCTCACCTATGTCCCGGTGGATTTCGAGCGGGAGGCCCTGGCGGACGGGCTGGTCCGCTGCGGGTTCGATCCCGGGCAGGCGTCGTTCTTCTCCTGGCTGGGGGTCGTGCCCTATCTCACGGAAGAGGCCATCTTCTCGACCCTGGGCTGCATCGCCTCGCTGCCGGGAGGCGCGCGGGTGGTGTTCGACTACGGCAATCCCGCGGTTTCCCCGGGTCCGGACCCATGGGCGGCGGACCGGGAGGCACTGGCCCAGCGGGTCGCCTCCGTCGGCGAGAGCCTCAGAAGCCATTTTGAAACCCATGATCTGCACGCCCGATTGACCGCCCTGGGCCTGCGCGTGGTTGAAGATCTCGGACCTGCGCTGATGCGCGAACGTTTCCTCGGGGCCAGGGAGGATGCCCTGCCCGACCGGGGCGGGCACATCCTGTTGGCTATCGCGTCCCGATGATCCAGTCCCCGGCGGGCTCGGGCCGGGATATCCGAGAGCAGCCGGCCTGGGCCAGCCAGGAGCGGTACTTGGCCTCGGTGTAGGTGTTGCCGCCCGGGGTGCCCACCAGCATGTTCAGGGCGAACATCGCGGCGGTGGGCGGCCCGGCCCGGTCCGGATCCAGGATGAACTCGCGGATGGCCACCCGGCCGCCGGGCGCCAGGGCCCTGGCGCAGCGGGCCAGGAGGTCCCGGTTCTGGTCCTCGCCGAGCATGTGGCAGATGGCCGAGACCAGCACCAGGTCGTAGCCTTCGCCGAAGGGGTCGCTGCGCAGGTCGCCCTCGCGCACCGAAACCCGGTCCTCCAGCCCCGCCTCCCGGATATGCTCCCGGGCGATGGGCAGCACCGGGCCCAGGTCCAGCACCTCGGCCCGCAGTCCGGGCTCGGCCTGGGCGAAGGCGATGGCGAAGGTGGCCGGACCGCCCCCCACGTCCAGCAGCCGCCGCACCCCCCGGTGCCCCACCACGCGCAGGGCGTCGCCGGCGACGGTGCGGGCCCGGGCGTGCATGGCCGCGATGAAGTGCTCCACCTTGCCCCCGGGAGGGCCGGTCCGGGCGGTGGTACCGGTGCGCACGCACCCGGTCAGGGACGACCAGGTGTCCCACAGGTTCGCCATGTGCAGCATCCCGGCCCGCTCCCGGCCCAGGGCCGCGGCCGCCTCGGTGCAGCGGAAGCGCTCGCCCTCCTTCACCAGCACGCCCATGCTGGCCAGGGTGTTCAGCAGCATGCCGGTGGCCCGGGGGTCACAGCCGATGACGGCGGCCACGGCGTCGGCGTTGGCGCCGGCGCCGCAGGCCGGCAGGATATCCAGTTCCATGGCGGTGAGGAGCACACGGCTCTCCTGGAAGCCGCGCATGGCCTGGAGCAGATCCGGCAGCGTTCTGGATTCGGTCATCGAACCCTCCTCTGAGTGGGTACCGAACAGCATACGCTTAGATCCCGAAATTCAGCGGATCCCGGTCCAGAGTCACCGCCCCCCCCGGCACCAGCGGCGCGTGGCGCATGGCTTCGCCCAGGAGCTGGCGGCCGGCGGCCTTGAGGATCAGCTGCATGCGGTAGCGGTCCTTGACCCGGGCGATGGGCGCCTCCAGGGGGCCCAGGATGCGCAGGCCAGGCAGCGTGTCCAGCCGCAGGCGCAGCTTGCGCAGGGGCTCCAGGGCCGCCCCGGGGGTATCGCCCTCGCTGCGGTAGAGCGACATGGCGGCGTAGGGCGGGTAGCCCAGGGCTTCCCGGTAGGGCAGCTCCTCGGCGGCGAAACCCTCGAAGTTCTGGGCCACCGCATGGACGATGGCGGGATGGTCGGGGCTGTAGGTCTGGAGCAGGACCCGGCCGGGGATCTCGGCCCGCCCGGCCCGGCCCGCCACCTGGGTCAGGAGCTGGAAGGTCCGCTCCGCGGCCCGGAAATCGGCGATCTTCAGGCCCAGGTCGGCGTTGAGGATGCCCACCAGGGTCAGCATGGGGAAGTTGTGCCCCTTGGCCAGCATCTGGGTGCCCACCAGGATGTCCACCTCCCCCAGCTCCGCGGCCAGCAGGCCCGCCTCCAGGGAGCCCCGGCGCAGGGTGGTGTCCCGGTCCAGGCGCAGGATCCGGGCGGCGGGGAACAGGGCCCGGAGCTGGTCCTCGATCTGCTCGGTGCCCTCCCCCACCCCACGCAGGTGCTCGGCGCCGCAGTGGATGCAGACCTCGGGCGGCACCGATTCGAAGCCGCACAGGTGGCAGCGCAGGCGGTAGGCGCCCTTGTGGTAGGTGAGGCTCACCGAGCAGTGCGGGCAGTCGAAGGTCTCGCCGCAGGCGCGGCACATCCAGAAGTTCTCGAAGCCCCGGCGGTTCAGCAGCAGCATGCTCTGCTCGCCCAGCGCGAGGGTCTCGCGCATGGCCTTCAGCAGCAGCGGGGAGAAGATGACCTTCTTGCGCTCGACCTTGTAGCACTCCCTCAGGTCCACCACCTTCACTTCCGGCAGCCGCACTCCGGCCGGCCGCTGCATCAGCCGCAGCAGGCGGTAGCGGCCCTGCTGGGCGGCGTGCCAGCTCTCCAGGGACGGGGTGGCGCTGCCCAGGACCACCGGGCAGCCCGAGAGCTGGGCCCGCTTCACGGCCAGGTCCCGGGCGTGGAACCGCGGGTGCTCCTCGCTCTTGTAGGACCCCTCCTGCTCCTCGTCCACCACGATCAGCCCGATGTCGCGCAGGGGGGCCAGCACCGCGTTGCGCACGCCCACGAACAGCGGGGCGTCGTTGAGCAGCAGGCGGATCACGTCCGCCTGCTTCTCGGAAGCGTTGAGCCCGGCGTGCCCCACCGCCACCCTGCCGGGAAAGCGCGCCTCCAGCCGGGACAGCAGCCGCGGGGTGAGGCCGATCTCCGGCACCAGCCACAGCACGCGTCGGCCCGCGGCCAGGGTGCGCTCCGCCAGTTCCAGGTAGACCTCGGTCTTGCCGCTGCCGGTGATGCCGTAGAGCAGGTACGCCCCGAAGCTGCCGGGCGTCACCCCGGCCACGGCCGCCAGTTGTTCGCCGTTGAGCTCCACCCGCTTGTCCGGGGCGTCATCCTCCCGCTTCTGGGACAGCAGGTCCAGGCGCCGCACCCGCTCCACCAGCCCGTGCCGCTCCAGGCCGGCCAGCACTCCATGTCCCACCTTGGCGGTGTCCAGCAGCAGGTCCTCCAGCATGGCGCCGCCTTCGTCCTCCAGGGCCAGCAGCACCCGGGCCTGGGCTGCGGTCACCCTGGGCGGGTTGGGCAGGGCGGTGCGGCGCACCTCCGTGACCCCGGCGCCCCGCAGCCCGCGCCGGTGGAACAGGGACGGGAAGGCCAGCTCGCCGCGGTGCCAGGCCTCCCCCAGCTCCGCCAGCCGGCTCCAAAGGCCTGCGTCCCGCAGTTCGGAAAGGCGCGGACCCTCCGGGGCGGCCGTGGCCCAGTCCGCTTCCACCGCCGGAGGCAGGCAGAGCGGCAGCAGGTGGGCCAGGCCGCAGCCGTAGTAGCGGCCGGCGAAATCCAGCAGCTCCATCAGCCGGGGCGGGAGCAGGGGGAACGGGTCCAGCACCGCCTCCACCGGCCTCAGCGCCACCTGGGGCGGTTCCGGGTCCGGCCCCAGCACCACGCCCGTCGCGGCCGCATTGCGCACCTTGACCTTCACCCGCACGCCCGGGAGCAGCCCGGCCGGAGCCAGATAGGTGAGCGGCGGCAGCGGCCGGGCCAGTTCAATGCGGGTGGGAACCAGGGCATCCATCATCAGGGATCATAACTCCAAGAGGCCCGCCGAGCCCGGGCTGCTATGCTTGTGGCTACCCACACCCAATGGTGACGCCCTGTCCGACTGCACCGACCGCCGAGGTTTTCTGCGCGAGACCGCCCTGTTCGGGGCCGGGGCCCTCGCCAGCCAGATGGTCCCGTTCCACGACCCGGCCCTGGTGGCGCAACTGGTTCCCGCCGGCCTTCCGGCCACGCCCCAGCCGGCCCCGTCCCACGCCGCCGTGCCCCTGCCCGAAGGGCAGACGCCCCAGTTCGAATCGGGCGGCGCCAGGGGGCCGATGGCCGAGGTCTATCACCATGCCCGGGAGATCCTCAGTCCGCTGTGCCGGGTCTGCCCGCAGTGCGACGGCGTGGCCTGCGCCGGCGAAAACCCCGGCGGCATCGGCGGCCTGGGCTCGGGGCTCTCGTTCCAGAACAACTTCCACGACCTGCAGCAGGTCAAGCTGAAGATGCGCACGCTCAATGGCACCGGGCCGCTGGACCACAAGCCCAACACCTCCGCCCGGCTGTTCGGGCACAAGCTGTCCTTCCCCGCCATGGCCGCGCCCATCGGCGGGGTGGCCGGCACCTTCGGAGCCAGGCTGCCGGACGTGGACTACTTCGAGGCCATCATCGGCGGCTGCGCGGATGCCGGCACCCTGGGCTCCATCGGCGATTCGCCGCAGGATTCCAGGGCCGTGCTGCAGGCCCGGTTCGACGTCATCGGCCGCCACGCCGGGCGCGCCATCGCCGGCATCAAGCCGCGGCCCCAGGCCAGTTGCCTGGAGCTGATCCGCATGGCCGAAGCCCAGGGCGCGGCCAGGGCCTCGGCCATGGCCGCGGCGGTCTGCACCCGCACCGGCTCCAACCGGAACCCGCCCCGGCGCAGTTCCAGCATCACCAGTTCGGCGTCGTCCGGGGAATCCTCCACCAGCAGGACCCTGAGGGGCGCGGACATCACGGGTTCGGCACGTTCAGCAGCAGCCAGTACAGCCCCAGGAATCGCACCGCTTCGGTGAAAGCCTCGAAGCCCACGGGCTTCTGCACGTAGCTGTTGGCGCCCAGCTCGCAGCTGGCGACGATGTCCCGCTCCTCCCGGGAGGTGGTCATGATCACCACCGGCAGCCGGGCGGTGCTGGGGTCGGCGCGGATCCGCCTCAGCACGTCCAGCCCGTCCAGGCGGGGCAGTTTCAGGTCCAGCAGCACCACGGACGGCATCCGGCCGGCGGGCCGTTTCGGGGTACCGTACAGCAGCTCCAGTGCCTCCACCCCGTCCTGGGCCACCAGCACTTCGTTGGCGATGTGGTGGTTGTTCAGCACGCGCAGGGTGAGTTCCACATCGTCGGGGTTGTCTTCCACCAGGAGAATGATCGGCTTGTCCATGGGGGGCCTTCCACCGCTGGGTCTCCCCATGCGTTAGTTATTTGCAAATTCAGAGATTACCTAGACTTCACCACGGATTTTTCAGAGTACACACCTGTAGGGCTCGAGCGTCGATTTTTTAAATTTGTCAAATTCAAATTAAAAAATCAATCCCCGGGCTTGCGCCTACGGGGCCAGCCTGAGGCTGAGGTCCGCGGCGGGGGCGCTGTGGGTGAGGGCGCCCACGCTGAGGTAGTCCACCCCGGTTTCGGCCACGGCCCGGGCCCGTTCCAGGGTCAGGTTGCCGCTGGCCTCCAGGAACACCCCGCTCCCCGCCGCCCGGCGCATGGCCACGGCCTCCCGCATCAGCTCCAGGTCCATGTTGTCCAGGAGCACCCCGTCGATCCCCGGGATCCCCAGCGCCTGGGCGAGCTGGTCCAGGGTCTCCACCTCCACCTCAATCCGCACCAGGCAGGGAGCCGTCCTCCGGGCGCCCTGCACCGCGGGCAGGATGCCGCCGGCGGCGGCGATGTGGTTCTCCTTCAGCAGCACCCCGTCGCCCAGGGTGAGCCGGTGGTTGCCGCCGCCGCCGCAGCGCACCGCGTACTTCTCCAGCAGCTTCAGGCCCGGCGTGGTCTTGCGGGTGTCCAGGATGCGGGCGCCGGTGCCCGCCACCGCGTCCACGAAGGCCCGGGTGAGGGTGGCGGTGCCGGAGAGGCGCTGGAGCAGGTTCAGCATCACCCGCTCGCACATGAGGATGGCGCGGCTGGAGCCCTGGATGGCCAGCACCGGGCAGCCGCAGGGCACCCGGTCGCCGTCCTGGACCAGGGCCCGGGCCTCCAGGGCCGGATCCACCGCGCGGAACACCTCCACCGCCACCGGCAGCCCCGCCAGCACCAGGTCCGCTTTTGCCACCACCGAGCCGGTCATGGCCCGGTCCGGCACCGAGGCGGTGGTCCAGTCCTGGGTGCCCCAGTCCTCCTTGAGGAAGGCGCGGACGGCGTCCAGGTAGGTCAGGGGATGGGGCGGGTTGAACATGGTGGCCCGATTGTATCAGGCCATCCGCCCGCCCATGGGCGCGCCGCCCAGCAGGTGGAAATGCAGGTGGTGGACCGTCTGCCCCGCGTCCGGCCCGCAGTTGGCCACCAGCCGGTAGCCGCTGGCGGCGATCCCCATCCTGCCGGCCAGGTCCCGGGCCACCAGGGCGATCCGGCCGATCACCGGGGCCAGGTCCGCAGTCAGGTCGTTGAGGCCCGCACAGTGGACCCTGGGCACCAGCACGATGTGCACCGGCACCTGGGGCGCGATGTCCCTGAAGGCCACCATCTCCTCGTCCTCGTGGACGATGGCCGAGGGGATCTGCTTGGCGGCGATCTTGCAGAACAGGCAGTTGGGATCGGTCATGGCTGACTCCTTGAAGCCACCTTAGACCCAAAGGGCCCGCGGGATCCAGCGCCAGTGTTCGGCCCGGAGCCGGGGATCCAGCGGGCGGATCATGGGCACCGAATCCAGCCGGTCCGCGCGGTCCTCCAGGAGGATCCCGGGCCAGGGCCGGTCCGCCGGGGTCTTCCAGAGCAGGGTCCAGGGCAGGCCGGCGGCGTGGGCCGCCCGCCGGGCGCAGGTGAGCAGGGCTTCCGCCTCGGGTCCCGGGGCGTGGAACAGCAGGATGGTCAGATGGCCTTCCCGGAAATCCGCGGACCACAGCACCGCGGACGAGCCGATCCTGGCGCCGCAGGCGGTTGGCCGGGGCCGTCCCAGGAGCTCCGAGAAGATCCGCTCCCGCTCCAGGTGCCAGTCGATCTGGGCCGGCGCCGGCAGGATGGCGAAGGGGTCCGCCGGCAGCGGGATCCAGGCCAGGGCCTGGGCCGCCCGGGACTCCGGGAACAGTTCGTCCACCCCCTCCCCCGGGTCGCCGGGCAGGGACGGGAACCTCAGGGTCGGCGCCGGCCTGGCGGCGAACCCGGACTTTTCGTAGATGTGCAGGGCCACGTCGGAGAACAGGATCATGGCCTGGGCGTCCCCGGTGCCGGCCAGGCACTCCCCGAGCCTGGACAGCAGCTCGGCGGCGTAGCCTTTGCGGCGCTTGTCCGGCTCGGTGTAGACGCTGGCGATGGCGTAGCTGTGCCCTGGAGCCCCTTCGATCCGGCTGGGCATCCGGTAGGTCTCGCAGCTGGACAGCACTTCCCCCCCTTCGGCGCACAGCAGCCACCCGCGCAGGACCTCCCGGGACCAGCCGTGGCCGCGCAGCCGCCGTTCCAGAGCCTGGTAGCGCTCCACGGCCAGGGGCCCGCCCCAGGCCTCGTGGGTGGCCCGGTCCCGCTCGCTGCTCATCTCAGGGGTGGCCTGGACCAGGATCAAGGGTGTCCTCCGCGCCCATGGTATAGAATCCAGCCATGGCCTTCCACATCATCCTCCACCAGCCCGAGATCCCCCAGAACACCGGAAGCATCGGCCGTCTCTGCGTCTCCACCGGGACCCAGCTGCACCTGGTCCACCCCCTGGGCTTCGACACCTCGGACTACTACCTGCGCCGGGCCGGCCTGGACTACTGGGAGCACCTCAACCCCACCCACTACTCCGACTGGGAGGACTTCCTGGCCCGCAACCCGGCCAGCCGGCTGTGGTTCTTCACAACCAGGGGCGAACGCCGGCACACGGACGTGCGCTGGCAGGACGGGGACGGCCTAGTGCTGGGACGGGAAACGGCCGGGCTGCCCGAATCGATCCTGGAAACCAACCCGGACTCGCTGGTGAAGATCCCCATGCCCGGGGACTTCCACCGCAGCCTGAACCTGGCCCAGGCGGCGGCGGTGGGGCTGTACGAGGCCTTGCGCCAGACGCGGGGCTGGTGAGCTAGCACCGTTGGATTGCGTCTTGATCAGGCATTCGGCTTGGCACAAGCAGCCTTAAGGTCGTCAGCGACCTAACGGCTGCTAGCCAAGAAGCACGGACAGTTTCCCGCTGAGCAGTGCCACCATCGAGCCCCACTCGATGCGCGCCGCCTCCACATAGACCCCGCCGGCCAGGCGCAGCATAACCCCGACCCGCTCGTCCGGATCGACAATCAGGTATTCCGGCACCCCCGCCGATTCGTAAAGCCACCGTTTCCGGGTCACATCCTTGCTGGCCGTGCGCGGGCTGAGGATCTCTACCACCAGGTCGGGCGCGCCCTCAATGCCGCGCTCGGATTTTTTCGCGGGGTCGCAAACCACCACCAGATCTGGCTGCACCACAGCTTCGCCCAGGTAGACGTCCAAGGGAGCAGCCAGGACTGTGCAGTCCCCCCCGGACTTGTTTTTCGCATCTTCCAGGGCAATGCCGATAGCAATGTGCAGTTTGGATGAGATGAGCTGGTGCTCCAGGTTCGGCGCGGGGGTCATGTCGAAGGCGACCCCGTTGATGAGCTCCCAGCGCCCCTCCCAGCCCTTCCAGTCTTCGAGGGTGTAGCCGGGATGTTTGAGCAGCGGAAGGTTCATGGCGCCAGCCTCCGTGTCCCAGATTATCAGTTCACCCGCGT
Organism: Holophagaceae bacterium; assembly: GCA_003165415.1. Lineage (GTDB taxonomy): Bacteria > Acidobacteriota > Holophagae > Holophagales > Holophagaceae > Mesoterricola. Next base: position 16,773 of record PLUC01000094.1, read on the forward strand.
CCAAAGATAAGGAGCTGCACCATCAAGACCAAGGGCACTCCGAAGTCACCTGCATCCGGAAGGCCCTCCGTTCCACGGTCAGCTCGGCCCGGTCCCGGGGCGGGGCGGGCTCGCCGTCCATGTGCCAGGGCATGACCGCGTCCAGGCGCACCACGGCGCTGAGGATCCGGCCCTGACGCCGCAGGGAGGTCCGGCCCCCCTCCCGGAACAGCTGCGGCACCTGGGACACCATGTCCCAGACGCCGGGGCGGCGCAGCCGCACCCAGTCCAGGGCGCCGTCGGTGGGATCGGCGCCGGGGGCGATCCACAGGCCGGAACCGTACTGGGGCAGGTTGGCGAAGCACAGGCTCCAGGCGGTCTCGGGCAGGTCGGCTTCCGGCCCCCGCCAGGCGGCCCGCAGCCGGTCCATGCGGCCCAGGGGCTGTGCAACTGCGGCCGGGACGGCGTCCCAGCCCAGCCCCACATCGGACTGCCGGCGCCAGAGGCGCAGCGAGGCCGCGGCGTAGGTGCTGAAGCCCCGGCCCTTGGCGCCGTCGAACACGGCGGCCACCGCCGCTTCGAACCCGGTGCCGCACAAGTTCAGGAACGGCTCCCCGTCCAGGCGGGGCAGGTCCATCGCCAGCGGGTGGCCTTCCAGCAGGCGAATCACCGCCCATGCGGGATCCAGGGGCGTGCGCAGGCCCCGGACCAGGCCGTTGCCCGATCCGCCCGGCACCGCGGCCAGGGCCACGGGACAGCCGGCGCGCACCAGCGCCCGGCCGGCGTGGTGCAGGGTGCCGTCGCCGCCCCACACCAGCAGCGGCCCCCCCGAGGCTTTGGCCATCTCGATGGTGGGGGCATAGTCGAAGGGCGGCTCCAGCCGCACGGTCCGCACCCACTCCCGGTACTGCGTCGGCAGGCGGGCCATAAGCGCCGCCACATCCATCTCATGGGGCCCGGAGCTGGGGTTGAAGACCAGCGGGACCGGCCTCATGCCTGCCCCGCCGGGGCCAGGAACCGGGTGGGCGGCGCGGTCAGCGCCAGCCTGGCGCCGGTGACGGGGTGCTCCAGTTCCAGCTTCCAGGCATGCAGCCAGAGCTGGTCCGAGGCTTCTCCCTGGTAGTAGGCGTCCCCCAGCACCGGGCAGCCCAGGTGGGCCAGGTGCACCCGGATCTGGTGGGTGCGGCCGGTGCGGGGCTCGGCCACCACCCAGAACCCCGGCACGAACCCGGCCGACTCCCCAGGGCCGGCGGGGCGGAAATCGGTGCGGGCCGGACGCGGATCCTCCAGGTCGCCGGTGCAGCCGTAGCGGGCCGGCTGGGAGCCCCGAAGGCGGCCGATGGACAGGTCCACGGTGACCGGCTCCAGGGGCCGGCTGGTGCGGGCCAGGTAGGTCTTGGTGATGGTCCGGGCCTGGAACTGGCTTCCCAGGTGGGCCGAGGCCTGCTTGGCGATGACCAGGATCCCCGAGGTGCCCTGGTCCAGCCGGTGCTGCAGCGCCAGCACCTGGCCCGGGCGCTGGCGCTGCAGCAGCGCGGTGAGGTCGTGCTGGTCCGAGGCCTGGGTGCCCTGGGAGGCCATGCCCGCCGGCTTGTCCACCACCAGCAGCCAGTCGTCCTCGAACAGCACCGGCACCTGGATGTCCGGCGGGGCGCCCAGGGCATCGTCGTGGGCCACCAGCACTTCCGATCCGGCGGCCAGGGTCCGGCCGGCCACCCGGACCCGCTTGCGGGCCACCTGGACGCCGCCCATCTGCAGCACCGCCCGGGCCTTGCGCCGGCTCAGACCGGTGCGCAGGGAGATCAGCTGGTCCAGGCGCAGGCTTTCTTCGGCGGGTTCCACATTGAATTTCCAGATCCGGGTTGTCATCCGTCAAGATTAGCGCGTCCACGGGGATCCCGTGGCTGTTAGGGTGTTTTCTATGGTCCCCAGTGAACCCGGAACAAGGTATGAGTCCATGCCCGAACGCCTGGCTTGCAGTCTGGGAGCGAAGGTGCGCCATGCCTTCGCCCTGCTGGGGTCGGTCTCCTGGCTGCTGGGCCAGTGCGCCCAGAGCGGCCTCCGGCTGAGCCGGGAGCAGCTGCGGGTGGTGTGGGAGATCACCCGGACCCAGATCCGCTTCACCGCCCTGGACGCCCTGCCGCTTTGTGTCCTCACCGCCCTGCTCCTGGGCGGCATCACCCTGCTGCAGGTGTTCGGCCAGCTCTCGGCCTTCGGCGCGGAGCGGCACATCAGCCAGATCCTGGCGCAGCTGGTGATCCGGGAGTTGGGCCCGCTCATGGTGGGGATCCTGGTCATCAGCCGCAGCGGCACCGCCATGGCCACGGAGATGGCCAGCCGCAAGCTCAGCGGGGAGCTGGACGCGCTCTACGTGAACGGGGTGGACCCGATCCAGTACCTGCTGGTACCGCGCCTCCTGGGCGGCGTCATCTCGGTGTTCGCCCTGGTGATCGTGTTCGACACGGTGGCCCTTCTGGGCGGGTTCCTGGTGGCCTGGCTGCGCCTGCCTATTTCCTTCACCTTCTTCCTGGGCGCCCTGGGCGAGGCCATCGGCCGCCAGGAGCTCACCGCAACCTTTTTAAAGTGCCTGGTGTTCGGCACCACCATCCCCCTGGTCTGCACCTCCTTCGGGCTCCGGGTCAAGCGCAGCACCACCGAGATCCCCCAGGCGGTCACCAAGGCCTCGGTGGTGTCCCTGGCGGTCCTGCTCCTTTCCGGAGCCATCCTTTCGGTGCTGATCTATGCCTGAGCCGCTCCTGGCTCTGGAAGCCGTGACCCTGCTCGCTCCAGAGGGCCGGACCGTGTTCCACCGCCTGGACTGGAAGCTGGCCCGGGGCGCGCGCTTCCACGCCAAGGGCGGCGCCGGCGGCGGCTGCACGGCGCTGCTCCGCCTGTGCGCCGGCATCGCCGAGCCGGACGGCGGCCGGGTGGTCCTGGACGGGGTGCCCCTGAAGGCGGGCGTCCCGCACCCGTTCCTGCAGCGGGGCCTCCTGGGCTGGGTGCCTTCGGACGGCGGGCTGGCGGTGAACCTCAGCCTGCTGCAGAACGTGGCCCTGCCCCTCCGGTTCGCCCAGAACCATGGCCGGGCGGCGGCGGAGCGGACCGCCCTGGACTGGCTGGAGCAGGCCGGCCTGGGCTGCCAGGCGCACCAGCGCCCCGCCGTGCCCGGGAACCGGGAGAGCTGGGTGGCTTCCCTGGTCCGGGCCGCGGCCAAGGGCTCCAGGCTCTGGCTGGTGGACCGGCCCGCGGGGGGCCTGGACGCGGACTGCATCCAGGCGGCGGAGCGGATCCTGGGCCAGGCCGCGCAGGATCCGGACGTCACCATCCTGCTGGTGGGCGGAGCCTGGATGTCCAGCCTGGGGCTGGAGCTGACCATCGGCAACGGGCGGGTGTTCTCCGGGAGGGAGCCATGAGGCTGGAAAAGGACGACGCAAAGATCGGGCTGCTGGTATTCCTGACCCTGGCGCTGTTCGTGGGTTTCATCTTCCAGCGCAGCCTGAGGACCATCTTCAGGAAGGAGACCCATGTCTTTGTCCGCCTGGAAAGCGCGGCGGACGTGGCCGAGGGCACCGAGGTCCAGCTCCAGGGCCTGCGGGTGGGCCAGGTGGAGAAGGTGCGGCTGCAGCGGGACCGGGTCCAGTACCACTTCCTGGCTGACATGGGCCTGCGCACCGACATCGTCCTGTGGGAAGGCACCAAGGTCCTGGTGGTGGCCAAGCCGCTGGGCGGCTCCTTCCTGGACCTGCAGCTGCCGCCGCCGGCGGAGCGCCGGGAGGCCCTGGCGCCGGAGACCATCCTGGCGGGCGCCTCCGGCCCATCCCTGGCCACCCTGGTGGCGGACATCGACGCGCTGGTGGAGAACATCAACCGCGGCGTGGACGAGCTGCGCGGGCAGCTCCAGGCCAGGGGCGTGGGCGTGCTGCTGGAACACCCCCAGGTGCGCACGGTGCTGCTGAACCTGAACCAGACCCTGCAGAGTTTCCAGCAGCTTGCCGAGGAGGGCGGCGGCCTGGCGCGGCAGGGCGGAGGGTCCGTGAAGAACCTGGACCGGGCCCTGGCCAGCATGCAGCAGGTCATCGACCAGATCCATGCTCTGCTCAGCGACCGCCAGGGCGACCTGGACGCCATCGTGGTCCACCTGGCGGGCACCCTGAAGGAAATGGAGAGCCTCGGCAAGGAACTGCGCGTCGTCATCCAGGACAGAGGCCCGGAAGCCGGCGAGAGCCTCAAGTCCCTGGACCGCACCCTGCGCTCCGCCGAGGAGATGCTGGAACTGCTCAAGGTCAAGCCGAACCGGGTGGTCTGGGGCAAGCCCACCCAGGCCGAGCGCGACGAAGCGGCGAAGAAGGTCGAGGAGGCCCGCAAGGCGCAGGGGGCGAAGCCGTAGGTTGCCGGCAGAAGACCTGGAGCGTGTTTTAGAAAATAATGGGTGATATAAAACAATTTATTCTTTTCTCTCCGCGATCCTCAGCGAGATCTCCGTCTCCTCCGCGTTAAATTTCTTTTGCTGGTGTGGGTTCGGCGCAAGACTCCATGCGCCGCCACATCTGGACGAAAAAAATAAATCGCTGAGGGGGCAGAGATCTCGCTGAGAGGAGACGCATGCGTCTCCTCGGAGAAAAAGTAAAGATAGGGGTAGGTCCGCTCGTCTGCTTAGATATCGAAACCGCTCGCAGAGATATAATTCAGATCATTTCCATGATTTTGTTTGCAAGATCTTGCAATGAGATATAGCATGAGTCGTTGCCGTTAATAACAACTTTTATAAACCTTATTTTTTGGAGACTTTATTTATGAAATATTGCCATTTCCTTTCCAGAACGGTCTTCCCCTTGGGCCTGTCCACGCTCCTCCTGGCCGGCGAGTCCGTCCTTTCCCCCCCCTCCAGCCAGGCCTACCCGCCCTACATCCCCGTTTCCACCCAGAACTTCACCCCGGCCGAACTCCTGGTCCAGCAGGCCAACTGGATCCGCAACCAGGTCTGGACCGCGGGGGACGTGGCCGACGCCTCCGCCTATCTGTTCCCCAAAAGCTACGACGTGGATTCCGGCTACGGCATGCTGGGCACCGACTACTTCAGCTGGATGCTGGCGAACAACGAAGCCTACTGCCGCTATGACCTCGCCCACGACGACCACAAGCTGGATGTGCCCCTGGACCAGAGCGACGACGCCGCCATCGAGCGGGTGATGATGGGCTGTGGCGCCAACAGCTATGACATGGCCTGCTGGGCCATCGCCATGTCCGCCGCCACCCGCAACCCCCAGTTCTCCAAGGACCAGACCAACGATTACAACAATGCCTTGATCGCCTACCATCACTTCCTGCTCACGTCCTTCTATCCCGGGGGATTCCAGACCTACCGGGTCGGTGGAACCAGTCCCTGGCTGTACGGGGAATCCGGCCAGGACCCGGCCTCGGGCGGCGACCCCCGCAACGCATACTACTGGGCCTATCCCGCCCCGAAGTGGCAGAACCCGGACCCGCACTGGGATCCCCTGGCTCCGTCAGGGGCGGTGATGGCCTGGCCGGGCTGGGACGCGGTCACCGGGGAGGAAGCCTGGTTCGCCCTGCTGGCGCCCATGCAGGTGGCCTTCAACCAGAACCAGGGCCGGCCCGGGTGGGCGGCGGTCCAGGCCCCCATCGACGCGGTGGCGCTGGTGGGGAATGCCTGCCGCGCCCTGGGCGCGGTTTCTCTGATGCAGAACTCGGCCACGGGCGCCATCTACCGCAATGTGCGGCCTCCGGACCAGACGGACCAGGGCAAGCGCTACCAGGTCTCGGTGGAGAACAACTGGTCCATGTACACCGGGCTGGGCATGCTCAAGGCGGCCCTGGCGGATCTGCGGGCCGCTCAACCCAACTACCGCCAGACCCTGGACTTCGACCTGGACCAGTCGGCCCGGGACCTGGACCGGATCCAGGGCGGCATGATCCGCTTCTTCAAGAACAAGGCGCTGGTCTGGCATGCCCCGGGCGACCCGTTCGGCGATCCCAGGGCGATCCCCTACGGGTTCTTCCTGCAGGGCACCAGCGGCAGGGCCGGGGCCGCCCAGGGCAATACCGCCGCCTTCGCCACCGACGTGCAGACCTGGGGCATCGCCGCCATCCTGGCGGACCGCGGGCTGGAGCAGGCCCTGGAGCAGGCCTACGGCCCCTTTTTCCTGGACCAGATGTTCAGGGCCGCCATCGAGGTGGGCGGCTACTACCGCCCGGACGCCGCCGGCCTCCCGCTGCTGGCGGGCATCGGCTTCAGCGCCCAGACCTTCGGCGATCCCGCCAGCCAGATGTCGGGGGAATGGACCTGGGGCGCCATCAACGCCGCCATCCTCCTGGCCGACTTCCACCGGGAGCCCAGCCACGCCGACCCGGAGATGGTCGAGGCGCTGCTGGCCCAGGCCCGGGACATGATCGCCGGAGTGAATGCCTGCTGCTCACAGTGCTACAACCCCCAGCGCCTGCCCGGGGGCCGGGACTGGGCCGGCTACCTGTACGCCAACGCCAGGCAGTGGATCCCCTGGGGCTGGTGGTCCAACGCCTGCCCCTCCCAGGCCGCCACCACCTGGGCGTTCCGGGTCAACGCCGGCTTCGACAGCTTCGAGCTGGGCGGCGGCGACCACCAGGCTACGGTCAAGGCCCTGGGGCTGGCTGGGGGGCTTTGAGCCACTCCGACTGCAGGGCCTTCAGCTCCTCCAGGGCGGTCCTGGGCGGGTTGGCGGCCAGGGCCTGCTCCAGCAGGTCCATGGCTTCCCTGGGACGGCCGGCCCGGCGCAGGAACTGGGCCTTCAGGGACAGGTTCCGGTAGCCGGGCTTGATCTGGATCGACCGCTCCACCCATGCCATGCCCCGGTCCAGGTGGGTGTCGCTCTGCAGGCAGTAGGCCGCGGCCTGGTTCAGGGGCTGCCATTCCTCCGGCCCGGCCCCGGCCAGGGTCTGCTCCAGGTAGGCCCAGTAGCGGTCATGGGCCGCCAGGGCCACGTCGAAGCCCACGGCCAGGGTGTCCCACGCCAGTTCCACCCGGAGGCTGTCGGGGCCGGACGGACGGATGGTGTAGGCCAGCCACTCCTCCCGGGGCACCGCGCGGGGCTGCGCCTGCAGGCGCAGGACGTCCTCGCCGGGCTGGTAGTTGAAGGCCCCCCATTGCTTGGCGGTCCGGTTGAAGACCAGGGTCCACCGGTCCGGACCCGGGATGGTGAAGAACCCGTAGACGCCCGCCGCCAGGGGATGGCCGTCCACCTGCACCGGGTCGCTGAAGGCGATGGTGGTGGCCTCGTTGGCGCCCGCCCGCCAGACCTGGCCGAAGGGCACCAGCCCGCCCCAGATCTTCCGGCCCTTCACCCCCGGGCGGTGGTAGTCGATCTTCACGGTGCCCAGACCCAGATCCTGGCTGACGCTGGCCGCGGGGCTGGCCTGGAACGGCTTCACCACGGTCTGGGCCGGGAGCGCCGCACAGGCGACGCAGAAGGCGGTGAGCGCGAGGTTGCGCATGGCTACTCCTCCCTGATGGCTTCGGAAAGGATGGTGCGGCGGGCCTGGATCATGCGCCGCAGGGACTCCCGCACCTCCGGGGGCAGGTCCCGGAGCACCAGACCCACCCGCACCGGCAGCGGGTCGTCCTCCAGGCGCCCGGAATGGCGCACGTCGCCCACCAGGTGCAGCGGGACGCCGCCGGGCAGGAGGGTGTCCACCTGCATCTCGCCCTGGAGCGGGAACGGAGGCGCTTTCTTCAGGCCCAGGCCCAGGCCCGTTTCCGTGAGGTTCAGCAGATCGGCCGAGACCCGGTGGCCCTGGACCAGCAGGGTGGCCCGCAGCGGCGGGAGGTCCGGGGTGGCCACCCGCACCTCGTCCCGGTGGTGCCATTCCAGCGGCAGGGTGGGCCAGGCGGCGCGCAGCACCCTCGGCTTTTGCCGGCCCCCGGCCCCGCTGGCCAGCGGCTCCAGCAGCACCGTGCGCAGGGACACCACCTCCTGGTCCAGCAGGAAGGAGAGGGTGACCGCGGTGCCCGCCTCAGGCATCCGGTCCCGCCCCTTGGCTCCGCCCAGATGGATGGCGGCGCCCGCCTCCAGGCCCCGCACCTGCAGGTGGCCCAGCACCCGGTTGGTCCCCTCCACCCGCAGGCTGGCGGAACGCTGGTCGTTGCGCAGCTGGTTCAGGAGCCTCTCCAGATCTTCCTGGTTCACTGGCCGCAGTTCGGACATGCCGGCGCCTCACATTCCATGCTGGAGCCTTTCGGCGAGGTTGGGGTGGAGCCCGGCGGCCTGGATCGCCCGGGCGGCCCCGGGGATGTCGTAGGGCATGCGGTGCAGCTTCAGCCGCCGGTTGCCGGGATCGAAGGTCATGAAGGACAGCCGGGGATCCCGGTCCCTGGGCTGGCCCACGGACCCGGGGTTGATCAGGTAGCGGCATCCCTCCCGCAACTGGAACCAGGTGTCCGGCACGAAGCCGAGGTGGGTCAGGCGCTGGGCCCGCTCGTCCAGTTCGTAGCCCTCGGCCAGGTGGGTGTGGCCGAAGAAGCAGAGCCGTCCCGGGAACCCGTCGAAGGCATGGAGGGCCTCCCTGGGGTGCAGCAGGTAGGCGTCCTCGTCCAGGGGCGAGCCGTGGGCGATCTGGTAGTCCTCCCCCACGTCCAAGGGCCCCACGGGAAGGCCCTCCAGGAACTGGACGTTCTCGGCGCTGAGCTGGGTCTTGGTCCAGCTCACCGCGGTGCGGGCCGGCAGGCTGAAGCCCAGATCGTTCCCCGGCGTGACGCAGGCCCGGTCGTGGTTCCCCCGCACCACCCACAGGGGCTCCAGCTGGCGAATCAAGCCTAGGATTTCATTGGGGTTGGCTCCGTAGCCCACCAGGTCCCCGAGGACCACGAAACGGTGGATGGACCGCCGCCTGACATAGCGCATGACGGTCCGAAGGGCCTGGATATTGGAGTGGATGTCAGAGAGGATAAGGTCCATGGGAATACGGCGTCGCCTGAGTGTTGCACAATCCAAGGCCGTCAGGGGCACCGGGACGGTCGTCGATAACGAAGGAGTGAGCAGCCTCAGTATATTCGACCTTCGGATCCGAAATGGGCGTTCTTCATTATTTTATTGATGGACCAGGGCTTCCGCCAGTTCATGGAGCGGCCGGCCCAGCGGCAGGACCATGGGCGCTTCGCTCCAGGCCGCCGTCCGCCGGGCCCACCGGGCCATGAACTGCTCCCGGGTGGCGGCCAGGGGCCGGAATGGGTCCATGCCCACCCGGTCCCAGGCCCGGGCGGGCACCTCGGCCAGCCACAGCGCGGTGAAGCCCGAGGCCCGCACCGCCTCCCGGGTGCCCGGATCCTCCCAGGCCCCGGCGCCCAGGGCCACCACCGCCGGCGCGGCGAGACATTCCCGCACCGCCGCCGCTTCCAGGGCACGGAACCCCGCTTCCCCCTGGTCCGCGAAGATGGCGGCGATGGACCGGCCCAGGGCCTCCACCCGCCGGTCCGAATCCAGCACCGGAAGCCCCAGCAGCCGGCCCAGGCGGACCGCCAGGGAGGACTTGCCGGCGCCGCTGCCGCCCAGCAGCACGACGCCCTGCCCCTGGGCGAGGGGCGGGCGGGCCCGCCAGCGCTCCACCTGGGCCTGCCAGAGCAGCCGCCCGGGCTCATCAGCCCGGGCCACTTCGCCCACCATGGCCAGCGCCTCGGCGCCCGCCTCGAAGCAGCCCCGGGCGTCCCCGAGGGTCAGGCCGCCGATGGCCACCGGCGCGACCCCCCGCGCCCGCAGGGCCCGGCAGCCGGCCCGGAGGCCCTCCAGGCCCACCGGCTTGGCGTGGTCGGGTTTGCTGGCGGTGGCCCGGAACGGGCCGATGCCGGCGTGGTCGCAGGCCGGATCCGGGGCCTCCCATTCCTCGGGCTGGTGGGTGGAGCAGCCCAGGTGCAGACCCGCCAGCCCGGGCAGCCTGAGGGCTTCGGCGTGGGGCAGGTCGCCCTGGCCCAGGTGCAGCCCCCAGGGGACCCGCCCGGCCCCGGCGGCCAGCACCGCCAGGTCGGCCCGGTCGTTGACGCAGACCGCGGGCCAGCCGCCCCGGTCCGCCGCCGCCCCCAGGGCCGCCTCCAGCTCCCGCCACTGGGTCAGCGGGTCCAGCGGCTTGCCCCGGAACTGCACCAGCGGGAACCCCGCCTCCCCCAGCCGCAGGATCTGGGCCGAGAGGGTGAGCCGGGAATGGGGGTCGGTGATGGGATAGAGGGGCGGCAGGTGCATGCTTAATCTTGCCATTGTTCAGACCCTTGCTGGCTCTTCCCCTTCGAATTGCAGCCGGACCAGCTTGGCGTAGATCCCTTTCTGCTCCATCAGGCCGTCATGGCTGCCCCGCTCCACCAGCTGGCCCTGGTCCATGACCCAGATCTCGTCCGCGTCCTTGATGGTGCTCAGGCGGTGGGCGATGGTGAAGGTGGTGAGGCGGTGGCTCACCCGCTCGATCACCAGCTGGATCTTGTGCTCGGTCTCGCTGTCGATGTTGGCGGTGGCCTCGTCCAGCAGCAGGATCTCCGGATCCCGGTAGAGCATCCGGGCGAAAGCCAGGAGCTGCCGCTCGCCGGCGGAGAGCTTCTGGCCGCGCTCGCCCACCTGGGTCCGCAGGCCCTCGCTAAGCCGCCCGACCATGTCCTCCAGCTGGCTCTGGGCCAGCACCTGGGCCAGCCGCTCCGGGTCCGCAGGCATGCCCAGGGTGATGTTCTCCTCCAGGGTGCCGGAGAAGATGAACACGTCCTGCAGCACCAGCCCGAACAGGGCGCGCAGGTCCTTCAGCCCGGCCGCGCGCACATCCACCCCGTCCACGGTGATCCGGCCCTGCTCCACGTCGTAGAAGCGCATGAGCAGGTTGATCAGGGTGGATTTCCCGGCGCCGGTGTGGCCCACCACCGCCACCCGCCGGCCCTTGGGGATGACCCCGCACAGGCCCCGCACCACCCTGCGCCCCCCGGGCTCGTAGGCGAAATCCACCTCTTCCAGGCGGATCTCCCGGTGGAAGGAGACCGGCTGCGGATCGGCCGCCTCGGGGATCTGCTCGGTGTTGTCCAGCAGCTTGAAGATGCGCTCGCTGGAAGCCAGGGCGGTCTGCATGACGTTGTAGCGCTCGGCCAGTTCCCGGATGGGCCGGAAGAACCGCCCGGACTGCTGGATGAACGCCAGCAGCAGGCCCAGAGTGAGGGTGCCGGCCTGGAGCTTGAAGCCGGCGTAGAAGATCAGGGCGGCCAGGGTGCCGTTGGTGATGAACTCCACCACCGGGAAGAACACCGCGTAGGCGAAGATCGTGCGCAGGAAGGCGTCCAGGTACTTCTGGTTGAAGTCCCGGAACAGCCGCCGGCTGGTCTCTTCCCGGGCGTTCATCTGCACCAGGGCCATGCCCGAAAGCTGCTCCTGGAGGAAGGCCTGGATTGCGGCGTAGCGTCCCTGGGTCTCCCGGTAGGCGGCCGACGCGTAGCGCCGGAAGATCTCGGTGGACAGCAGCAGCAGCGGCATGATGCCCACCGACACCAGGGCCAGCCCCACATGCTTGCTGAACATCCAGACCACGATAGCCGCCAGCGACAGCGCGTCGCCGACGATGGCGACGAAGCCCGAGGAGAACATTTCGTTGAGATTCTGCACATCACTGATGACCCGGGTCATGAGCCGGCCCACCGGGTTGCGGTGGAAGAAATGAGTGCTGCGCTTCATCAGGTGCGAGAAGACCTGCAGCCGCAGGTCGAGCATGGCCCGCTGCCCCACCCAGGCCAGCAGGGCGAAGCGGGCGGTCTGGACCCCGAAGCCGGCGATGACGAACCCCAGGAAGGCCGCCACCAGAGGCCCCGCCCCGCGCAGGGAGCCCTTGGCCAGGTGGTGGTCGATCAGGCGCAGGGTGAACTCCGAAGGCAGCACGTCCAGCACCGCCCCGGCCACCATCAGCACCAGCAGGGCCGCCAGACCGAGCCAGTAGGGCTTCAGGTAGCCCACCAGCCGCACCATGAGGGTGTGCCGGTGGGGCTGCTCATCCACTCGGTCGGATTGAAAGAAAGAACTCGTCGGTTCGGCCATGAAGGGATTCTTTCATAATTGCGCTCATGGCATGATGAATGATCCGCTTCGCGGAACTATTCAAATCCCCGGGGAAAGCCCCCGCATTCAGGAAGACGCCATGATGAGATGTGCCGTATTCATAGACGGTAATAATATTTTCCACTCAGCCCGGCAGCTGGGCTTCGAAGTGGACTATAGCCGCCTCCTGGCGCTCCTGGTGGGGCGCGACCGGGAACTGTTGCGGGCCTTCTTCTACACCGGCGTCGACGAGACGGCCGACCGGCAGCGCGGGTTCCTGCACTGGATGCGCCGCAACGGCTTCCGGGTGGTGCAGAAACCGGTGAAACTGGAGCGGGACGGCACCCGCCGGGCCCGGCTCGAAGTGGAGATCACCACCGACATGATGAACTACGCCGACAAGGTCGACCTCATCATCCTGGTGAGCGGGGACGAGGATTTCGCCTACCCGCTCGCGGCCCTGGCCCAGAACGGGGTGCGGGTGGAGGTGGCCGGGTTCCGCTCGGCCATGGCCAACAAGGTCATGGACACCGCCGACCGCTACATCGAGCTGGACCTGCTCTCCGACCGCTTCCGCAAGGAAGGCGGCAGCGACGACGACGCCGACGAGTACCGGGAAAAGCTCTAGTGACGATGCTGCAGGTCCCCGAAGGGTTTCCCACCAGGGTCTGGGTCGAGGAGGAACTGTCGGGGACCCTCCTGCCCCCGGGGCCCTGGACCCTGGTGGGCGACGCCGCCGTGCGCCCGGCCTGGGCCGCCGCCGGCCTGCCTGAGCCGCCCGGAACCCTGTGGCAGCCCCTGTGCGAGGCGGCCAAGCGGCTGGAGACGCTCCTGCCCTGGCTGGAAGCCTGGGCCCGGATCCCCCTGCGGCGCGACGCCACCATCGTGGCGGTGGGCGGCGGGGTGCTCACCGACATGGCCGGACTGGCGGCCTCCCTGTACATGCGCGGCATCCGCTGGCAGGCCTGGCCCACCACCCTGCTGTCCCAGGTGGACGCCGGACTGGGCGGCAAGACCGGGGTGGACCTTGAGGCCGGCAAGAACCTGGCCGGGGCCTTCCACCCACCGGTGGACCTGGTGGTCTGCCGGGCCTTCCTCCGGACCCTGCCCCCCCGGCACCTGGCCGCGGGCCGGTGGGAGATCTTCAAGATGGCCCTCATCGAGGGGGACCAGGCCTGGGCCGGGACCCTCCTGGAGGACGGCCTGCCCGCCCCGGAGACCCTGCTGCGCGCCCTGCGCGCCAAGGCGGAGGTCGTGGCCCGGGACCCGCTGGAGGCCGGCGAGCGCCGCCTGCTGAACCTGGGCCACACCCTGGGCCATGCCATGGAAGCGGCCTCGGACTATCGCCTGCTGCACGGGGAGGCCGTGGGCCTGGGCACCCTGGCCGCCTGCTGCCTGGCCGAGGAACAGGGCCTCGCGCCCTTCCCGCCGGCCTTCCTGGCGCGCGCGGCCTCCCGGCTCGCGCCCCTGGCGCCCCTGGTCCCCCCCTGGGAAGCATGCCTGGAATGGCTTTCCCGGGACAAAAAGAGTGGACCGGATAGGCAAAATCCGGCCCGGACGGCTATATACTGTATTTTGCCCTGTGCCGGCGCCCCAGCGGAGCAGCGGTTGCTGCCCCCAGAGACCTGGGAGTCCGCCCACCGGCGGATGCTCGCCTCTCTCACCTGAACCCGGGATGCGCCCCTTGATACGATTGATGGCCATTAAGCTCCTTCCCGCGCTCACCATAACGATGCTCCTGGGGGCCGGGACGCCGCCCGCGGCGCCCGAGGACGCCAGGTCGCTCATGCTCCAGGCCCGGTCCATGCAGCGGGAAGGCGGCGGGAACGACTCCCAGGGGGCCGCGGCGCTGTACCGGAAGGCCATCGCCCTGGTCCCCGGAAGCTCCCAGGCGCACCTCCGCCTCTCTGAGGCCCTCATGGAGACCGGCAACCTCGTCGCGGCGGTGGACCCCGCGGTCAAGGCCGCCGACCTGGACCCCAGGAGCGGCGAGGCCTGGTCCCACCTGGGGCTGCTCTACTGGAACCTGGCCCAGACCCGCGAGAGCTACCGTCCCGCCTGCGTCGCCGCCCTGCGCAAGGCCGTCAGGCTGCAGCCCTCCGATCCCGAGCTGTGGACCCGGCTGGCGGAGACCCTGGACAGCGTCCAGGACCCCCCCGGAGCCCTGGACGCCTGGCTGAGCGTGGGCCGGCTCAGGCCGTCCGCCACCTACCGCGGCCGGGTGCTGTCGGATTTCGCCTGGGAGCGGGCCATGGAGCTGGCCATCCAGCTCAAGAACTACGACGCCCGCCGGGAGGCTGTGCTGGCCCTGTGCGACCGCCCCAGTCCCGACCAGCGCTACCTGAAGTTCCTGGAGGACCTGGCCCGCGACCAGGTGGACGCCGGCTTCCTCGGCCATGCCGAGGAGAGCTTCCAGCTCCTGGGCCAGTACATTCCCCAGGAGCCCGCCATCTGGGAGAACATCGCCATCATCCAGCTGCGCACCGGCCGCTACGAGACGGCACTGGCCACCCTGGACCGGGCCGAGTCCATGCGCAAGTCCGCGCGGACCTCTTTCAACATCGGGCTCTGCCTCATGAAGCTCGGCAGCTTCCCCGAGGCCGAGGCACGCTGGAAGGCGCTGCTGCCGGCCCTGGGCAGCTCCCCGGAGGACCTCTCCCTCCTCCCCGGGGTGAAGGAGCTCTACGCCACCTGCCTGCTCCTTTCAGGACAGCCCAGGGAGATGCTGGACCTGTCGGCGCCCTGGCCGGAGGCCGCGGACCATGCGGAAATGGTTTCGCTGCGGGCCCAGGCCTTCATCCAGGTGGAAGACTGGAAGCAGGCCCGCGCCGCGCTCAGGGACGGCATGACCCGGTTCCCCCAGCAGGACCTGTTCCAGCGCGCGGCGGAGCTCCCGCCCAAGCTGTTCGACGAGGGCCGGTTCTTCAAGACCGATTCCCGGCGCGCCCTGGTCCAGATGAACCTGGAGGCCATGGCCGGCCTGTGGGCCGAGTTCCGCAGCTGGGACCGCTGCCTGGCCACCGTCCTGGAGGCCCGCAAGGCGGCCCCGGTGCGTGACGTGGAACTGCTGCTGCTCCAGGCCACCGCCCTGGAGAGCCTGGGCAAGCCCGACCAGGCCATCGCCGTGCTGCGGGAGGGCCAGAAGCTCAACCCGAACCACCCCACCCTCCAGAACAACCTGGGCTTCTCGCTGCTGGAGCGGGGCGGCGACCTGGACGAGGCCGCCCGCCTGATCCACGCCGCCCTGCTCCAGGAGCCGAAGAACGGCTCCACCATGGACAGCTGGGGCTGGGTCCTGTTCAAGCAGGGCAAGTTCGCCGAGGCCGAAGCCGCCCTGCGCAAGGCCGCGGAGGAGAGCCCCTTCAGCCCCGAGGTGCACCGGCACCTGGGCGAGGCGCTGCTCAAGCTGGACCGCCTCCAGGATGCCCTGGACGAATGGGATCGGGCCCTGGCCTTCGCCTTCCCCCAGCGCAAGCAGCTCGAGGACATGGCCCAGAGCCTGCGCACCCGCCTGGCCAAGAGCAGGACCGGCGGCGAGGAGCCGGATGCCGGCCCCAGGCCTGACGACGGCCCCGAAGAGACCGCGGACGACGAGGAAGCCGACTGATGCCCAGAACCTGGTTCCTGTTGCCAGCCCTGCTCCTGACCGGGGTCTGCCCCGCCCAGGCCCCGCCCCAGGCCCCGCCCCTGGCCGCCCCGGTCCCCGCGCCCGCGCCCCTGCTCAGGGCCCAGTACCAGTGGGGCTACGCCGGCGCCGACGGCCAGGGCAAGGGCACCCTCAACGTGCTGCTGGACCCCGACACCGGCCGGGCCGTCCTGGAGTTGATGGGCCTTGGCGAGCGGCTGATGCTGCTGGAGGGGGACAGCGCCACCGGCTACCGTGTGCAGATCCCCCGCCAGAAGATCGACGCCAGCGCCCCAACCCTGGCCGCCGTGCCCCTGCCCTTCTTCCCCCAGGTGGGCAACGTCGACGCCCTCTACCGGCTCCTGGCCGAAGGCACCGGGGCCGGCGTGAAGGTCACCAAGCGGGACGCGTCCGGCCCGGTGAAGCTGCGCTACCAGGGCAAGGACGACCGGGGCAGGGAGATCATGGTGTGGCTGGAACGGACGCGTTGGGAGTTGCAGGCCGGGAAGTGAACTAGACGCCCTAGAGCTTGTCCAGGGCGTCCAGCCCCAGCACCGGCGCCCAGGGCAGCAGCTCGTACTGCGCCACCCCGGCCTTGTAGAAGGGATCCCCGTCCCGGACGCCGTCCAGGGTCGCGTCCACGGCGTCGTCCGGCACCCGCAGCAGCAGCGCGCCGCCGGTGCGCGGATCCAGGGGGCCGGAGGCCAGCAGCAGGCCCTTGGCCTTCAGCCCGCCCAGGTAGGCGCGGTGGGCGTCCACGTGCTTGACCACCTCCTCCAGGGGCTTGCGGTAGCGCAGAATGGCGAGAGCGTACATGGATCCTCCGTGGTAGGGGTCAATCTTTGACGATACTGGAACCTACCCTTCCATGGTGGGCTTTTCCCAGGTCCCCGGGGCAGGGAACCGTGGCAAAACCGCGCGGCTTTGTTAAACTCCGATGAACAATGAAAGGATCCCCGGTCCCCCTGGAGACGAAGTGAGCGAGTATCAGGAGTTCAGGCCACCGACGGCGGCCCTGACCGATGCCCCCGCGGAACCGCTGGAACTGGCGGGACGGGGCGCCCGGCTCGGGGCCAAGTGCGTGGACGGACTCACCGTGCTGGCCGTGCTGCTGGGCGCGGGGATCGCGGCCGCCATCGGCATTCCCATCCTGGCGGCGGTCCACGGCGCCGGGCCCTCCCGCCTGTTCGGCCTCACCGCCGCCGCCCTGGTGGCCGGACTGCTGGGGTTCCTGGCCCTGGTGGGCCTGATCGTCCTGAACTGCGTCTGGCTGCAGCGCTACGGCCAGACCGTGGGCAAGCGCGCGCTGCGCATCCGCATCGTCCGCAGCAACGGCGAGCGCGCCGGCCTGGGCCGCATATTCGCCCTGCGCTACCTGCCCATGATCCTGCTGGGCGCCATTCCCAAGCTGGGCCTGCTGATCACCCTGGCCGACTACCTGCTGATCTTCCGGGACAGCCGGAAGTGCCTCCACGACCAGTTCGCCGACACGATCGTGGTCAAGACCGAATGATCGACACGCTGTGCGCCGTGGAAACGCCCGAAGGGGTGGAACTGGAGTTCAGCCCCGCCGGGCCGGTCCCCAGGGCCCTGGCCTGGATGGTGGACGCCGGCATCCGCGGGGCCGCCTACGTGGCCCTGGCGACGGTCCTGCAAGGCCTGGGGCAGGTGGGCCTGGGCCTCCTGATGCTGGGCATGTTCCTGCTGGAGTGGTTCTACCCGGTGGGGTTCGAGGTCCTGGCCCGGGGCCAGACCCCCGGCAAGAAGCTCCTGGGCCTGCGCGTGCTCCGGGCCGACGGGGCGCCGGTGGGCTGGTCCCGGTCCACGGTGCGCAGCCTGCTGGCCTTCGCCGACTTCCTGCCGTTCGGGTTCGCCGCGGGCCTCACCGCCATGCTCCTGGGCCGGCACTCCCGGCGCCTGGGGGACCTGGCGGCGGGCACGGTGGTGGTCCACCTGTCCATGGACCCGGCCCGCCGCCCCCAGACCGGCGGCGCGGCCGAGACCCTTCCGCCGCCCTTTCCCCTCTCCCTGCCGGAACAGCGGGCGGTCATGGGCTTCGCCGAGCGGGCGCCGGGCCTCACCCTCGAGCGGGCCCGGGAACTGGCCGACCTGCTGGAGCCCCTCACCGGCGCCCGGGGCGACGAGGGCGTGGCCAGGCTCCAGGCCATGGCCCTCGGCCTTCGGGGGCTGTCGTGAAACAGGAGCGGTTCGAGCAGGCGCACCGGGAGGAGTGGGACGCCTTGGCGGCCATGCTGGCGGCGGGGGCGGGCGACCAGCGGCTGCCCCAGGCCTACCGCAGGGTCTGCCAGCACCTGGCCCTGGCCCGGGACCGCTGCTACACCGCCGGCCTGGTCCAGCGCCTGAACGGGCTGGTCATGGCCGGGCACCAGGCCCTGTACGGGTCCACCCTGGGGCTGGGCCCCCAGTGGGGCCGGTTCCTGGCCGGGGGCCTGGCCCGCAGCGTCAGGGCCCTTTACCGGCCGGTGCTGCTGGCGGCCATGCTGGTGGCCCTGCCCATGGCGATCCTGCCCCCGGCCATCGCCCGCGACCCGCAGCTGGCCTACCTGGTGGAGAGTCCCCAGGACCTGGCGCGCATGGAGACCATGTACCAGCCCGGGGCGGGCCGCTTCGGCCGGGCCAATCAGGCCCAGACCGACGTGGCGATGTTCGGCTTCTATATCTGGAACAATGTCCGGATCACCTTCCAGGCCTTCGCCGGCGGCATCATCCTGGGCCTGGGATCGATCTTCTTCCTGCTCTACAACGGCGTGCACGGCGGGGCGGTGGCGGGCTATCTGGCCCACGCCGGCCTGGGCCCCCAGTTCTGGCCGTTCGTGGCCACCCACAGCGCCCTGGAGCTGCCGTCCCTGGTGCTGGCGGGGGCGGCGGGGCTGCACCTGGGCTGGGCGCTCCTGGCCCCGGGGCGGCGCTCCCGGGCCCAGGCCCTGCGCATCGCCGCCCGGGAGGGCATGCCCCTGGTCTACGGCGCGGCGCTCATGGACGGTCTGGCCGCCTGCATCGAGGCGTTCTGGTCGGCCAGCGCCCTGGTCCCGCCGGCCGTGAAGCTGGCCTCGGGCGCCCTGCTCTGGACCGCCATGGCGGGCTATTTCCTCCTGGCCGGGCGGCGCCGTGCTTGAGGGGCTGCGGGTGGCCGCGCGCCCGCGCTCCCCTTGGGAGGCGGCGGACCTGGGCCTGGCGCTGCTGCGCGCCCAGGCCTGGCCGGTCTATCGGGCATGGCTGGCCGCGCTCCTGCCCCTGGCCCTGATCCTGACCGTGGCCTGCCGGCAGAGCCCCTGGCTGGCGCCGCTGGTCCTCTGGTGGCTCAAGCCGGCCCTGGACCGCCCGGTGCTGCACGTGCTGGCCCGGGCCACCTTCGGATCGGCCCCCGGCCTGGGGGAGACCTTCCTCGAGGCGCCCGGCTACTGCCGCAAGGGCCTGGCCGCCACCCTGCTGTGGCGGCGCTTCAGCCCCGAGCGCGGCCTGCTGCTGCCGGTGTGGCAGCTGGAACAGCCCACCGGCGCCGGCTTCCGCAGGCGCCGGCACGTGCTGTTCCAGCGCGGCCGGGCCCAGGCCTGGCTGCTCACCCTGGTCTGCCTGCTGTTCACGGCGGTGCTGGCCATGGGCGCCCTGGCCGGCCTCGCCTACTTCCAGCCCGGCAGCGGGGCCCACAGCCTGCTGGCGGCGGCGTTCGCCCCTCCGGGCCACCGCCTGGCCTGGCTGGACCTGCTGCTGCCGGCCCTGCCCACCCTGGCCATGGCGGCGGTGGAACCGGTCTACGTGGCGGCCGGGTTCGGCCTCTACCTGAATCGCCGGGTGCAGCTGGAGGCCTGGGACCTGGAGCAGGCGTTCCGGCAGCTGGGCCAGCGCGCCCGGAACCGGGCCGGGCAGGTGCTCCTGGCGCTGCTGCTGGCGTTCGCCGGCTGGCACCTGCGCGCCCAGGACCGCCCCGCGCCGCCGCCCATGGAGCCCAAGGCCGCCCTGGCCGAGGTGATGCGGGCGCCGGAGTTCTCCACCCGGCGCCAGGTCTGGCGCCTCCGCCTGCGCCATCCGTCCGTCCCGGCTCCGGCCGCCGCGCCCCCCGCCTGGATCGGCCGGGCGATGGAGATGCTGGCGGTGCTGCTCAAGTGGCTGCTCCCAGTCGGAGCGGCCCTCTGGCTCATCCTGGCCCTCTGGCGCCACCGGCACGGCCTGGCCCAGGCCCTGAGGCCGCCCCCCGCCACGCCCCCCGCGCGCATCCTCGGGCTGGACATCCGCCCCGCCGGGCTCCCCCCGGACCTGCCCGAGGCCGCGGGCCGGCTCTGGGACCAGGGTGACACCCGGGGCGCCCTGGCCCTGCTCTACCGCGGTGCCCTGGCCCACCTGGTCCACGGCCTGGGCGTCCCGCTCACGGCCGGCGCCACCGAAGGGGACTGCCTGCGCCTGGGCGGCCTCGCCCTGGCCGAACCGGGCGCCGAGTACTTCGCCCGGCTCACCGCCACCTGGCAGCGGGTGGCCTACGGCGGCCAGCCCGCCGCCGGCCAGGACCGCGACCTGTGCGCGGCCTGGACCAGCCATTTCCTGGTGCGGCCATGAAGGCCCGCGGCGCCCTGCTGATCCTGGCGCTGGTCCTGGCGGCCATGCTGGGCTGGCTGTTCCACACCCAGTTCACCTGGACGCGGGAGGACGCCTGGGCGGGCTTCCAGGGGGAGGCCCAGGACAACGATTTCCTGGCCGCCCAGCGGCTGCTCCAGCGCACCGGCCACCTCGCCGTGTGCCTCCAGGACCTTCCGGCCACCCTGCCGGCCCCCGGAGACGTGCTCATCCTGCCCCGGCGCACCCTGGCCATGGCCCCCGCCGACGCGGCCAGGCTCGCCGGCTGGGTGTCCGGGGGCGGCCTGCTCCTGGCCGAAGGGGCCGAGCCGGAAGCCCCCGCCGGACCGGTGCGGGACGCCCTGTTCGCCCGCTTCGGGGCGCGGCTGGTGCCGGCGGACACCGCCCCCGGGGTGGGGACCCACACCCTCGGCGACGCCGCCCTCCAGCTGGACCTGCGCGGCCGGGCCCGCATCATGGGGCCCGGCGCCGACAGTGCCCTGGTCCGGTGCCCCCTGGGCAAGGGCGAGGCCCTGCTCTGCACCGACCTGGGCTGCCTCTCCAACCGGCGCATCCAGGCCTTCGACCACGCCGACTTCCTCTGCGCCGTGGCGGCCCTGCGCCCCGGGGGCACGGTCCGGATCGTCACCATTGAAAGGGCCGCCACCGCCTGGGCCTGGCTGTGGCGCCATGCCGGCCCGGCCCTCGTCGCGCTGGCCGCCCTCTGCCTGGGGGCCCTGTGGGCCGCCGCGCCCCGGTTCGGTCCGGTGGAGCCCGCGCCCGACCCGGCCCGGCGCAGCTTCCTGGAGCACCTGGACGCCTGCGGCCGCTACCAGTGGCGGGCCGCCCAGGGCCGCCCGCTGCTGGACGCCTGCCGCGGCGCCTTCCTGCGCCGCCTGGGCCAGCTCCACCCCGGCTGGGCCGACCTGGAGCCCGCACAGCTCTGCCCGCGCCTGGCCCAGCGCTCGGGCCTGGACCGGGAGCTGATCGAGCGCGCCCTGTACCACCCCGGCCCCCACGCCGCCGGTTTCCTCGAAGCCGTCCAGACCCTCCAACTCCTCGGGAAGCACCTATGACCAGCGAAGCCCCAACTCTCCCCAACGAACGCCTGCTCTGGGCCCGGGATCTCACCGGCCGGATCCGCGCGGAAATCCAGAAGGTCCTGGTGGGCCAGGAGGACACGGTGGAGCAGGTGCTCACCGCGCTCCTGGCCGCCGGGCACATCCTGCTGGAGGGCAACCCCGGCCTGGGCAAGACCCTGCTGGTGCGGGCCCTGGCCCGGGCCGTGCAGGGCGGCTCGGCCCGGATCCAGTTCACCCCCGACCTCATGCCCTCGGACGTGATGGGCCACGCCGTCTACGACCCCAAGACCGAGAGCTTCCGCATCCGCAAGGGCCCGGTGTTCACCAACCTCCTGCTGGCCGACGAGATCAACCGGGCCCCGGCCAAGACCCAGTCCGCCCTGTTGGAGGTGATGCAGGAGCAGCAGGTCACCATCGAAGGGCGGTCGTTCCCGGCCGGCGCGCCGTTCATGGTGCTGGCCACCCAGAACCCCCTGGAGCAGGAAGGCACCTACCCCCTGCCCGAGGCCCAGCTGGACCGGTTCCTGCTCAAGGTCGCCATGGACTTCCCCCAGGAGACCGAGGAGCTGGACCTGGTCCGCCTGGTGACCAGCGGCAGCGCCGGCGACCGGCTGCAGGTGGAGGCCGTGGCCCCGGTGGCCACCACCGCGGACGTGCTGGAGCTCCAGGGGGCCACCGCCCTGGTGCGGGTGGACGACCAGGTGCTGGCCTACGCCGTGCGCATCACCCGGGCCACCCGCGCCTGGACCGGGTTCTCAGTGGGGGCCAGCCCCCGCGGCAGCATCGCCCTGGTGCGCGCGGCCCGGGGCCGGGCCCTCCTGGACGGGCGCGACTTCGCCACCCCCGACGACGTGAAGGCCCTGGCCCTGCCCGCCCTGCGCCACCGGGTCGCCCCGGCCCCGGAAAGCGAGATCGAAGGCACCACCTGCGACCAGCTGCTCACGGCCATGCTGGAGCGGGTCCCGGCGCCAAGAGACTGATGCGCCCCGCCTCCCGGCTGCTCCTGCTTCTCGGCGCCTGGCTGGCGCTGGC
>PLUC01000094.1:39116-41133 GCA_003165415.1 Holophagaceae bacterium
CCCGCTGGGCCAGCGGATCCGGGTGTTCGACGGCGCGCCGCCGCCCATGGACCTGCGCCACCTGCCCCAGACCCTGGCCCTGGGCGCCGGGGCGGCGGCGGAGGTCCAGTACCAGGTCAATCCCCGCAAGCGCGGCCCCGCCCGTTTCCTCCCGGCCAGCCTGCTGCTCTCCAGTCCGCTGGGCCTGTGGTGGATCGCCCGGGAGCGGGGCCCGGAGCAGGAGGTGAAGGTCTACCCCAATTTCGCCCCGGTGAAGAAGTACGCGGTGCTGGCCATGGCCCACCGGCTGCAGCAGCTGGGCATCCACCACCAGCGCCGGCGCGGCGAGGGCAGCGAGTTCCACCAGCTGCGCGACTACCGCACCGGCGACAGCCTGCGCCAGCTGGACTGGAAGGCCACCGCGCGCATGCGCCGGCTGATCTCCCGGGACTACCAGGACGAGCAGGACCAGCAGGTGGTCTGCCTGCTGGACTGCGGCCGGCGCATGCGCTCCCTGGACGGGCGCCTGTCCCAGTTCGACCACACCCTCACCGCCCTGCTGCTGCTGGCCTTCGTGGCCCTGCGCGAAGGAGACGCCGTGGGCCTGCTCACCTTCGCCGGCCCCGAACGCTGGCTGCCGCCGCGGCGCACCCGGGGCGCCCTGGACCAGCTTGTGGCGGCCGTGCACGACCTGGAGCCCGGGCTGCAGGCCACCGACTACCTGGCCGCCGCCCAGGCCACCCTGACCCGGGTGAAGAAGCGCTCCCTGGTGGTGCTCATCACCAACCTGAGGGACGAGGACGACGAGACCCTGGGCCCCGCCCTGCGGCTGCTGCGCCGGCACCACCGGGTGATCCTGGCCAGCCTGCGCGAGCCGGACCTGGACCGGGCCCTGGAGGCGCCCGTGGAGCATTTCCACCAGGCGCTCCGGGCCGGCGCCATCGCCGCCTACCTGGACCAGCGCCGCCAAGCCTTCGCCCGCCTCGCCCCCCGGGGCATCCTGGCGCTGGACGTGCTGCCGCGGCAGCTGCCGGTGGCTCTGGTGAACCGCTACCTGGCGGAAAAACGCTCCGGCAACTAGCCCTACCGGGGCGTCCGTTGTCCCGCCCCTCGCGCCTTCCTGTTTCGTTCGAGTCCCATAGCGGTGCGCCGACCCATCGGTGCGTGAGAGCCTTGGCTCGCGCGAGTAGGCACCCCCGGTTACCCGGGGGCACCTCTCACAGAACTGTGCAAGTGCTGTTCACACACGGCTCCTCGGGATGACGGGTTATGACCCCCGCCACCGGCCGGTTTACGACCTCTCCTATCCCGGAAACAGCATGGGCTGCTCCAGGGCGGCGATGGCTAGGTGTTTTGCGGTCCACCGGTTCCAGACGGACTCGAGCCCCCGTTTGGCGAAATACGCGTTGCAGAGTCCCCGATCCACCACCGGACTGTGGCTCAGCGCCCACAGGGACTTGCGTCCGCTGTAGACGTTTTGCCATGCGGCTTTCCGACTAACACCTAGACGAATCAGTTGAATTGCTATGGTTCGCTTAGTCTTCCAGTGCTTCAACTGGATGGCCCGCAGCCGTCGCCGGATATGGGCATCCAGATTGCTCAGCGTCCTTTCCTCCCCGGCTGTGCAGATTCCAAAGAACCCTATCCAACCCAGCAGATCGCCATTCAATTGGCGGATACACGCACGAAGCGAGTTCCCCCAGTTTCTCGGCGTCAGTTCGCGGATTCGGGCGGCGATGCGGTCCCTGGACTGCTTCGACAACAGGATTTCCACTTCGCCCTCCAACGGCTCTCGCCGCAGTCGGAACCCGAGGAAGTGCCGTTCCTCTGGATGAGCCACGGCACTCTTCTGCTCGTTCACCTTGAGGCGCAAGCGCCTTTCGATGAAGGTGCGGACACTCGCCATAGCCCGTTTCCCTGCACGCTCACTGCGGACGTAAATGTTGCAATCGTCCGCATAACGAACAAAGCGGTGGCCCCGCCTCGCCAGCTCGATATCCAGCTCATCGAGCACGACGTTGCTGAGCAAGGGCGAGAG
>PLUC01000240.1 GCA_003165415.1 Holophagaceae bacterium
ACACGATCCAGGCCCCGGGCGGTACCAAATTACCACTGAGCCCCGAAACCCTAAGATATCGTTTAAGTATGGTTAGCATACCAAATCGGAATATCGCTGAGGTGTCGCGACAGGAATTGACGGGGACGCAGCCCTTTCTGCAAGGCGACGCTCCTCCGTCGATACCGAGGGGTGCCAGCTGTCTTCAGCGGCTATTCGCGGATGCGCGCAAGGTCTCCAGGACAGCCCGCAGTTCCTCGATCGGAATCTGCCCGGGCGCCGAACTGGACTCGCCCACCGCGAAAGTCAGCGCGGAGCCAAAGACACCGCTCGCCAACCGTGACATAGCGCCGAGGCTGCCCATGGACATCCCGATCAAGGGGATGCCAACGGCCTCGCTCGCCCGCCATGTGGCTCCCAGCAGCGTCAGGACGTCCTCGGGAGTCTGCGGCATGACGGCCACCTTGGCGATGTCGGCGCCGCAGCGCTCCGCGTCGGCGAATTTCGCGATGAGCGTCGCGGCGTCGGGCGTCGCCTGGAAGTTGTGGTACGAAAGGATCAGTGCAACGCCGTTATCGCGTGAGACCTTTCTGAGCCCTTCGCGCCATTCAGGCGGGTTGTGCAGTTCGTAGTCGATGATGTCCACCAGCCTGCTTTCGCACAGGGCTGAATGGAGCCTCACCACCTCCGCGTCGTCGAGCGGGATGGTTTCTCCGCCTTCGCTCGCCGAACGACAGGCGAAGATGATCGGAATCTGGCCCGCGGCTTCCCTGATCTGCCTGGCGACCTCGAGGACTTCCGGGAGGTTCCCGATATTCCTGAAGTGGTCGATACGCCACTCGATGACATCCGGCTTCTTGGGCAGGATGGCCGCCAACTCCCTGAGCACCTCCTCCTTCAGTTTCCCCACCAGAGGCGTGCAGATCAAAGGGCAACTGCCTCCGGCTACCGGTTGACCATGGAGATGTATCGTTTTCATCTACGGGCCTTAGGAGAATGCTTCAACAGATGGTCCCGAGGGCCATGGCATGGACGGAACGCGGGGCATGCCGATCTGAACAAGCCTGGAGGCACCAGCATGCGATTCAAGAGGCTAATGATATCAGGTTTCAACCAAAGGGAGTCAGCGGGCATATCGGCTTGGTATGCCAATCATACATAATTGGTATTTTTTGAAATGGTGGTCCAGTGGTATTCGTTTGTCATTCCATTTTTGACTGCGTCCTGGATCGTGGTTCGCCGCCTCTGGGATTGCCCCGGGGCCTTGCCCTGCCTATCCTTCCATGCCGGGTCCGGCAGGACAAAAATAAATAAAGTCCGTGCCGGTTTTTAGGTAAACTGGACCACAGTTCCATTTTTGACTCGTTCCCAGCTCGCGGCAGGACGCCGCCGGATCCATATCCATGACGAAAGGAGAGGATATAGCGATAAACCCAACTGGCCATATGGGCAACCCTGCGAAAGGCAGGTCGCCAAGCAAACTGTTCCGCACCAACCGAGCTTTCATCCACCCCACCACCCAAAAGGAGCCGCTATGAATCGTTACAAAACGCTACCTGCCATGGCCATGGCCACCGGCATGCTGCTGGTCGCCATGCCGCTGAATGCGCAGGCTTCCCAGATCGATGATCTGAAGGCCAGCATCCAGAAACTGAACGATGAGGTCAATCAGCTGCAGAAGCAGCAGGCCGCCGCCGCCGCTGCCCAGCCCGGGGCGCCTGCTAAATATGCCCCCCAGCCCATCTGGAGGCCCTGGACCACGCCCAGCTATCCGGATCCGGGAGCGCCGGTGGTCAACGGTCCCCTCAGCATGACGATCAAAGGTGCCACGTTCACGATCTACGGTGACATCGATGAATACGCGAACCACATGACGAGCGATTCGGGCCATACGATCAACGCGCTGGAAGACGGCGCCATTCTGCGCAGCCGCTGGGGCCTCAAGGGCGACAAGCCCGTCGCCCCTGGCTACGAGATGAAGTTCTGCATGGAAAGCGGCTTCAACGTGCTCAACGGCAAGCAGGCCGATACGCCCTCGACTCCGGCTCCTGCGGGCAGCGGCAGCACCTATAGTGGCCGCCTGTTTGACCGCCAGGCCTGGCTCGGCGTCCTGACGCCCATCGGCGAATTCCGCGTTGGCCGTCAGAACTCGACCATCCAGCAGCTCGGTGGCGAGATCGACTATGCTGCCCGCAACCTCGGCGGCGTCATCAACCTCTTCGGCGTGCCCTCGCGCTATGATTCCGACCTCTCCTTCCTGTCCACCCGGTTCTTTGGATTCAGCTTCCAGGGGCACATTTCTGTGGGCGGAACGGCGGTCACCAACTCAGCCAACGGAAACATCTCGAACATCGGCAACCAGCGCGTCTACCAGCTCATGGCGGATTACAAGCGGGGCCCCTGGACTGCTGGTTACATGGAAATCGTCGGCGAACCGCCAGCGGGCGGCACCAACGCCGCACCTCCCAAATCCGGGACGAATGTCGTGTACCTCAACCCCTACGTGAACTACGATTACGGCAAGGGCAAGATCTGGCTGGCTGCTGTGCACTCGAACAACAATGGTAACACCTACAATTCTTCCGGCGCTGTCGTACTGTTCAATGGCGGCTCGCCCCTGGGCAATACGGGTGTGACCGCGAACAGCAACACGGGGACGTTGAATAACGGCAGCGTCGCTGGCAGCACCGTCGATCTCAACACCTACTACAACATCTATCAGGGGTCGGCCTCCTACATCATCACCGACAAGCTGGTGGTCGGCGGCCTGTACGGCGTGATCCGGGACATCACCTACCACGTGAAGAACGCCCACGGTTGGAACATCGGCGCCTTCTACGACGTGTTCAAGGACACCCATACCTATTTGATGTATGACGTGATCAAGAACGATGCGGGCGCCGGCTTCACCCAGGCTGCTTCCGCGGGCCTCTCGCCCAACTTCTCGGCCGCCAACGATGTGAACGGGCGGAAGATCACGGGTGTCCAGCTTGGCGTGATGTACAACTTCTAGAAGCCGGCTGGGACCGGTCCTTGCAAACCATCCGGTCCCGCAGTTGAAAGCGTTCAGCCCCCTTCGGGGGACTGGACGCTTTGCTCATTCCAGTCCATCCCATCATTCAGGTTGTAGGTCCTGGGGAAGCCGCATTGCCTGATGGTGAGCACCTCGTTGATCGAAGGCAGATCGATCTGCAGGGCGGCGTCGTGCAGGTAGCGCCGGCCCTCGTTGTTTCGGATCCAGTTGGAAATGGGATTGCGGGTCATTGCTGCTCCGGTTGTTGGTCGCCGGCGCCTGGAAACGGGAAGGTCCAAGAAAAAACCCGTCCCCAGGATGCGGCGGACGGGTTTGTGGGAAATCTTTCGGGCTTTCGTCTAGCTCAGTGCCCCCCCCATGACCCCTCCGCCGCCGGTAAACCAGCGGTAGGCGTAGGCGTAGGTGAAGGTGAAGGTGGGCATGGTGCCTCTGATGGCAAGAGCATAGCTCAACGCGGAGCGGTTGTCAACCGGTTGCTCGGCGCTGTCTCCTGGGCAGCGTCAGTACTTGATCCTGGCTACCTCTCGGAGCTCGTCCGGGGTGGACGTTCCGAAGCCGAAGAACTCCAGATAGGCGGGGATCATTTCGAACAGCATGTCCGTGCCCACCGAGAACCGGCAGCCCCGGTCCTTGGCCCGTTGGAGCATCGGGGTGATCTCGTTCTTCAGCACCACCTCCCCGACGTAGCAGGTGGGCTCCAGTCGTGAGGTGTCGAAGGGAAGCGGGTCGTCCGGATTCATGCCCAGCGGGGTTGCGTTCACGACCAGGTCATAACCCGCAGGGTCCGAGGTCGTGATCTTCACTTCGAGGTCGGAGTAGTGCGCAGTCAACCGGGAGGCGAGGCCCTTGGCGGAGACTTCATTGGTATCACACACCGCGATCGAGGAGACGTGTTCCGCGGCCAGGGAAGCGGCGATGGCGCTGCCGACGCCGCCTGACCCGACCACGAGGCACCGGGCGCCCGGCAGGGTGAAGCCGTGCCGTTTGACCCCGCGGGTGAAACCCGCGCCGTCGAACATGTCAGCCAGCAGCGTGCCGTCGGGACGCTTGATCACGGCGTTGGCCGCCCCGGCGATCTTGGCGGTGACGGTGCATTCGTCCACGAGTCCCACCGTGGTCACCTTGTGCGGCATCGTGATGAGCGCGCCGAGGACATTGGTGAACCGGAAGATGGTCTTCAACGCGTTGGGATAGTCCTCGGCCTTCACGCCCATGGGCATGACGACGGCGTCGATCTCATGCTTCTCGAACCAGGGGTTGTAGATCATCGGGGCCTTGAAGGTCGTGGTGGGATAGCCGATGTGGGCGATGAGGATGGTCTTGCCGCTTATCATGGAAGCCTCCGGGGCTATGGGGTTTCGGTTAGGAGATGCATCCGGCCAAATGACGGCCGTCCACCTTCGCCTTCACGTAGGCCCGGGTCGTTTCCAGGCATCGGAAGGCATGTTCCGCGTAGCCCATTTCACGGACATAAGCCAGGTTCGGCAGTTCGATCGAGTAGACCATCTCGGGCATGTGCTTCAGGATGCTCGCCACATCGATCCCGCCTTCGCCGAGGTAGAGGCGTCCCTCCCTCATGATGCGTACCAGCTCGGCGCGATCGGTGGGAATCTCCGCGGGCGCATCGCACAGGTGCGCAAAGTGGAACCATCCTTGCGGCAGTCCGTCCAGGGCCTCCACCCGATCACCCGCACGCTGGAAGTGGTGGGTGTCGACCATCAACCCGGCATTGTCTCG
Source organism: Holophagaceae bacterium (assembly GCA_003165415.1). Taxonomy (GTDB): domain Bacteria; phylum Acidobacteriota; class Holophagae; order Holophagales; family Holophagaceae; genus Mesoterricola. The sequence continues at coordinate 4,751 of PLUC01000240.1, forward strand.
ATTCACGGCTCTGAGCACCTCGACCGCACCCGCAAGGGAACGAACGCCGGCGATGGGCACGTACTCGAGATCAACGGTCAGACCGAAGGACTTGGCCAGGTCACACACTTGCCCGAACATCTCGATGGCGTATTCCAGGTTCTGCGTCCAGATGCTTGAGAGCACCGCGCGGCCGCCCAGTTCGGCCGCGACCTCCATGGCAGGCAGGTATTTGGAGGGGTGCATATCGTCGTAGATCCGTGCCAGCTCGATATCGTGCAGCTTGACGCCGGTATCGGCAAGCGCCTTCCTGGTCTGCTTCATCATCGTGGGGTTGTCGGCCAGCGCGTAGTCCGGCTCGCCTTGCAGTCCCATGAGGATGGGGCGAATGCTGACGAAGTCATAGCCGGCCCTGGCCGCGATGTAGGTCATCTCTGGCGGAGGGCAGCCGAGGACTGTGAGATGGGCGAGTGAATACTGGGTAGCCATGTCCGGCCCCTCCCAAGAACAGGTTGCGATTCATTTTCCGTGGCCCCAGCTTTCGCTGTGCCGCATCTACAACAAATAAGGAGCTTGTTTATCGATCGGTGGCCAAGTGATGCACCTTCGTGCCGGGCGAGTAGATGTCCATGATGTTCCAGTGACCGGCCGTGGGGGTCGGGACATTCTTCATGTGCACATCGATCACCACGGGGCGCTTCTTCTGGATCGCCGCCTCGATGGCAGGCCGCAGTTCCGCGGCCGACTCGATGTGGATCCCCTCGATCCCATAGGCTCTGGCGATGGCGGCGAAGTCCGGAGAGCAGCTCTCCCCGTCCTTCTCGAACACGGTCCCGAAGGTCGTCCCGAAGTGGGCCAGTTCCAGACCCGCGATGGTGCCAAAGGCATGGTTGTTCATGATCACCCAGATCACCGCGATGTCGTCGACGAAAGCGGTGGCCAGGGCGGCTGGATTCTGGCCGAATCCCCCGTCCCCCACCAGGGCGACCACCACCCGGTCCGGCATGGCCAGCTTGGCGCCCAATGCGGCCGGTGAACCAAAACCCATGGTGGCGAATCCGCCCGGGGTGAAGATGGTGCCAGGCTCATAGACCGGGTACTGCTGGGCGAGCCCGTTCTTGTTCCAGCCCACGTCCGTGCAGATGATGGAGTTGCGGGGCAGCGCCTGGCGCAGGTCGGCCAGGATGCGCTCGGGGTTCATCGGCCAGGCGGCACTTTCCATGTTCTCCCGCCTGCCGGCGACGAAGTCCGCGCGGTTGGCGGCCATCTCGGCCAACAGCTCCGGCCGCTTGACCCCGTTCGGAGCGATCCTGCGCGCGACCCGCAGCAGGGTCCCAAGCGCGGACTTCAGGTCGGCGACGGCGCCGAAGGCGACGGGATAGTTCCTGCCGATCTCGGAGGGATCGATATCGATCTGCATCAGCTGGGTCGGCGGGAAGTTGAAGGTGTATTCGGGTTCCCAGGAGCTGCAGTCGGCCTCGGAGAAGCGGGTCCCGAGCCCCAGGATCCAATCGGCCCCTTTGCACTTGTCGTTGATGAACTTGGTGCCCCAGAAGCCGGTCATGCCGAGGATCAGCGGGTGGTCGTCCGCAAGGGCGCCCTTCCCCATCAGCGTGTGGGCCACGGGCAGGCTCAGGTGCTCGGCGAACTCGCGCAGTTCGGTCATGGCGTCGGCCAGCATGATCCCGCCGCCCACGTAGAGCAGCGGTGTCCGGGCCTCGAGCAGCGTCTTGACCATCCGCTCGGCGGTCGCCTCGTCCAGGGACGGCTTGGCGACCTGGCGCTGGTTCGCCAGCATGCGCTCGAACAGGGCGGTATCGATCTTCTTGGAGAAGATGTCCATGGGCACATCGATCAGCACCGGACCCGGCCGCCCGCTTTCCGCAAGGATGAAGGCCTTCTCGAGGATCTCCGGGAAAAGATGGGCCGAATCCACCCGCCAGGCGCGCTTGACGAAGGGCCGGTAGATCTCCAGCTGCGAAGCATCCGCGTGCAGGTTGACCTCCTGATGCGGGTTCTTCCCGAAGTAGTGCGTCGGCACATCGCCGGCGATCACCACCATGGGAATGGAGTCCAGCGAAGCGTTGGCCACTCCGGTGGCGGCATTGGTCAGGCCGGGGCTCAAGTGGGTCAACAGTACCGACGCCTTGCGGGTGGCGCGGGCGTAGCCATCGGCGGCGTGGGCGGCGATCTGCTCATGCCGGGTGTTGACGAACTTGATCTTCTGGCTCTTTCCCAGGGCCGCGAGCACCGCGATGTTGGTGTGCCCGCAAAGCCCGAACACATGCTCTACGCCGCGTGCTTCCAGGTATTTGACCAACTGGTTGGCAATGAGGTCTTCCATTTCGTCACTCCTTCGATAGTCTGCCGTCATCAGCCTTCACGCTTCCAGGGCCGGGTCGTAGAAGGCGCCGAACAATTCCTGATCCGACGGCTTGTCCTCCTTGATCGGCACGGAGACCCAAGTGGTGTTCATGTAGTGCTTGAGACAGACGTTCTCGGAGATGATGTTCCCGCCCCAGGTCCCGCAGCCCAGACTGGAGGTCATGGGCATGCCGTTGTTGAACGCACCGGCATTGGCCTTGGACTGCGGCTGGCGGACCATGATCCGGGACACCGGCGCGGCCAGCCCCAGGCGATGGATGTGCTCTTCGTTGAAAGAGTAGATGCCGCAGGAATGGCCTTTGCCGCCAACCTCATAGACAGCCTGCATCATCCTGAGGGCCTGGTCGAAGCCCTGGTACTTGTACAACGCCAGCAGGGTGGTGAGCTTCTCACTGGAGAACAGGTGCTGTTTGCCGATGCCGTCGCCGTGGACCATGATGAACTTGCGGTCGGCGGGAATGGAGAAGCCGGCGATGGCGGCCAGCTGCTGCGGCGCGATGGCGACGGTATCGGGGGTCCGGTGCCGGTCCTCGTCCCACATGGCCTTGCGCAGGAGCTCCTTCTCCTCGGGGGAGGCGAGGTAGCCGCCTTCGGCCTGCAACTGGGCGACCATCCGTTCGAAGATGCTGGCCTCGATGATCAGGTTGCCGTCGGCGGAGCAGCCGGAACCGTAGTCCGAGGTCTTGGAGAGCCGGGTGTTGCGCGCCGCTTCTTCGACGTTGGCCGTTTCATCGATGATCATCGTCGAGTTGCCCGCGCCCACCCCGTACGCCGGGGTGCCGGAGCTGTAGGCGGCCCGGACCATCGGCTGGCCGCCGGTGGCGACGATCACATCCGCGCGCGCCATCAGCGCCTGGGACATGGGAATGTTGACCTTGGTCAGGCACTGCAGGATGTCCGCCGGAGCCCCTTCGCGCACCAGGGCTTCCCGCATCAGCCGCACAGTCTCGAAGGACGTCTTCTTGGACCGGGGATGGGGGGAGAAGATGACGACATCACGCGCCTTGATGCCGTAGATGGCGTTGCCGGCCGGAGTCAGATCCGGGTTGGTCGTCGGCACGATGCAGGCCACGATCCCCGCCGGCTTGCCGTACTTGACGATGCCCTTCGCCGGGAGTTCCTCGATGACGCCCACGCTTCTCTGGCGCAGGGCGTCGCGCAGGACACCGCGGATCTTCATGCGCTTGCCCATGCGGCTCTCGGGATCGCCGAGCCGGCTCTCCTCGATGCCCATCGCCACCAGCCGGGTGAACGTCTTCTTGTTGGCCACGGCCCAGGCCACGGCCTGGCAGAGGCGGTCCACCTTCGCCTGGTCATAGCTCTCGATGATGGCCAGCGCCTTGCCTGCGCGCTCGAACACCTCATCCAGTTCCTGCTGTTGCTCTTCAGTGAGCGGCTTCTGCGTTTCGGTTGCGGCCATGCTGATCACTCCTTGAGTTGTTGTTGAACATCCAGGACCCTGACAAATTACAGATTACCCATGAGCCCAGAGTTCAAAAAATACCGTTTGTGTATGCATACCATATCAAGTCGGAATGCTTTGAATTACTAATTCATCTTCCCGAGGTCCTGCATCGGCACGTTATAGGTCTCCCTGAAGGTCATGGCGGCGATCGCCGAGATGACCGCGGTCACACTGGTGAAAATGGCGACATAGGTCCAGCCGCCCGACTTCATGAGGGTCGCCGCGATGGCCGGCGCGAATCCGCCCAGCGCGAAGCCGATCTGGGTCCCGATGGCAGTCCCGGAGAGCCGGTAGCGCGTGGCGAACTGCTCGTTGAACATCGCCGGCCAGATCCCGTTGTTGGCGCTGTAGATGACCCCCGACAGGAGCAGCCCGAGCACGAAGATGAGCGGCACGTTCATGGTCTGGATGGTCCAGAGGTACGGCCAGATCAGCACCGCGCACCCGAGCGTCCCCAGGATGAAAATCGGCTTGCGCCCGACGCGGTCGGCGAGGATCGCCCAGAGCGGGATCGCGGCCAGCGCAACGACGTTGGCCAGGACGACCACGGTCAGCATCGTCGACTTGGCGATGTGCATCTGGTTCACCCCATAGGAGAGGGTGTAGACCGCGAAGATCGTGCTCACCACAGAGTAGAAGCAAGCGAAGATGATCTTGATGACGCCTCCGGGGTTCTCGCTGAACAGCACGGCGACGGGCAGCTTGACCTTCTTCGGCGCCTTCTGCGCCGCCTTGAACGCCGGCGTTTCCTCCAGCGACCGCCGGATCCAGATGCCTACGCCGACCACCACAACGCTGAAGAAGAAGGGGATACGCCAACCCCAGGTGAGGAGCTGAGCTTCCGGCATCGTGCCGATGGGGAGGAACACCAGCGTCGCCAGGATGAGTCCGCCCTGGGTGCCGCTGAGGGTCCAGCTGGTGAAGAAGGCGCGGCGGTTCGCGGGGGCGTGCTCGAGCGACATGGAGTTCGCGCCAGCCTGTTCACCGGCGGCGGAGATCCCCTGCAGGAGCCGGCAGGCGACCAGGAGGATCGGCGCGGCGATGCCCACCTGCTGGTAGGTCGGGAGGCAGCCCACCAGGAAGGTGGAGATGCCCATCAGGATGAGGGTCAGGATGAGAACCTTCTTCCGGCCGTACTTGTCGCCCAGGTGGCCGAGGAAGAACGATCCGATGGGACGGGCGACGTAGCCGACCCCGAAGGTCGCCAGCGCGGCGATCGTGCCCACCGCGGGATCCTTCGAAGGGAAGAACAGCTTCCCGAAGATGAGCGCGGCGGCGGTGCCGTACACGAAGAAGTCGTAGTACTCGAGCGCGCTGCCGATCCAAGCGGCTATGGCCGCCTTCCTCGGCGTCCTGATTCCTTCGGGCTCCCGCGCGATCTCGGCTGGAGACGTGGGTGTCTCAGTAAGCATGGTTCCTCCCTTTGTGATTTCGATGGACCTCATGGGGTTCTGCCGCGACCTGGGAGCAGAACAGAGTAGAACTGCCTTCTGGGTGTTACTAACGTCGGCACAGGCATCCACGCTTCGTCCTGCCGGAAAGGGCATGGGTGGAAAGGCGGAGTAGGACGGTATGAACAATCCTGGAAACTGATGCACCCAATCCAGGACTCAAACAAAAAGGATTGCTAGATATATACCCCTGCACCCAAGGCACATAAAATACCGTTTATGTATGCGTGGCATACCAAGCCGATATGCCCAACGATTCCTACATGTTCGACCGGACTCTCCCTTTCAGGACCTCCCGCATCACCTCCTGGGCCGCGGGCGTCAGGTAGCGGTCCGGGAGGTTGATGATCCCTGGCTGGATCCCGTCCAGGATTCCATCGAGCTTGCGGACCTGGTACCGCTCATGAAAATTGTTGGGGACCTGGTTCAACGGGAGGATGGCCGCCGCGCGCACCCCGGCGTCCAGGGCTCCCAGGATCACGCTGAGGTTCGGGCTGTCCAGCAGGATGCGTGGCGCGATGCCATGCTTCTGGAATTCCTTGCGCACCTGGTCGTAGGTCCTTCCCCCATACCAAAGCCTCAGGAGCATCAATGGGATATCCTGCAGGACCTTGACGCCGAAGGTTCCATCCACCTGCGGTGGGATCAGATCGACCGGGCACACGACGCAGAAATGGTCCATGGAGAGCGACTGGACGTCGAATATTTCTTTCTTCGTGGGCAGCAGAACGATCGCGAAGTCCAGTTTCCTGGACTCGACGTCCGCTTCGAGGGTCGTACTGTCCGCCACGAAAACGCGGAACTGCAGCATGGGGAACTTGGAGGAAAGCCTCGGCATGACTTCCGTGAAGTAGGACATGAAGGACATGGAGACCCCCACGGATATCCGGCCGGTGAAACCGCCCGCGGCGTTCCGGACCTCCGACGGGATCTCCGTGAGCTGGTTCAGGGCCTGGCGCGCCCGCTCGTAAAGCACCTTCCCGGCTTCCGTGACCTGCCAGACGTGCCCCTTCCGGACGATGAGCTCCACCCCCAGTTCGTCCTCCAACTCCTTGAGGCGCAGGCTCAAGGGCGGCTGGGAGATATTCAGGATCTTGGCGGCCCGGCTGATCTGCCCCTGCTCGACGATCGTGCAGAAATACACAAGCCTTTTGGTATCCAAGTTCCCACCTCCGCTATGAGAGCAAGGATAATCCCCCTCGGCGGCAAGCCTTCACCAAAAAGTTGCCTGGCTTCATCCCTCCAAAGGCCGTCGCAGAAGCACCGCGTCCACCAGGGAGTCGATGTCCCTGGCCTGGGTGCGGTGGTTGACGATGGCGGCGCGGATCGCCAGGCGCCCGTCCAGGATGGTGGTGGAGGGCGCCGACAGCCCGGCTTCGTGCAGGTCCTCCACCACCCGGCGGTTCAGGGCGTCGGGATCGGGACCCCGCAACCGGAAGCAGACGATGTTGAGGCTGACCGGAGCCATCAGCTCCAGTTCCGGGCTGGCCTCCACCCGGGCCTTGAGGTACTGGGCGAGGGCGCAGGTATGCTCGATCACCGCCCCCAGCCGGTCGGTGCCGTAGACCTTCAGGGTGAACCAGGTCTTCAGGGCCCGGAACCCCCGGGACAGATCGGGCCCGAAATCGCAGGGCCATGGCGACCCGGCCGCCAGGCCCCGCACCTCCCGGCGCAGGTAGACCGCCGGGGCGGCGAAGGTGCGCTGCTGCAGGGCCCCGTCCCGCACCATGAGGTAGCCGGCGTCGTAGGGCACCTGGCCCCACTTGTGGAAGTCCAGGGCCAGGGAATCGGCCCGCCGGATCCCCGCCAGGCGCGGGGCCAGGCTGGGCGCGAACATGGCCAGCGCGCCGAAGGCGCCGTCCACGTGGAACCAGAGCCGTTCGGCCGCGGCGATGGCCGCGATCCCTTCCAGATCGTCGATGGCGCCGGTGTCCACGGTCCCGGCGGTGCCCACCACCAGGAAGGGCCGCAGGCCGGCGGCGCGGTCCCGGGCGATGGCCGCGCGCAGGGCGTCCAGGTCCATGCGCCCGTCCCGGTCCACCGGAATGACCCTCAGGGCGTCGCTGCCCAGCCCGGACATCTCCATGCCCCGGCGCACGCAGCCGTGCACCGAGGTTCCGGCGTAGGCCGTCAGCGGGGCGCCGTCCAGGCCCCGCTGGCGCACCTCCGGCCCCAGGGCGCCGGTGCGGGCCACCAGGATGGCCATGAAGTTGGCCATGCTGGAACCGGTGACGAACAGTCCCCCTGCCCCTTCGGGCATGCCGAACACCGGCCCCAGCCAGCGCAGGATCTGCCGTTCCACTTCGATGGGCATGTGCTCGCGGCCGCCCAGGTTGGCGTTGAGCCCGGCCGCCAGCATCTCCCCCAGCATCCCTGCCACCGAGCCGCCCCCGTGGACCCAGCCCATGAACCCGGGATGCACGTTGCCGGTGCCGTAGGGCAGCACCAGCCGGAGGAACGCGTCGTGCACCTCGGCCAGCTCGGTGGGTCCCCGGGGACAGGGTTCCCGGATCGCCGCCTTGACGGCGTCCGGAATCGACTGCCACACCGGCCGGTCGCGCACGTGCTCCACGTAGTCGAGGATGTCGTCCAGCATCCGGTGGGCCTGGGCCCGGGTCGCCGGCCAGTCCTTGGGATCAAGATCGTCGTGCTCGGCCGGGGGCTGGGGTGGATGCATGGGGGACTGCCTCGTCCCCCATTATCCACGATACGCCTAGACTTCATGACCGGGCTCCGCCCGGTCATGAAGTGGGGGTGCGGGGATCGAACGCATGCGTTCGATTAGAGCGCGCCTTGTTCCCGGGCGGTCCCCCCGCAGTGATATCATCCGTGTTCCTCCGGGGCCAGCATTCGGATCCAGGGCTCGTCGGTGATCTGGGGTGGAACCGGCTCGGGCTTGAAGATGGGCAGGTAGCCCGCGATGATCGCGAAGGCGCTGAAGCCGACGGCGGCGATCCCCAGCATGATGAGGATCTCGATCAGGGACGGGAAATAGGTGCGGGTAGGGTAGATCTCCATGCCGGTGATGGCGGTGTTCATGCGGTTGGCGGCGAAACCGCACAGCACCATGATGCACACGCAATATAAACCCCGGCGGGATTGGCGCACCCCGTTGAACATGAGCAGCGCCAGGGGGCAGACGAAGCCCACCAGGACCTCGAAATAGAAGGCGATGGTGTGGTAGTTCCAGGCCAGCATGTAGTGCAGGTCGCCCCGCCCGATCAGGTCCTGGAACCGCACCACCAGGTACACCGCCAAGGCCACGGCGGTGATCTTGGCCAGATTGGCGCGCAGGGTCGGGGGCAGCAGGGTGCGCCCGTTGCGGGACAGGATGAGGGTTTCCAGGATCACCATGGAGATGCCGGAGGCGATGCAGGAGACGAAGAACATGATCGGCAGCAGCGGTGAATACCAGAGCGGGTACAGCCGGTTCGGGACGATCAGGTAGAGCGAGCCGAAGGAGGACTGGTGCAGGGTGGACAGCAGCACGCCGATGATCATGAACGGCAGCGAGAACGTGTGGATCCACTTGATCGGCTCGTGCATGTTGAACTTCTCGAGCACGATCGGGGCGAATTCAATGGAGAGCACGGTGGTGTACAGGATGACGCACCAGGTGATCTCGAACATCACGGAATGGGGGTTCCACATCACCAGCGGATGCCAGAAATGGTCGGGCCGGCCCAGATCGATGACCAGCACCAGCACCACCAGCGTGTAGCCAATGAAAGCGGTGAGGAGCGCCGGGCGCACGATCGGCTCGTAGTCCTCGGCGTGGAACAGGTGCACGGCGGCGACGATGGTGAAGCCGGCCGCGGCCAGGCCGATGCCGAGGAAGTCGAAGCCGATCCAGAGGCCCCAGGGGAACTCATCACTGAGGTTGGTGGTGGCGCCCAGGCCGAGGGTGAACCGGAGCACGGCGGCGATAACGCCGGCCGTGATCAGCAAGGTGGCGATGCTGCGCCACACCGTGATGCGAGGGAGAGCGAATGTTCTCATTTCTGATCCTGATTCTTGGGAGTGGGTTTATGGGAACCTTCGTGCTTTTCCACCTCTTCGCGGCGCTTGGTGATCCACCAGATGCCGCCCAGCATGACTCCGCCCACGGTGACCACGTTGGGGATCTTCTCCATGGCGTTGGCGGTGAGATCCGGCATGGGCTCGGTTCCGAGCTTGACGTCGAAGCCCATCTGCTCGAAGGGAACCGGGCTGAGGTAGAGCACCGAGGTGCCGCCCACATCCTCCTGGCCGAAGATCTTGGACACGTACTTGCCGGGCTCCGCATCCATGCGCTTGTGGGCCTCGGCGATGAGGTCGTCGCGCAGGCCGAACTTGGTCGCGCCGGTGGGGCAGGCCTCGGCGCAGGCGGTCTGCTTGCCCTGGGCCAGGCGCGAATAGCAGAAGATGCACTTCTGCACCCGTGGATGGGTGCTGCTCCATTCGTAGCGCGGCACCCGGAAGGGACAGGCCTGCATGCAGTAGCGGCAGCCGATGCACTTCTCGGCGTCGTACAGGACCGGGCCGTCTGCGGTCTTGGTGAAGGCGCCCACCGGGCACACCGAGACGCAGGTGGGCGTCTCGCAGTGCTGGCAAAGGCGGCGGGCCCACTTGCCGTCATGCTCCTCCAGGGCGGTGAAGGCGGTGGGGGAGAGGCGCTTCTCCTCCCCCTCGGGAAGGTGGTTGGCCTCCTTGCAGCCGCCCTGGCAGGCGTTGCAGCCGATACACATGGAGATATCTATTAATAGAGCTTTCTTTTGAGCCATCAGATACTCCAGACCAAATGAGTTGAAGCCGCCGGCTGCCCGGGTGGGTCAGGCGGTTGCGGAAAGACCTACTTGAGAATCAGTTCCTGGGCCAGGAACCCCTGCAGCGCGGTCCACGGCAAGGGCTGGGCGGGGTCGGCCTGGGCGGCCTTGGCCGCCATGAGCCGGTCGATCTCCTCCCCGTACCAGGCCACGGCGGGCTGACCGATCCTCATGGCGCCCAGCTGCGCGGTGAGGTCGCTGGGCTCGATGCGGCACACCCACCCGTCCTTGTAGGGGCTGATGGTCATCCGGGCGGGCTCACTCTGGAGGGTCGCGTTGAGGTCCTGCACCAGCCCGCTCACCGGCGCGGCGAAGGTGACGGACTCGGTTCCACGCTTGCAGGAGAACAGCGGATCGCCCACGCGCACCTGGGTGCCGGGCTTGGGCAGCAGCACCGAGCCAACGGCGCCCATGGCCTTGTTGGCGAAATCGTCGATGCCGACCCGCACCTGGCCGTCCGGCTCGATGCGCACCCAGGTATGGCCCGGGGCGATGAAGGAGCCGCCGGGGATGCAGAACTCGTTGCTGGGGGTGGCTTCGGCCTGGCTGGGGGAGACGATCCTCACGGTGGGCTGGCGCAGGGCCTGGAGCCTGGCCTGGCGCTTGATGAGCAGCTTGTTGACGAAGGCAGCCAGCTCGTCGGCGCTGAAGGGCTTCTGCACGTACTCGCAGGCGCCGCTCTGCATGGTCTCCACCGCGGTCTCGATGGTGCCGTAGCCGGTGATGACCACCATGTCCACGTCCGGCCTCAGGTGCTTGACCGCCTTGACCACCTCCACGCCGTCCATGATCGGCATCTTCAGGTCGGTGAAGACGAAGTCGTAGTCGTTGCGCTGGACCAGGCTGAGGGCTTCCGGCCCGGACTGCACGGTGTCGATGTTGAAGCCTTCCAGGACCAGGATGCGCCGGAAGGAATCCAGCACCACCGCCTCGTCGTCCACCGCCAGGATGCGGGCCCTGGGCTGGGGCACCTCGACCCGCTTGAGGCTCTTGGCCTCGTCGTTGAATTCCAGCCGGACCGCGACGTTCAGGATCGCCTCGCGCTCCAGGCGCGCGCGCTTGGTCTGCTGGCGGAGGTGGCTCTTGCGCACGAGATAGTCGATCCCGAGGAAGGCTAGCAGCATGAAGATGACGAACAGGACGGTCATGGGTGGTCTCCAGAAAAAAAGTGCTAGATTGCGGACTTGGGGCCGTTGCGGGGGCTCCGGGTGGAAGGCGCCAGGGGCAGCCGGACGGTGAAGTGGGTTCCGCGTCCAACCTCGCTCTTGACGTCGATGGTTCCATCGTGGCCTTCGATGATGCCCCAGGTGACGGCCAGGCCCAGCCCGGTGCCCCGGTTGCCCTTGTTGCTGAAGAAGGGTTCGAAGATGTGCGGCAGGTCCTCGGGGGTGATTCCCGCGCCGGTGTCCTCCACCCGGAGTTCCACCATGCGCTTGACCCCGGCCTGGTCCCGGGAGGGCCACTGGGAGGTGTGGCAGCCCTGGCGGGTGCACATGTAGACCGGGTCGTCGTCCCCGGCGAGCACCGAGAAGGTCGGCGCCCCGCAGACCTCGCACAGGCGCTCCGGCACATGCAGGGAACGCTGGCAGACGGGGCAGGCGAAGTGCACCTGGGTGCCGGTGGTGATGCCTTCCCGGCCCGCGTCATGGTAGCGTCCGTAGACCGGGTCCAGGTTGAGGGTGAGCTGCAGGGCGCCCACGCCCGCCAGCACCCGGATGGAAGCCAGGCCGGCGACGGGCGCCGACGGGTCCATCAGGTCGTGGCCCTTGGGGCAGGTGGCCTGGCGGATCACCGAATGGCCCTTGGGCTGGAGCTGGGCGGTCTCGGTGACGATGTGGATCTGTCCGCCGTCCGGGCCGATGGCGTCAGCGGCGTTGAGCAGCAGGTTCACCACCACCTGCTGGATCTGGTTGCCCTCCACGAACGCCTTGGGCAGGTCCGCCGCCAGGTCCAGGGCCAGGTTCACGTGGTTCATGCTGAGCTGGTTCATCACCACCGCCAGGGAACGCCGGACCACCTCGTTCACGTCAGTGGGCTTGCGGGCGGGAGCCGTGGGCCGGGCGAAGTCCAGCAGTTCGCGGATGATACCCCGGCAACGCTTGGTCTCCCTGACGATGACCTCCAGGTCTTCCCGGGTCTGGGGATCCTGCTCGTAGCGCTTGGCCAGCAGGGAGGCGTAGGTGAGCACGCCGGTGAGCGGATTGTTGATCTCGTGGGCCACCCCGGCCGCGAGCCGGCCCACGGAGGCGAGCTTGTCGGCCTGGGTGAGCTGGCGCTGGGTCTCGGCGATGCGGTGGGTCATGGCGTTGAAGGCCTTGGCCAGGTCGCCCAGCTCCGTGTTGGCGGTCACCGTGATGGTGGTGGTGAGGTCCCCCGCCGCCACCCGCCGGGTGCCGTCCACCAGCGCCGCCACCGGGCGCAGCACCAGCCGCCGGTTGAGGTACCAGAGGACCAGGCTGCTGGCGAGGATGGCCAGGGCGGCCAGGCCCAGCAGCACTTCGCGGCTGCTGGCGATCTGCCGGTCGGCCTGAACCATGGACAGGTTCACGTCGAGCACCCCCAGGATCTTCTGCTGCTGGCTGTGGGCGTGGCAGTCGGCGGTCCAGCAGGAGGCTTCGTTGGGGATGGGGTTGATGATGCCCAGCACGCGGGATCCGTCCGGGGCCCGGAAGATCCGGGACCGCTTCTGGATATCCAGCTTTTCCAGGGGCTTACCTTCGGCATGGCACATGTAGCAGGCCTCGCCGGCCTTGTCCAGGGCCGTGCCGATCTCCTCGTGGTCGGAGGAGAACATGATCTTGCCTTCCTGGTTGAACAGCCGGACCTTCTGGATGCCCTGCTCCTTGAGGTCGCCGATGTTGCGGATCTGGCGGTGCAGGTCCTCCCGGCGGTTCTCGAGCATGTCGTAATGGGTGCTGCTCTTGATGGTCTCGCTCACCTGGTTGGCGCTCTGGGTGAGCTCGAACACCAGCTGGTCGGTGTGCGAGCGCATGACCAGGGTGGCCATGACCCCGATCACCAGGGAGGTCACCAGGCCGGCTCCCAGCATGAGGCGAGTGCCGATCCGCGTGCGCATCTAGACCCCCGCTCCGGCGGCTTCGCGGGCATGGGCGCGGCAAGCACTACGGCAAGCCGAGCCGAACTTGAGCCCTGCGTTCATGGGGTACTCCACGTGATGCTGCCCGGACGGGGCCTGGGAAAGTGTCAGGAATTTAGCACTTATCGATCTTTTAATCTTAACTCTTTTGAGTGAAAAAACCATGTAATCGTGATGGAAAGCACGAATATTGTTGATCTATTTAGTACGTTATTAATTATATTTAATTCAAGGACTTAGGGTGCAACCCGGCCCACTGCCATCGACATTTTCCATGCCCGGCCAAGCCTGCGCCAGCTTGACCCGGATCCGGCGGGTGCCGCCCGAACCGCGCAGCCGTGCCCAGGATCAGGCTCCGGACCGGCACGCCGGGGAAAACGGCATTGAGGATTACCTGACCTTAAATCATCAGTCATTCCACGCGTGCCCGGTGAAATCCGGCCAGCAGGGCGACAGGGAATGGCGCAGCACGCTGGCGGTGCTGGACGCCTGGAACAGGGGCCTGAGCGCCGCGCCGAACCCGGCCAGGGTCGTGCCCTTGGCCACGTCCTCGTCGAACAGCAGCGCGGGTCCGGCGGCAAAGGGCGCCAGGTGCGCCAGGTCGCTGGGGGCGATGATCGGCGCCGCGTCGTTGCGCTTGAACATGGAGAACCGGATGAAGTAGAGGGGCGCCCGCACGAGGTTGGCGAACACCAGCCCGGACATGATGGAGCCGTGGGCCGCCCCCACGATGATGGCCGGCCGCATGGCCTTCAGCACCTGCCCGGCCAGGGCGGCGATCTTCCGGGGGTCCGAGGCCCGCCAGGTGTACTTGTCCTGGACGCTGAGATAGATGAAGCCGTGGAGGGTCAGCGGCAGCTCCCGCTGGAACTGTTCCAGGATCTGGGGCGCCGCGGGATCCAGGGCGTAGATCGCCCGGGCGGCGGCGATGGAATCCACGAACCGTTCGTTGGCCCCGGCGACCATGGCCGGGGGGTATTTCTTCTTGGACCGGGTCCGTTCGCTCACTTCGAAGTAGTGGGTGGGGTGCAGGGGCAGCCCCTGCTCCACGCAGATCTTGTAGTTGAGGGCCACGTTCACCAGGGCCGGGGTCAGCAGGTACAGGGTCAGGCAGTCATCCCAGTACGCGTGCGGGGCCGAGGCCGGATCCTGGAGGGCCGCCTCCTGGCCCGCCAGGATCCCCGGCAACAGCCCCTGGATCCGCTCCAGCAGCTCGCCCAGGGGCGCCTCGAAGGACATGGCCTCGGGCGGGGTTTCCCAGTCGGCGTAGATGAGCTGGTCCAGCATTTCAGGCCTTGAGCGCCTTCAGGATGGCCGGCAGCCGGTTCAGGGCGGCCTGGCATTCCAGCCACTGCCGGTGCGGGCGGGCCAGGTAGCCGGAGACCACGACGCCTTCGGGGACGTCCTTGCCCAGCATGGTGTTGCCGGTGGCCGTGCTCCGGCTGCCGATGTGGATGTGGCCGGCGGTGCCCACCTTGCCCGCGAGGGTCACGTAGTCGCCCAGGCTGGTGCTGCCGGAGATCCCGGTCTGGGAAACGATGAGGCAGTGCTGGCCGATCTGGACGTTGTGGGCGATCTGGCACTGGTTGTCCACCTTGGTCCCCGCCTGGATGCGGGTGGGGCCGAGCACCCCGCGGTCCACGGTGGTGCAGGCGCCGATCTCCACGTCGTCGCCCAGCTCCACCCAGCCGGTCTGGATGATCTTCTCGTGGCGTCCGTCCACCAGCACGTAGCCGTAGCCGTCCGAACCCAGGACGGCGTTGCCGTGGACCCGCACCCGCCGGCCCAGCCGGGTCCTGCGGTACAGCACCACCCCCGGGAACAGCTCGCAGCCTTCGCCCAGGACGCAGTCCTCGGCGATGTGGACCCCGGGATGGATCCGGACGCCCGCGCCGATCACCGTCCGGGCCCCGATGGTGGCACCAGGGGCGATGCGGCAGCCGGGGCCCACCTGGGCGGTAGGGTGCACCGGTTCCGCCGACCACTCGGGCTCGGGCTCGGGGTGGAACCAGGCGATGGCCTGGGCGAACCCCCAATAGGGATTGGGCATCACCAGCTGGGGCCGGTCGCCCAGGTCGGTCCTGGCGTCCACCAGGATGACCCCGGCCGGGCTCTCCAGGGCCTTGGCCCGGTACTTGGGGTTGGCCAGAAAGCCCAGGGAGCTGGCTTGGGCCTCCTCCAGCGGCCGGACCTCGCTGATGGCCCGGTCTCCGGGGCAGTTCCTGAGCGTGCCGCCCAGGCGTTCCGCCAGCTCGGCACAGGTGAGTTCAGGACCGCGGGTGATGTTCATGGCAACTCCAGGTCAGGTTCGCCTGCATTCTACCGTGATCAGACCTGCAGCTCCGCGCCCCAGGGCATCAGCGAATCCACCATGTCCCGGCCCAGGGTGATCCCGAACAGCTTCCAGATGGCCACGGAGTAGACGTCGGGCAGGTAGCGCCCCCACATCTTCACCGGCAGCGGATCCGGCGTCTCGATGGTCGGGGAGAGGGCGAGCATGAGCATGAAGGAGATGATGAAGGAGGCGTTGCTGGCGATCCGGCCGGCGTAGGGCACCCCGTGCCGCTGCTCCAGGATCCGGGCCTCGTGGATGGCGCTGCCGAACTCGCTTTCCACCAGGTCGGCCCGGGTGGTGAGGATCACCTCGGCGCGGAAGGTCCGCTCCCCGCCCGCCACGTAGTCCGGGAAGCCCTTGGCCAGTTCCATGGCGCTGAGGCCCCGGCCGGAGAGGACCGACCAGTCCCGCGGAGGTGCCTGGTCGATGATCTGCGCCACCGGCGGAAGCTGCAGGTCCACCAGCAGGTTGATGTCGTTGTACAGACCGTGGTGCTCCTCCCGCTGCACCGCCACCACCGACGGATGGTTGCGGATGGCCTCCTCGATGGAATGCATTTCCTCGGGCGTGCCCACGAACTTGAAGCCGATGCCGTCGTCGATGCGCAGGTCCTCGGGCTGGAACACCACCGCGCCGTCCCGGAAGGTGCGGGACACGATCCGTTCGGCCTGGGCGAAGTCCTCCGCCATTTCGTTCTTGGACGACAGCATCTGGCGCAGGGGGATCCCATAGGTCTCGGCCCGGTGCATGGCCACCGCCGTGGCGCGCTCGTTGATCGCCCCGGCCAGCTTGTCCGCCACCCGCCGGGAGCCCTTTTCCGCGATCCGCCGCAGGCGCTTGACCCGGGCCATGCCCAGGATGGATCCGTCCTCCCGCAGGCCGAGCACCACATCCGAGGGCGTGCCCGGGAAGAACTCCTCGGGGCGCTGCAGGTACTGCCGGAACAGCTCCGCCTCCCGGGGGGTCGGGTCCATGCAGGCCGCCAGGATCGCGTCCCGCAGTTCGTCCTTGGAGCGCAGGCGCAGCAGGCGGACCGGTTCCGGATGCACCGCGTCCTTGATGCCGGTCAGCAGGGTCCGGACCATGCCGGAGGTGATCAAGTTCTCATATATGAAGACCTGGGTCAGGAAACGGCCGTCCTCCGGGCGCGGACGGTCCCCGAACCAGCGGGTGGCCAGCTCGAACAATTGTTTCCGGTGGGTGATGCTTGCCAGGTGCATGACAAACCACCTTGACCCTTTCAAGCCCGGATGTAAAGCCCTGGTCCACAGCCTTTTGCAAGGGTAAACCGGCGCTCCGGCGGCACTTGTGATTTCGTGCATAGGGGGGAGTGGTGGGCCGGACGTACAATGAGGTTGCTCTGACCGCGAAGCCTCACACCCGAGCGGGAAGCAGCGCAAGGCAGAATCCCGCCATCAGGCTGCGCTCTCCCCTCGTCCACCCGGAGACCGGCGGCCATGGGGAGGATTCGAAATGCAGAAGCGCCTTGGGGTTGTGGGGATCGTCGTGGAAAGCCCTTCCGCGGCGTCCGAGATCAACGCCATCCTCCACGAGAACGCCGGGATCATCGTCGGCCGCATGGGGATCCCTTACCGGGAACGCGGCCTGGCGGTCATTTCGCTCATCGTCGACGGCAGCGTGGACGAGATCAACACCCTCACCGGACGCCTGGGACGGGTGCCCAACATTTCAGTCAAGACTGCCCTTTCCCGGGAGACCGCTGCGGCCGCCCGGGTGTCGCATATGGAGGAATAGATGGCCACGTACGATCCCAAGTCCCTTGATGCCGGCGCTTTCATCAACCACGAGGAGATCCTCGAGACCCTGGCCCAGGCCCGGGCCCAGGCCGCCGATCCGCTGCTGGTGCGGACCCTGCTGGTCAAGGCCGCCGGCTACGGCGGGCTCAGCCACCGCGAGGCCGCCATCCTGTTCGAAGTCCAGTCCCCGGAGATCCTGGCGGAGATCTTCGCCCTGGCCCGCCGGATCAAGGAGCACATCTACGGGCGGCGGATCGTCATGTTCGCCCCCCTCTACCTTTCGGACTACTGCGTCAACCGATGCTCCTACTGCGGCTACAACCATGACAACACCATGCCCCGGCGCAAGCTGGACAGCGGTCAGCTGGAGGCGGAGGTGCGGGTGCTGGAGCGCATGGGCCACAAGCGCCTGGCCCTGGAGGCGGGCGAGGATCCGCTGAACTGCCCCCTGGACTACATCCTGGAGTGCATCCGCGAAATCTACGCCATGAAGTTCGAGAACGGCGCCATCAGGCGGGTCAACGTCAACATCGCCGCCACCACCGTGGAGGACTACCGCCGCCTGAAGGACGCCGCCATCGGCACCTACGTGCTGTTCCAGGAGACCTACCACAAGCCCACCTACCTCGCGGTGCACAAGGGCGGCCCCAAGCGCAACTACGAGTACCACACCGAGGCCCATGACCGGGCCATGCAGGGCGGCATCGAGGACGTCGGCCTGGGCGTGCTCTACGGCCTGTATGACTGGAAGTACGACACGGTGGGCATGCTCATGCACGCCGAGCACCTGGAGGCCGCCCAGGGCGTGGGGCCCCACACCCTGTCCATTCCCCGCATCCGCTCCGCCTCCGGCGTGAGCTCCCAGGACTACCCCAACATCGTCTCCGACGAGGACTTCAGGAAAGTGGTGGCGGTGCTGCGCCTGGCCGTGCCCTACACCGGCATGCTGCTTTCCACCCGCGAGCCCATGGGCTACCGGGACGAGCTCATCACCCTGGGCATCTCCCAGATGAGCGCCGGCTCCTGCACCGGCGTGGGCGGCTACGCCCACGAGCACAAACTCGGCGAGGAGGACGCCGTGCCCCAGTTCGAGCCCATGGATCACCGCTCCCCCTCGGACTTCCTCAAGGACCTCCTGCGGGACGGCTACATTCCCAGCTTCTGCACCGCCTGCTACCGGGAAGGGCGCACCGGGGACCGGTTCATGCGCCTGGCCAAGAGCGGCCAGATCGCCAACGTCTGCCAGCCCAACGCCATGATCACCCTGCAGGAGTATGCCGAGGACTATGGCGACGCCGAGCTCAAGGAACTGGCCGCCAAGGTCATCACCCGGGAACTGGAAAGCATCACCAACCCCAAGGCGAGGACCGTCACCGAGACCTTCCTGCAGCGGATCCGCAACGGCGAACGGGACCTGCGTTTCTAGTCCCACTGGGGCGCCCGCGTTCCGAGCCGGCTGTGTCTGCCGACGGCCCCTGACGCGTTGTCCGTTCCCGGTCGAATCGCTCCGTCCCACACCGGATCACCCGGCAAGGCGCCGACCCACGTTTACGATTCGGACTTTCCGTCCTCGCAAGCTGCGGGCGGAAAGACCGAAGCGTTTGCCGTCCTCCAAACGGCTCAACTCTGGTCCGCGTCATCTCGACGGCTCCTACCCGGCAATCCGGCACCATCCTCTGGGCCGCTTTCCAAC
>PLUC01000191.1 GCA_003165415.1 Holophagaceae bacterium
ATACCTAAAGCTCTCCGGTCCGTCCCCTCGCGGGGCCGAACACGTTGTTCGCTTGGTTTCATTACAGTCTCTTGCGAGACTCAAAGCATTCCCATTCTCTTTATCCGGCTGTCAAAGACGCCCGGACGAACACGGCTCCCCCTCGCGGGTTCACTCGCTTTCCTTCCGACTGCCACAACCTCGATCGCGGCGGAAGATCAGACTACTATGCCATCTTCAGAACACAAGAACTTTTTTAGGAGCCGTGGCAAAATTCTTTGGACCCATCGGACGCTCCCGCTACGGCTCGTTATGCCGGGGCATCACCGGACTGCCATGGTTATGTTTGACACGACGGCTTAGGGTAGATTCAGACTTGGCACAAGGGATGGGCGCGGCATGGACATGGATGTGATCGGAGCGGGGCTCGCGGGGGCCGAAGCGGCATGGCAGCTGGCTGTGCGCGGGCACCGGGTGCGCCTGCGGGAGATGCGCCCGGCCCGGATGACGCCGGCGCACCAGACGGACCGGGCGGCTGAAATGGTCTGCTCCAACTCCTTCAAGAGCGACGATCCCTGTAGCGCCACCGGCATCCTCAAGGCCGAACTCAAAGGCCTGGATTCGCTCATCCTGAGGTGCGCCGAGGCGACCCGGGTGCCGGCCGGAAACTCGCTGGCGGTGGACCGCGCGGCCTTCGCCGACCGGGTCACCGCCGAGCTGCGCGGCCATCCGGACATCCACTGGGTGGAGGACCTGGTCACCCGGGCCGAGCCGGGCGTTCCGACGCTGGTGGCCACCGGGCCGCTCACCGCGGAACCGCTGGCCGATTGGCTGGCCGAGGTCTGCGGGTCGGAACGGCTGTTCTTCTATGACGCCATCGCGCCCATCGTGGAGCGGGAGTCCATCGACACCGGGGTGGCCTTCATGGCCGCCCGCTATGGCAAGGGGGATCCTGATTTCTTCAATTGTCCCCTGGGCCGGGACGAGTACGAGGCGTTCGTGACCGCCCTGCTGGCGGCCCCCCGGGCCGAGCTGCACGATTTCGACACGCCCTACTTCGAGGCCTGCCTGCCCATCGAGGTGATGGCGGACCGGGGCCGGGAGACCCTGCGCCACGGGCCCATGAAGCCGGTGGGCCTGGACGACCCCAGGACCGGGCGCTATCCCTACGCGGTGGTGCAGTTGCGCCAGGACAACCTGGCCGGGGACCTCTTCAACATGGTGGGCTTCCAGACCCGCCTGGCCTGGGGGGCGCAGCGGGAGGTGTTCCGGCTCATTCCGGGACTGGAGCGGGCGGAATTCGTGCGCCTGGGCAGCATCCACCGCAACACCTATGTGAAGGCCCCGCAGGTGCTGGACGCCACCCTCGCGGTCAGGCGGGTGCCCGGACTGTGGATCGGCGGCCAGCTGAGCGGGGTGGAGGGCTACCTGGAATCCGCCGCCAGCGGGCTGGCCGCGGCCCTGTCCATGCACCGGGCGGCGGCCGGCTCGGCCCCGGCCCCCCTGCCCCGGGAGACCATGCTGGGGGCGCTGCTGCATTACCTGGCCCATGCCTCGGCCAAGGATTTCTGCCCCACCAACGCCATGCTCGGGTTGCTCCCGCCCCTCGCCGATGGGCTCCTGGACCACCGGGCCCTGAAGCGCGCGGGCGGCGTGCGCGGGCTGAAGGCGGCCAAGGGCGGGGCGCACCGGGAAAGGGCCCTGGCCGCCCTGGCGGCCTTCCTCGGGGAGGTGCGGCCATGAAGGGGCTCGTCATCACGGCCTGCCTGGTGGCGGCGGCCCTGGGCGGCGGCGCCTACTGGATGTCGCTCAGGCCCAAGCCCTCCGGGACTCTGTTCGACGACCATGCCAGCGCCTTCACGGTGCTGGCCAGCGGTTCCGGCCAGCTGATCACGTTCCAGGACACCCAGACTCCCCTGCGCGCCTTCCGCTGGCTGCCGCCGCTGCCGGGAGGGGTCCTGGCCGCCCAGGTGCTGAGCCAGAATGACCGCCAGCGGGTGGCCTTGTTCCATGACGGCGCGCAGGATGGACTCCTGGTCCTGAAGCCGGTGGGCGTGGCCGACGGCTTCTGGCGCTCCGCAGCCCTGCAGGCGGCGGCCATGGTCCCCGGCGGCACGGTCCTCCTGCTGTACCAGCCCGGGGATCCCGCCAGCGCGGAACCGGCCCTGGCGCTGGCCGTGGACGTGGCCAGCCAGCAGGTGCGGTGGTTCTGCCGGGGGCCGTTCACGCGCATGGCCGTGGCCCAGGGGCCGGATGGGGCAGTGTATTTCTATGGCGGCAAGAGCCCCATCCAGCGCCTCGCCCTGAAGGCGGGCGGCGCCGGCTCCCTGCGCCCGACCCCCGAGAGCATCGAGCTGGGTCCGGACATTCCGGAGGTGGACGACCTCCTTCCCACCGGCGCCGACAGTTTCCTGGTCAGCCACCGGAACGGTCTCTCGGTCTACCGGGCCGGCGCGGACTGGGCCCAGTACCCCGCCCCCGAGGCCGACGGCCCGCCCTGCCCGGGCTGGAAGTCGTCCCTCGTCAGGGACGGCAAGCAAGTCTGGTGGCAGCCCGGGCCCGGGAAGCTGCTGAAGGTGCGCCCGGACGGCCGCCCCGACGCGCTGGTGCAATGGACCTTCCGGCCCGAGGATCCCTTCGCCCTGGACGCGGGCCTGCTGCGGGCGCTGGGCGCTGACTCGGCCGGATGGATCTGGTTCGCCCTGGCCACGCCCGCGCCGCCCGCCCCGGCCGCGGCTCCCCCGAACCCGCCGGTGGAGGCGGAGAAGGGCCGGGAGGCGCCGGCGGTGGCCGTAGCGCCCGCGGTACCCGCCACGGACTGGGGTTCCTACCTCGCGGCGGGGCTGGACCGGCTGTACCGCTGGAATCCCAACCGGGGTGTCCTGGAGCGGGTTGCCATGAAGCAGGCCTGGGCCGTCCTGAACCCCCCGGCCCCCGTGCAGCCGCCGGTGCTCGGGCGGGACGTGGTCCCCGCGGCGGGCACCCTGCTGGCGGAAGGCGCCCACTGCGCCTGGTGGCTGCCCCTGGCCGCCCTGTCCCTGGAGCGGGTGGTGCAGGCCAAGCCCGCGCCCGCGGCTCACGCGCAGGCTCAGGCGATGTAGTCGAACAGGTTCTTCTGGTTGGTCTGGGCGATGGTGCTGAGGGTGGCCTGCTGGGCCACGTTCTCCTGGTCCAGCTGGGTGATGGCGTTGGCGTAGTTCACGGACTGGATCGAGGTCTGCTGGGCCGTCAGGTTCTGGTTGTAGGAGGTCAGGCCGTTCTGGAGCGCCGTGACCCCGTCTTCCCGTTCGCCCAGATCCGCCGTGGAGACATTGATCCGGGAACTGATGGTCTGGAGGTTGTTGAAGGCGGTCTGCAGGGCTGCCGTGTTGTTGCTGGTCAGGGCCTGGGCCATGGCCGCGGTCTGGGCCAGCACATCGGTGTCGGAGCCCTGGCCGTCGGGGCCGTAGAACAGCGTGTCGCCGGGGATGTTGGTGGCCACGGAGACGCTGGGACTGAGGGTCAGGCTGCTGACGCCGCTGTTGCCGTTGTAGGTGGTGCTCGGCGGGGTGGTGGTCTCGTTGTCCACGAAGGGCACGGTGGTGGAATCGGTGCCGGCGAAGATGTACTGGCCCTCCACCTGGGTGTTGCCCAGGGAGATCAGGTCCTGGCGGATGGCGCTCACCTGGGAGGCGATGCCGTCCTGGCTCGCGGTGGTGGTGCCGGCGGCCAGCCCTTCCTCGCCCAGTTGCAGGAGCTGGGTGATACTGCTGTTCACGGAGGTCAGGGCGGTGGAACTGGCCTGCAGCTGGGAATTGGCGGTGTTGGCCTGGGCGATGTACTCGGTGTTGACATTGATGGAGGCTTGGTAGCCCTCCACCTGGGCGGTGGCGGAGGGATCGTCGCCCAGGTTCGGGTCGGCCTCGCCGGTAGACAGCTGCTGCACCGTCTCCGAGTACTGCTGCTTGATGCGCTGCAGGTCCAGCAGCGACGAGGCGTTGTCCATGAGGTTGGGTACGCGCATTGACATGTTTTATCCCCGCTAGCCGACGGCCGCAGCCACGGTCGTCATGAGCCCCTGGGTGAGTTGGCTGATGGTGCTGATGAACTGGGCCGAGGCCTGGTAGGCCTGCTGGAACTGCAGGAGCTGGGCGGCCTCCTGGTCCAGGTCCACCCCTGACACGCTGCTCTGCTGGGTCTGCAGGGCCGCGGTGAGGTTCTGCTGGTTGGTGGAGAGGCTGTCGTAATGCTGGGTCTGGGTGCCCACGTCGTTGATCAGGCTGCTCACCACGGTGCTGAACGGGCCGGAATCGCCGACGCCGTCGTCGTTGGTGTCCACAGTGCCCATGGCGGTCTGCAGGTTGGCCATCTTCAGGGCATTGGAATTGTCCCCCGCGGTGTTGGCCGCGGTAGCGGACGCGATCAGGGTGGGGGTGGCCACGATCAGGGGATTGACTTCGATGGAATTGATGATTCCGGTGTAGTCCGGAGGGTTGGCGGCGCTGGCCGCCAGGGCGTTGTTGGCGCAGTTGACCTGGCCGAAGTTGGCGTCGGGAGGGTTCGAGGAATCGATGCCGCTGCCGGTGAAGAAGGGGGTGCCGGTGACGCTGTCGCCGTTGGCGTCGGTGCCGTAGCCGGCCATGTTCACCTGGTTGACCTGGTTGACCAGGCTGCCGGCGATCTGGTCGAGCTGGGTCTGGTAGGCGGGCAGGACATTGTCCCGGAGGGTCATGTTGGCCCCCAGCTCGCCTCCGTTGATGTTGTCGGTGACATCCGTGCTGACCGAACCGGTGGCGACGGACACCGCCAGGTTATTGCCCAGGGCGGCGCTGGGAGCCGCGCTCATCTGGTAGGAACTGCCGCCGCTCACCAGGGCGGCGGCGCCGGTGTCCAGGGTGATCTGGTAGGTGTTGTCGGTGTTGGTGGAGACCTGGATGCCCACGAGCTTGCCCAGTTGGTCGGTCAGCTCCTGGCGCTGGTCGATGGCGTCGTTGTCGTTGTTCGGGTCGACCTGCTGGGAGATCTGGGTATTGAGCGCCGCGATCTGGGAGGTGAGGGTGTTGATCTGCGGCACCAGCGACCCGATCTGCTCGTTGGCGTCGGTAATTGCCCCGGAAACCGTCTGGTAGGCGCTCTGGAACTCAGAGATCATGCTCTGGGCCGCGCCCACCACATTCTCGCTGAGGGCGGCGCTGGTGGGGTTGCCGGCCAGGGTCGAGACGCTGGAGAAGAAATTCGAGATCTGGGTATTGAGCCCGGTGGTGCCATCGTCGGTGAAGGCCGAGGACACGGCCTGGACGCCGTTGTAGAGGGTCGAAGCGGCGCTCTGGGCGCTGAGCGACTGGGTGAGCTGCAGGTTCAGGAACTGGTCCCGGAGGGCCTGGACCGAGGTCACGGTCACCCCGGTGCCGAACTGGACATTGCCGAAGTTCTGGGCCGGGTTGGAGGTCTGTACCGCGGCCTGCTGGCTGAAGTCCGGGGTATCCACATTGGCGATGTTGTGGCCGATGACGCTCATGGCCTCCTGGCTGGCCTGGAGCCCCGAAAGCCCGATGCTCAGACTGGAAGTCAGATTGGCCATGGAATTCTCCTAGACGCTGCGCTGGAACTTGAGGGAGATGGAGGGCGGCAGGTTGGGCCCCCCCTTGGCCACGTAGGTGGCCCCCTCGTTCATCCGCATGAGGGTGGCGCGCAGCGGGGCCTGGAGGCCGTTGATGAGAAATTTGATGCCGTCCAGCTTGCGTTTGAGCCGGGCCGCCTCCGCCGGCGTCTTGGGCCAGTCGATCACCTCGGCCCAGCGGATGCTGTTCAGCAGCGGCATGGGATCCTCGGCCGCCATGAGCTTGTGCTCCAGGTCGTTGAGCAAAGCGGGCAGCGAGTGCAGCATGGAATACCTCCAGGGCATTCCATCGCAAGGGTCATACCACCTTAGTGCACCCCGCCGGGGAAAACCGAATCAAGGGGCCGACGGCGGGGTGCACTGCCATAGGGGCACAGCCCCTCTGGCGCAAAGCCACGCAGGGCGCGACTTTGCTGTCACCCCTGGGGGCTCTGCCGAGCCCCCAGACCCCCGCCACGTGGTGCCCTTAAGCGTTTCGGTTGAACCGTATATTTCGCACGGGCACCACTATGCCAGGAAATCCAGGTGGCCATCGGCAGGATTTGCCTCCGCTTCCCCGGCCTCGGGCTCCCCCTCGGCCTCGCCCCCGGCCTGGCCCGAGCCGCCTTCGTCCTTCCGGCCGCGGTTGCGCTCTTCGGTCCTCAGGCTTTCGGACTTGTTGATCTCGGGGACCTCCGCCTGCTCTTCCGCCATCCGGTCCATGATGGCCTGCCGCTGGATCGCGTCCCGCTGCAGCAGGCCGCTGGTCTCGCCGGAGGCCTTGACCGCCTCGACGTTCATGGTCTGGAACATCTGGCGCTGGCCCAGCGGCGAGATCATGGCGTCACATCAGGTCGCTGCCCGGGGTCGGGGGGGTATGTTCCCGCACCAGCCCATCGGCAACGGCCTCTGCGTCGGGGTTGTAGGTGTCAGCGTCGATCTGCGCCTTGATGACACTGACCTTGTCGGCCCTGATGTCCGGGATCTTGTCCAGCTCCGCCCGGGCCGCGGCGATGAACTGGGCGCCGCTGGAGACACTGAGGGCGTCCCCCTGGACGGTGGCCGGAGCCGAGGTGGCCGCAGGCTGGACATTGCCCGAGGTCTTCCCCCCCGCCACATTCGGGGTGGAACCAACCACGCCTGCATCGTTAGAAACCTTCATGACCGCACCTCTATCAGGACAGGTATCGGCACGCGAAGGGATCTAGTCAAGTCCTGATATGCGAATAGCGTTTATTTGGCATCCCAGGTGGCCGCCAGCCGCTGGCTCAGGCCCCAGCCCTTGCCGGCGTCCATGGCTTGGCTGGTGACGGCCTGATCAAGAAGATAGTCATAAGTGCTCCGGGCATTGCCGTCATCGCCGAACAGGCCGGAAGGCTGCACGGTCCCACGCATCTGCTGGAAAACGAAGGACATCAGCATGGCTTCGAACTGCTTCGCGGCTTCCGCGTTGGTGGGCGCGCCCGGCGTGGGCTGGGCAACGATTTCCTGGGTGGCCACCGGGGACAGGGAGAGGAGGGCGCTCACAGGATCCTCAACTCGGCATTCAGGGCGCCGGCGTCCTTGATGGCCTGGAGAATGGCGATCATGTCCCGGGGCGTGACGCCGATGGCGTTGAGCATTTCCGCCAGCCGGCCCACGGAGATGCCGGGCTCGATGGTGAGCGTCTTCATCTTATCCTCCACGACTTTTATGTCCTTCTGCTCGGTGGCGACCGTCTTGCCTTGGCTGAACGGCAGCGGCTGGCTGGCCTGGAGGGTGGAGGTGACCTGGATGGCCAGGCCGCCCTGGACGATGCTCACGGCCCCGATGCGCACTTCCGCCCCCATGACCACGGTGCCGGTCTTTTCGTTCACCACCACCCTGGCCTTGTTCTGCAGCTCGATGGACAGATTCTCCAGCCTGGCCACCATCTCCACCAGACGGCCCTGGTACTCGGCGGGAATCCCCACCTCCACCGTGCGCGAATCCAGGGCCTTGGCCGCCGGCTCCCCCAGTTCCTTGTTGATGGCGCGGACCACCCGCACCGCCGTGGTGAAATCCTCCTCTTCCAGGCTGTAGCGCAGCACCTTGTTATCATTGAAGACGCCTGGCACCTGGCGCTCCACCAGGCCCCCGTCGGGGATCCGGCCGGCGGTGGGGTGGTTCTTCACCGACGAGGCGCCGCCGGCCTGGGCGGAGAACCCGCCCACCAGGACCGGGCCCTGGGCCACGGCGTAAACCTGGGTGTCGGGCCCCTGGAGCGCCGACATGAGCAGGGTGCCTCCCGCCAGGGACGCGGCGTCCCCGGTGGAGCTCACGGTCACGTCGATGCGCTGGCCGGGCCGGGAGAAGGCCGGCAGGTCGGCGGTGACCATCACCGAGGCGACGTTCTTCACCAGGACGTTGGAGGGGGAGATCTGCACGCCCTGCCGGGCCAGCAGGTTGGACAGGGTCTGGGCGGTGAACTTGGCCTGGGTGGTGTCGCCGGTGCCCTTGAGCCCGACCACCAGGCCGTAGCCCAGCAGCTGGTTGCTCCGGACCCCCTGGAGATCGGCCACTTCCCGCAGCCGGACTTCCAGCTTGGACTCCGTGTTGTCCAGGGTGGCGCCGGCGAACAGGCAACTGCCGCACAGGAACAGGATCGCTAGGCGCATGGCATCCACCTCAGGCAGTTTCGAAGAAAACGTCTTGAACATTCCAGCCATCCCCTGCATAAGTGGCCGTAACGGAATAAATTCCGTAACGGCCACTAAAAAGGCCAGATAAAGTTGAGGAGCCTGCTCACATAGCCGGGTTTCGTGGTTTCGTCCACCACGCCCTGGCCGCCGTAGCCCACCTTCAGTTCCGCCACCTGGCCGGAGGTGATGCTGTTGTTCACGTCCAGGAACACCGGGTTGACCATCCCGGCCACGTAGAGCCGCTGGGTTTCGTTGTTGAGCTGGATGTCCCGGTAGCCCTCGAAGATCAGGTTGCCGTTGGCCAGCACCTTCACCACCCGGGCGGTGATTTGGGTGGTGATCGTGGCGCTGCGGTCGGTGTTGCCGGCCCCCTTGAAGGTGTTGCTGGTGGTCGTGGTGGGGGACGCGGAGGCGGCGGCGCCGCCGCCGATGCCCAGGGTGGCCACCCGGGCCAGGATCCCGGAGGCGCCGTAGTTGTTGGCGCCGACCCGGCTGGTGGAGACATCGCCCTTGACCGTGGCGCTGGTGGATTCGTTGATGTTGATGGTCAACAGGTCATTGAGCCGGCGGGCCCGCAGATCGGAAACGATCATGCGGTCCTGCCACAGGGAGCCGTCCGAAAGCGGCGCCTGGGTGATGGCATCTTCCTGAAAGGGGATCTTGGGCTTCTGGCCCAGGGTCTTGTCGTGGGCCTGGGGGATGGAGCACCCCAGAACCATGAGCCCCAACCCTATGGGCAAAATATACCGCATCACGCGCCTCCACCCTGTTCCTGAGCAGGGGGCGTGCCACTTAACGCAGGGCCATGAGCACCCGATCATGGCCGGCCAGGTCCTGGTGCACCACGGTGCGGCGCCATCCGGCACCCTGGGCCCGGGCCAGCAGTTCCTGCCCCTGGCCCGAGCCGATCTCCAGCACGCAGGCCGGGGCCGACCGGGTCCAGGCCTGGCGGAGCAGGCGGGTGGCCACGGCCAGCCCCCGGTCCTCGGCGAACAGCGCCGTCCTGGGCTCGAAGGCCAGTTCCCGCTGGAGCGCCGGGCCATCGGCCGGGTCGACGTAGGGCGGGTTGGAGACCACCAGACCCACCGGGTCGGGCACCGCTTCCAGCAGGTCGCCCTGGAACCAGCGGACCCGGGCTCCCAGTTGCTGAGCATTGGCCCGGGCCACGGCCAGGGCGCCCGGGCTGATGTCGGTGGCCACCACGTCCCAGTCGGTCTCCAGGGCCATGGAGACGGCCAGGATGCCGGAACCCGTGCCGATGTCCGAGGCGTGCAGGACCTTCAGCCGGCGGCCCACCTCCAGGGCGGCCTCCAGCACGGTCTCGGTCTCGGGCCGGGGGATCAGGGTTTCCGGGGTCACCTGGAAGCGCCGGCCCCGGAACGGGGCCCAGCCCACCAGGTAGGACCAGGGCTCGCCCTGGCGACGCCGCTCCAGCCAGGCTTCGACCTTGGCGGCGTCCCCGGGGGGGACCGGATCCGCGCCGTGGGCCGCCAGCCAGGCCCGGTTCCGGCCCAGGCCCTCCTCCAGCCAGCAGCGGCTTTCGGCGCGGGCCTCCCCGGGCTCCAGGAACCGGGCCAGGGCCTCGGCCAGCTGGCGGCTGAAAAGGTCATAGGTGGCCGGGCTCATCCAGCTATTTCTGGGCCATCAGCTCCTTGGCCCGCTCTTGGCTGGCGCCGGCCACTTCCTCGTGCAGGCTGCCGCCGTGGCTGTCCATGGTGACCACCAGCGGGAAGTCCTCCACTTCGATGATCCAGAAGGCTTCGGGACTGCCGAACTCCTCCAGCATCTTCACGTCCACCACCCGCTTCACCCGCTCGGCCAGCAGCGCCCCGGCCCCGCCGGTGGCGTGGAAGTAGCAGGCGCCCACCTTGCCCAGGCCGGCGGAGGTCTTCTTGCCCATGCCGCCCTTGCCGATCACCCCGCGGACGTTATAGGTCTCCAGCACGTCCGCCTGGTAGGGCTCTTCCCGGATGCTGGTGGTGGGACCGGCGGACACGAACGACCAGTGGCCGTCTCCGTGGTGGGCCACCACCGGGCCGCAGTGGTAGATCACCGCTTCCGCCAGGATCGGCTTGAGCCAGTCGGGCTTCTTTTCCACCATGAACTTGTGGCCGGCGTCCCGGGACAGGACCACCCGGCCGCTGAGGAGGACTTCGTCGCCGACCTTGAGGTCGCGGATGGCGGCTTCGGAAATGGGGGTGCTGATGCGTTTCATGGCTTGTCTCCCAGGTCAGATGAAGGAGGGACGGCCGGCCGCGTCCAGGCGCAGCACGTTGCGCCGGGACGACCAGCACATGTAGCTGATGCTCACGAAGAAGCTGGCGGGGTGGCGGAACATCTCCTCCACCAGCACGCCCAGGACGGTGGTCTTCCCGCCGTAGCCCATGGGGCCGATGCCCAGGGTGTTCAGGTCCGCCACCAGCTGGCGCTCGAAGGCGTCCAGCTTGGGATCCGCATTGGGGGTGCCCAGCTTGCGCAGGATCAATTCCTTGCTCTTCTCGTAGCCGGTGATCCGGTCGCCGCCGATGGCCACGGACAGGATCCCCGGGGCGCAGCCCTGGCCCTGGGCCTTGGTGACGGCGTCGATGACGCACTTGCGCACTCCGGCCAGGTCCCGGCCGGCGCCGATGGCCACGTCCGGCAGCCGGTACTGGGCGCCCACGTTCTCGCAGCCGCCGCCCTTGAGCATGACCGCCACTTCGATCTCCGGCTGGTCCCACTCCTCGAAATGGACCACCGGGTGGCCTTCGCCGAAGGGGTCCATGTTGTTGCCGGGGTTCTTGCCGCTGAGGGAGGCCACGCAGTTGGGGCGCAGCCAGGAGCGGCTGGTGGCCTCCCGCACCGCGGCGCGGATCTGCGCCTTGATCTGGCGCTGGGAGACGCCGAAGGGATGGCGCACCCAGAAGATCACCGTGCCCGTGTCCTGGCACAGCGGGGCCA
Organism: Holophagaceae bacterium; assembly: GCA_003165415.1. Classification (GTDB taxonomy): domain Bacteria; phylum Acidobacteriota; class Holophagae; order Holophagales; family Holophagaceae; genus Mesoterricola. The sequence goes on from PLUC01000191.1 coordinate 11,158, forward strand.
CGTGGTCATCGGCCAGTTTGATGTTCTCCAGCATGGTGTCCAGGGTGTTGGCGGCGCGGGAGCCTTCGGCTTCAAGGTTGCGGCTGGCCACCAGCGCCTCGATGATGTCCTGGGGCATCCGGCTGGTGCTCCGGCGCAGCAGTTCGGTCACCGGCAGGGTGAGGTCCAGGGCCAGAGGAGCGCCGAGATCGGCCTTCCAGTCCTTGGGCAGGACTGACTTGGCCTCCACGGTCGCCATGGGCGTGAGTTCGGGTATCGGGCAGGCAGGCATGGAACCCCCATGAAGAGACGAAACGTTATTTCATAAGATTCGATCCGAACGCCGAAAATGACAAGGGTTTGCTCAATTGCCCCAGGCCCGGCAGAACGCCGTGGTGAGGTTCAGCAGCGGGGTCACGCTGCGGGCGATGGCCTGGCCCTTGAGGTCCAGATCGGTCTGGTTGACCAGGGCGAGCAGCCGCAGGGCGCCCTCGGGGCCGATCCGGCCCAGCACCCGCACGTAGCCGTCCAGCAGGAAATCCTGGCGGGGATTGAGGCCCAGCGCCGCCAGCAGCTCCGGCCGGTCCTTCAGCCCCAGCCGGCGGGCCTCGGCCAGCCGGCACAGCCGTTCCGCCTCCCGCCGGGCCTGGCCCAGCAGCACCAGCGGCCCACTGCTGGAGGGATCGTCTTCCAGGGCCAGGCGCAGGGCCTGCAGCGCTAGGGCGATCTGGCCACCCTGCCAGGCCTTGGTCCAGGCGAACGCGTTCTGCTCGCCCAGCCGGAAGGTGGCCTGATCCACCTGGTCCAGGCTCACGCTGCGGCCATCGGCCAGCAGGTCCAACACTTCCAGTGTCCGGCGCAGGATCCCGGGGTTGCCGCCCATGCGGGCGGCGATGCGGGCGGCCACCCCCGAATCCAGCCGGAGCCCCAGGCCGGACGCCGCGTCCTGGATCCAGGCCGCGGCCTCCTTGGGGTCCAGGGCGCCCACCTTGAGCACCCGCCCCTGCTGGTTCCATTCGCTGAAGGGCTTGGCGCCCAGGATCTTGCCGGGACCGGCCGACAGGGCGCCCCGGGCCACCAGCAGCAGCCGGGTGCCCGGAAGCGGGGACTGCAGCGTCTGCTTCACCGCCGAAGGCAGCTCCTTGGCCTTTTCCAGCAGGTTGTCCGCCTGGGGCACCAGCACCACCCGGTCCGCCCCCAGGGGGGCCGACTCGCAGAGGGCGTTGAGCACCTCCGGCCAGGGACAGCCCTCGGCGCAGACCGTGAACGAGAACACCTCCCACTCGGGATCCACGTGGACCGCCTTCCAGCCTGCCACCGCCTCACCGCGGCCGTCGCTGTCCTCCCCGTGCACCAGCGCGTACCGGGCCTCCAGCCATGGACGGGGGATGGTCACTCAGTCACCCCCTTCCAGCATCTGGGTCAGGAAGCTTTCGGCGAAATCGTCGGCCAGGGTGCCCACCACCCGCAGTTCCTGGTTGTCGAAGCTGGCAAAATTCTGGTCCACCCGGTACTGGTTGGAGAAGGTCAGCCGGGGCCGGTCGACGACCACATCCCCGGTCACCCCGTCCAGGAGCTGCACGGAGGCCGTCACCACCACCTCCAGCCGGCTGGCGCTGCCCGCGGAGGCCTGGTTGGTGCTGGTGCCCAGGGTCAGCCCCAGGGGCCGGACTTCGTAGTGCTCCAGGGTCGCCCGCAGCACCCACCGGGAACTGGCGGTGGTGGGCACCAGCTTCCAGGGGGAGGCGGCCACGATGCGGTTTTCCAGGGCCTTGCGGAACAGTTCCTCGGCCCCCAGCCTGGGGGTGTGGTTCTCGAAACTGCCGATCCGGACGGTTTCCCCCTTAACCAGCCAGGCCGCCACCCGGGGACGGCTGTCCAGGCGGTGGTAGCCGCAACCCGGCGCCAGGAGGGCGCCGAGGAGGATCAGGTTGCGCAAGCACCGGGCCATGTTCATGCCGGGTTGTAGATGCCGACGTAGGGAAGGTTGCGGTGCAGCCCTTCGAGGTCCAGGCCGTAGCCCACGACGAAGTGGTCTTCGATGGCGAACCCCACATAGTCCACCGGGACTTTCACCCGGCGCCGGCTGGGCTTGTCCAGCAGGGTGACGATCTTCAGGCTGGCCGGCTCCCGGTCCATGAGCAGGTTGCGCACCTTGAACAGGGTGAGCCCGGTGTCCACGATGTCCTCGATCACCAGGGCGTGCCGGCCCCGGATGGACTTGTCCACGTCGAAGATGATCTTCACTTCCCCGGTGCTCTCGGTGCCGCCCCCGTAGCTGGCCACCCGCATGAAATTGACGTCCAGGTCCAGGTCGATGGCCCGGGTGAGGTCGGCGAAGAATGGGTAGACGCCGTTCAGCAGTCCGATCACCACCAGGTCCTTGCCCGCGTAGTCGGAAGTGATCTGGGTGCCCAGCTCCCGCACCCTGAGCCGGATCTGCTCTTCCGACAGGAGCGGGTAGATGCGGCTGCGCGACTTGACCATGATCTTCTCCAATCGTCTTAATGACATTCAACCTCAGAGCAGGCCCCCGGGTCTACCTTGCGACAGGGAAACCGTGCTTTCTCTTGTCTTTTCCCATCGAGCCCATGATGATAGCCATTCCAGTGGAACGTTACGACGAGAAGTTGATGGAGCAGGCGGCCAGTGATTCCCCCTACCATGGGCCCGAGGTGGAGGCCTGGGTCGAGGCTGCCCAGGCCGGAGACCAGGCCGCCTTCGGCTCGCTGGTGGAGCGGTTCCAGCGGGACGTCTACGGCAAGGCCTTCTCCATCCTCAAGAACCACCTGGACGCCGACGACGTGGTGCAGGAGACCTTCCTCCGGGTCTACCGGGCTCTTCCGGGGTTCCGCTTCGAATCGTCCTTCCGCACCTGGCTGATCACCATCACCACCCGCCAGGCCTTGAACTTCCTCACCCGCAAGCGCAGCGGCCACGAAAGCCTGGATCCCTCCGAAGACGGCCCGGAGCACCTGGCCCTGCGGGTGGAAGGCAACCAGATGAGCGCCGTGCTGGAAGAGGAGTCCCGCCGCCTGCTGCGGGAGGCCCTGCCCCGCCTGCCCCAGCGCCAGCGCCAGGCCCTGCTGCTGAAGATCGAGAACGATTGGAAGTACGAAGACATCGCCCGGGAGATGGACATCTCGGTGGGCAGCGTCAAGGCCCACATCTTCCACGCCATCCAGAACCTCTCCCAGTTGGTGAAAGGAGCGCGGCCATGAAAGGGAACTTCCCCCCCGTCCCCGAGGCCTGTCAGCGGGCCCTGGCCGAGATCGAAGCGGATCCGCTGCGGCTGACCGCCGCCGCCGAAGCCCATGTGCGGGCGTGCCCCGCCTGTTCCGAAACCCGGATCGCCTGGCTGGCCCTGGAGGACGCCGAGGCGCTGGCCCCGGCCGGCTACTTCGAGCGCCTGCCGGACCGGATCCTCAGCAAGCTGCCCGCCGGCCCCCGCCGGCGCCGGCCCCACCTCGCCCTCTGGGCCATGGCGGCCGGGCTGCTCCTGGCGGTGGGCACCGGCGGTTTCTGGATCGGCCGCGCCAACCGGACGCCCATGGTGGAAGCCACCCTGACCCCCCTGCCCGCCATGGATCCCCATGACGCCCTCCCGGACACTCCGTTCCAGGAAGGGGAAGACGACTATGCCCAGCTTCCCAACCTCAGCGCCGAACAGGCCCGGATGGTGATCGAGCGGGTGCGCAACCAGGACGACCGCCCCCAACCCTAAGGATGCCCCAAGGATTCTCGGAGTAGCTCATGTTCAGGCCCCTGCTGCTGCTAGCCCTCACCACGGCGCTCACCGCCCAGCAGGAGCCGGCGCATGCGCCGGCTTCGCCTGCGCCGGCCTTACCGGCGCCCGGCAAGGTCGCCCAGGAAGGACATATCCTGGCCCAGTTCTATCAGATGCGGGTCACCCGGATCCAGCAGACCCTGGGCATCTCCGAAGACCGGGCCAAGGCCTTGGCCGAGCGCTGGGGGCGCTGGGACCGGGACTTCATCGGCCGGGCCCGGCAGATGATGCAGCTCCGCTCCCAGCTAAACCAGATCCTGGTGAGCCCCGCTTCGGAAGAGGACAAGTGCGCCAAGGTCAAGCCCCTGGTGGAACAGTTCCTGGACCTGCGCCAGCAGCAGGAGGATGCCAAGCACAAGTTCGAGGCCGAGATGCTCAAGTCGCTCACCCCGGCCCAGCAGGCCCGGATGATCCTGCTGGTGGAGGACATCCAGACCCGGATCCGGGAGACCCTGCGGGAGGCCCGCCGGGGCGGCGGACGTTTCTAGCAGCCGTTACGGAGCTTGCTCCGTTACGGCTGCTTGTGCCCAGCCGCATGCCTAATCAAGACGCAATATAACGGTACTAGCAGCCGTTACGGAGCTTGCTCCGTTACGGCTGCTTCTGCAGTTTGGACATTCCGTCCCATTCCATCATGACCTGCCGGTGGCTCTGGAATGGTCCGTCCGGGTCCCTCGGCTTGGCGACGACTCAACTCGGGTCCCCCGGCCAGGCGACGACCAACACTTTCGCTTCGCACTTTCCGTACACGCAAGCTGCGGGCGGAAAGTCCGAAGCGTTTG
>PLUC01000113.1 GCA_003165415.1 Holophagaceae bacterium
GCTCATCCCAGAAGAACGCGGCCGGGATAGAGGTGTCCAGAATCGTCATGGTTGTGCCGGTGTCCAGGGCGAACCGGCAACTCCGAGGTGAGCCTTTGCCGTGGAGGGGGTGCAGGGTGACCCGGAGGATGGGAGTGCCATCTTCGTCAGTCTCCAAGTCCGACACGGGAAGGGAACGGCGCTCCTCGCCAAGGGCGCCCGAGCAGAAAATGGCCAGGAGCGCAGGGATCAAGAAATAGCGCTTTGATGACATTTCTACTCCTAAAAATCACATAAACGGAGAGTGCAAACAGAAATGGAAAAGTTTCATCACCAGATGGAACGAGTTTAACAATTTGTTTTTAAATTGAAATTTTATATCATTTTTGGCTTGACGATTTCATTTTTGAGAATTATATATTTTATCGCTCAAAAAGAGCATAGCTTAAAGCCAATAAAGGAGATGTTATGAGAAGAGCAGATAAAGAAGCCAACCGAGCATCTTTCATAGCCATTCCTTACAAGGATCTCGGGCTAATATGCGGCGGAATGTTCAAGGTGGAGCCGCCACCAACGGAGAAACCTATAGTGCTTCCAACCATTGACCAAACATTTCTGAGAGAGCATCCGTGTTTGGTTTCTCAAACCCCGGCCACTCGCTACGACCCAGGTCCTATGCCGAAACCATTCCCGATGCAGATCCAGGGTTCGGGTTCCAGTGATTCAGCGAACATCGTGGCGGCGGTGAGTTCCAACACCAAAAGTGCCATGGTTGGAGTCAACGAATCCCTAGGCGGACAAAACGTAATCGGTGGATTCGGTTGGAAGTTCTAGGGACATCATTGAAGCTGTGGGCTTCCGCTCCCGGTCAGTCGCGGACGCGACTGACCGGGAGCGGACAGGACGAAGGTCCGGGACTCGGGCGATGACATGCCCACCGTCCTACCGGGTGGCGGCCTCCAGCATGAACAGGTAGCTGCGGTAGATGTGTCCGGTGGCCCGGGTCACGCCCACTTCGCAGGTGCGGCTGCTGGAGAAGTGGCCGTCGTACTCCCGGGAGCACACCTCCTCGGCCTCGTGCTTGGTGGCGCTGGCGGTGAGTTCGGGGAAGAGGAAGCCGCGGTCGCCGGCGAAGGCGCAGCAGCCGGCGTCCCGGGGGATGACCACTTCCGAGGCGCAGGCCTGGGCGATGGCCTCCAGCTTGGGGGTGAGGTTCATCTTGGTGAGGGAGCACACCGGGTGCAGCACCACGGAGCCCAGCTTGCGCCGCACGGTCAGCTTGGGCAGCAGCGCGTCGTGGGCGAAGGCCACCGAGTCGATGATCTGCAGGCGGTCAAACCGGGCCTGGTTGTCCGGGGTGAGGTAGGGCCGGCAGGTCTTCAGGCCGTAGGTGCAGGGGGAGGTGTCCACCACCACCGGAAGCCTGCCCTCGCCGCTCCAGCGCCAGAACCGCTCGATGGCCTGGTTGACGGTGTGGGCGTGGGCCTCGGCGTAGCCCTTGGAGGAGAAGGGGACGCCGCAGCAGACGCCCTGGGGGTCGTCCGGGATGTGCAGTCCCACCCCGGCCCGCTGGGCCAGGGCCACCAGCACGTCGGGCAGGCTCATGCCGTCGGGCTCCCCGGGCAGGGCGCCCATGAGCCGGGAAATGCAGGCGGGGAAGTAGATGGCCTGCGCCCCCTCGGCGCGGGTGGCGGGCAGCTTGGCCTTGGCCGGCCGGGGCATCTCCTTGCTCCACTGGTGGGTGGCCTGGCCCGCGGCGGCCCGCAGCAGGCGGGTGATGGCGATCATGGGCCCGGGGCCGAACAGGCTCTGCACGATGTGCCCTGAGCGCAGGCCCAGGCGCACCAGCGGCTCGATGGGGCGGAAATGGCGGGCGATCTTCAGGGCGATGGCGTTGGCCTTGGCCGAGTGGCTGGTGCGGCGCAGGCGCTTGATCAGGGCGCCGGTGTCGATGGACACCGGGCAGGCGGTGGCGCACAGGCCGTCGGCGGCGCAGGTGTCCACGGCCATGTACTGGTAGGCGTCCTGGAGGGAGGCCTTCAGGGCGGGGTCTTCCCCGGTGAGGCCCAGGCGGGTCACTTCCCGGCGCACCACGATGCGCTGCCGGGGGGTCATGGTCAGTTCGCGGCTGGGGCACTTGGGCTCGCAGTAGCCGCACTCGATGCACTTGTCCACTTCCTCTTCCACCGCGGGCATGGCCTTGAGGTTGGCGAGGTGGGCATGGGGGTCCGGGTTCAGGATGACCCCGGGGTTGAGCAGGCAGGGAGGATCCACCAGGGCCTTGAGCCGGGCCATGATCGCCTTCCCCTCGGGGCCCCACTCGGCCTCCACGAAGGGCGCCATGTTGCGTCCGGTGCCGTGCTCCGCCTTCAGGGCGCCGCCGTACTCGTTCACCACCAGGTGCACCAGCTCGTCGATGAAGCGGGCGTACTTGTCCACGGCCGCCTGGTCATTGAAGGACTGGGTGATGACGAAGTGCAGGTTGCCGTCCTTGGCGTGGCCGAACAGGATGGCTTCCGGGTAGTCGTGCTTCTTGAACAGGCGGGTGAGCGCCACGGCGGCATCGGCCAGCTGCTCGATGGGGAAGGCCACGTCCTCGATGATCACCGTGGTGCCCCGGGCCCGCACCGAGCCCACCGAGGGGAAGGTGCCGGCGCGGATCTTCCAGTACTGGGCCTGCAGTTCGGGGTCGTGGGTGAACGTGGCCGGCTCCAGCAGGTTCAGGGCCGCGCTGGCCTCCAGGGCCCGGCGCTCCAGGTCCTGGCGCATGGATTCCTCGGTGCCCTGGAACTCCACCAGCAGCGCCGCGGCGCCCTCGGGCAGGCCCTTGATGTTGGGCGGAATGCCCGGCTGGTTCTCCACCGAGCGCAGGGAGGCCCGGTCCAGCATCTCCAGGGCCGCGGCGCCGGCGTCCCGCAGCGGCACGATGGCGGCGCAGGTGGCGTGGATGTCCGGGAACAGCAGGAAGCCGGTGACCTTCACCGGCAGGTCGGGCACGGTGCGCAGCACCGCTTCGGCGATGAAGGCGAGGGTGCCTTCGGAGCCCACCAGCAGGTTGCGGAAGATGTCCACCGGCCGGATGTAGTCCATGAATGCGTTGAGGGAGTAGCCGGTGGTGTTCTTCATGCGATACTTGGCGCGGATCCGGGCGGCCAGGACCGGGTTGCGCTCGATCTCCGCCTTCAGCTCCAGGAGGCCCCGGGCCAGGGCCGGCTCCTGGGCGCGGAAGCGCTCATCGGCGTCCGCGGCCGCGGTGTCGATGACGGTGCCCGAGGGCAGCACGAAGGTGAGGGAATCCAGGGTGTGGTAGGCGTTCTGCACCACCCCGCAGCACATGCCGCTGGAATTGTTGGACAGGATCCCGCCCACAGTGCAGGTGGCGATGGAGGCCGGGTCGGGTCCCATCTTGGACCGGTACGGGCGCAGGGCCAGGTTCACGTGGGCGCCGATGACGCCGGGCTGCACCTTGATCCGGGCTCCCCCGTCCAGCACCTGGATGCCCCGCCAGTGCCGGGCCACTTCCACCAGGATGCCGTCGCTGATGGCCTGGCCGGACAGGCTGGTGCCCGAGGCCCGGAAGGTCATGGGCAGGCCCGAGCTCCGGCTGAACTGGAACAGGCCCTGGACCTCCGCCACACTCTGGGCGAACACCACCGCCCTGGGGATCAGCCGGTAGAACCCGGCGTCCGCCGCGAACGCGACCCTCTCCACCGGGCGGTCCAGGACCCGCTGGGGTCCGACAATGGCTTCGAGCGATTGGCGCAGTGCTTTGGCTTCGAACATGGCTGTGACACTCCTGCCGGCGTCGGTACTGTACCGGAATTGCCAACGAAAAGAACGGTTACCTGTCAAAGGGACAGGAAAGGATGCTCCTGCCCGGGGCCGGTCTGGAAAAAAACAAGTCTAGCGGTGGTTCCGGGGTCGTTTGTGGTTGAATTTCAAACCCGACCGGCCACCAGAGAAAAAATGCGAACGAATCTCAATTGCCCTTGACGCCGGCCCCCTGCTGATGCAACTTGAGAGGAATCTATTTTCTGAATATTTCAAAAGATGACGCCTACTTTTGCCCCAGATCGCCGATTCCCATCGGAGCCTCCGAGGTTTCCATGGCCCAGCTGAGGGTGCCCAGGGTTCCCGACCTCCCGGTTCCGGCCGAACCCGAGAGCTTCGTCCGGATGCGCGGCCTGGCCGAGTCCCTGCTGGAAAATCCGGTGGCCCACGCCATCCTGGACTTGCTCCCGGGCTATGCCCTGATCCTGACCCAGGACCGTCGGGTGCTGGCGGGCGACCGGGACGTGCTGGCGGAGCTGGGCCTGACGACCCCGGAAAGCCTGGAGGGGCTGCGCGCAGGGGAACTGTTCCGGTGCGTGCCGGAGCGGGACGGGTTCAGCCGTTCCCGCCAGTTCTGGGTGCGCAGCGCGCCCCTGCGCATCGGCGGCCACGACCTGCTCCTGTTCCTGTTCAAGGAGACCAGCGAGCAGAAGCGCCGGGAGGCCCTGGAGGAGGTGTTCCTGCACGATCTGCTCAACCTGGTGGGGGGGCTGACGGGCATCGCCGGCCGGCTCCAGGACCGGCAGGGGGATCCGGAGGCCATCGCCGGGCAGATCCGGGAGCTTTCCGGCCAGCTGGTGGATGAGATCAAGAGCCAGCGCCTCCTGCTCGGGGCCGGGGAGGGCTGCCTGGCGGGCGAAAGCCGGGAGGTCCGGCCCGCCGAGATCCTGGACCGTCTGGGCCGGTTCTTCGGCGCCAGCGAGGCCGCCGAAGGCAGGCGGCTGGAGTTCCGGACCGGACCGTCGGAGCCGTTCGTGTGCGACCCGGTGCTGCTGACCCGGGTGCTGGTGAACCTGGTGAAGAACGCCCTGGAGGCCACGCCCCGGGGCGGCACCGTGAAGGTCTGGCACGAGCGGCGCCAGGACCGGCGGGGCTTCGTGGTGGAGAACCCGGGGGTGATCCCTTCGGAGGTGGCGGGCCGGGTGTTCGAGCGCTGTTTCAGCACCAAGGCCTGCGAGGGCAGGGGCCTGGGCACGTTCGGGGCGAAGCTCCTGGGGGAACAGCTCCTGGGCGGGGAAGTGGGGTTCGCCCCCCATGGGGGCACCAGCACGCAGTTCTTCATCTGGATCCCCGAAGCGGGGACCTGCCCGGCGGCCGACCCGGCCAGGGCCGCCCTCACCGCCGGCCCGCCCTGGGACCAGGCTCCGGAGGGGGTGGACACGGTGCTGGTGGTGGACGACTCCAGGACCCTGTGCCGGCTGCTGGGGAACCTCCTCTGCCCGCGCTACCGGGTGCTCACGGCCGAAAACGGGGCGGACGGGATCACCTTGGCCATGAACTGCAGCCCGGACCTCATCCTGCTGGACATCATGATGCCGGACCTGGACGGCCTGGCGGTCTGCCGCCGGCTCAAGAGCGATTCCCGCACCCGGGAGATCCCCGTGCTGTTCCTCACCGCCCTGGGCGGCGAGGCCGACGAGATGCGCGCCCTGGAGGCCGGCGGCATCGACTTCATCCTCAAGCCCATCAGCCCGCCGGTGCTGGCCGCCCGGGTCCGGAACCAGCTGGAGCTGAAGCACCAGCAGGACCGGCTGCGCAACCTGTCGCTGCTGGACGGGCTCACCGGCATCGCCAACCGGCGCCGGTTCGACCAGTACCTGGAAATGGAGTGGCAGCGCTGCAGCCGCAACAGCCAGCCCCTGTCGCTGGTCATGGGCGACGTGGACTTCTTCAAGGCCTTCAACGACGGCTATGGCCACGGCCGGGGGGACGACTGCCTGCGGGCGGTGGCCAGGGTGTTCGGCATGGCCCTGCGCCGCCCGGCGGATCTCGCCGCCCGCTATGGCGGCGAGGAATTCGTCTGCGTGCTGCCCGAGACCGACCAGGAGGGCGCCCGGATCGTGGCGGACCAGATCATGGCCCAGATGGAAGACCTGGCCATGCCCCACGCCTTTTCCGCCATCGCCCGGCACGTGACCGTCAGCGTCGGCATCGCCACCTCCGTCCGCCCCTCCCTGGGCCGGTCCTGGAAGACCCTGGTGGAGGAGGCGGACATGTGGATGTACGAGGCCAAGGGCCGGGGGCGGAATCGGATCGAGGGGTTCAGCATCGGCTGAGGCTGCATACTCGGTAGCGCTGAATGTGGTGCTGATATATATTCTTGCTTATGCAAGATCCCCTGCCTCCCCCCCTTGATGTCAACGCCCCCCTGATCAAGCTCATCGGCACGGCCCGACGCCAGATCCGGCAGGCCTTTTGGGCGAAATACGCCGCCCACGGGCTGACGCCCCAGCAGGGGTGGATCCTGCGGGTGCTGTTCGCCCAGGGGCCGATGTCCCTGCATTGCCTCTCGCAGTGGGTGTTCATGGACGATCCCACCGCCTGCCGGATCGTCAGGACCTTGCAGGACAAGAGCCTGGTGGATTCCATCCCGGATCCGGCCCATGGCCGGCGCAACATCATCAGTGTCTCCGAAGCTGGAGCCAGGGTGGCTCCGGCCCTGGACGCCCTGGCCGAGGAACTGGGCCAGGACCTGGAAGCGGGCCTGACCGGTCTGGAAAAGCTCCAGTTGTGCAACGCCCTGCTCAAAGTGATCGCGAACCTGAACGCTCCTTCCCGTTCCGCGGCCCCTGCCGCCTCCGCCGCCCGGGACTGAATTTTAGGGCGTGTGCCCTATCGCCAGGTCATTTCTTCCGGCCAAGGACCATGGTCCGCTTGAGGTTGATCCAGGTGCCCGGGCGCAGGGCCTCCTCCCGGGCCGCGTCCAGGCGCCGCTCCAGGTACTCGGGCTGGAACCGCCCTGACCATCCTGGTGGTGGATGACGACGAGCTGATACGGGACAGCCTGGTGCCCATGCTGGAGATCATGGGCCACACCGCCCGGGCCGCCTCCGGCGGGGCCGAGGCTCTGGACCTGCTGCAAGGCGGCCTGGACGTGGACCTGGTGATCCTCGACATGAACATGCCCGGCCTCAACGGCGCCGAGACCCTGGCCCGCATCAAGGCCCTCAAGCCCGGGCAGGTGGTGCTCATGGCCAGCGGCTACAACGACAGCGAAGTCGGGCGGCTGGTGGCCGGCCATTCCGAAGTCAGCTGCATCCAGAAGCCCTTCAGCATGAAGGAACTCAGGCGCAAGCTCGGGGGGATGGTGTTCGCGCCCTGACCCCGTCAGAATACCCGGCGGAAGAGGACCTGGGTCTCCAGGAAGATGTGGCTCTGGAGGCTCCTTTCCAGGGTCTTGAAGCTGTGCTGGAGCCTCGCCTGAAGGTCCCTGGCGCCGGCGGACGGCAGCGCCGCGGCGATGAGGGTCCGGAGCCGCACGAACAGCCCGGTCTCGGCCTGGTGCTCATCCTCCAGCAGCTTGACCAGGGGCGGCATCAGCTGGCTCCGGATGCCGGCGGCCTGCCCGCGGGACGGGGCCAGCAGCGAGGGGAAGAGACTGTGCTCCTCCAGGGTCATGTGCGCCCGGAAGGCCGTGCAGAAACGCAGGATCTCATCCCGCACCGGCGCCAGTCCGGGATAGCCGGCGCCTTCCAGCAGGACCGCCTCCTCCGCGAGGTTCTCCATCCGGGCCATCTCCACCCGGGCCTCCAGGTGGTAGCGATGGATGATGTGCCTGATGAGGTCGGGAGTCGGGGCGCTTTTCCATGCTTCGATTTCCTGGTTTCCCTGAATCCATAAATTTTATATCACAGCACCTCCTGGGGAAAGGGTAAAGACAGAGAATTGATGATTTAATTATAAATTAAACGGGATCCTGCGCCCAGGATTTTGCCCCCTTTTTTCGCTACCATCCGGTTCGATCCGGGAGGGACGCCATGGGAACGGGGTCGATACTCATCTGGATGGCGCTGGGATGCGCCACCGCCGCGCCCTTCGCCCCGCCCCGCCTGACCATCGAGCCCGCGGGCCGGGTGGACCTGGGCGAGCTGGGGCCCCTGGAAACCAGGACCCAGGACTACACCTTCGCCAATGCCAGTGCTGCACCCATCAGTCTGCGGGTGCTGGACCTGGCGCCGGGGGTGACCCTGGCGGGCCCGGCACTGCAGGGGCCGATCCCGCCCTTCGCCTCGGCGCGCCTGGCACTGCGGGTGGATTCCGAGGACTGGGTCGGGCCCCAGTTCCGCAACGTGCGGCTGGGCACGGACGATCCCGGCCAGGGCGACTACTACCTGCCCGTGCGCATGACGGTCCGCCCCGACCTCACCGTGGACGGGACCCGCAGGACCTTCGGCGACGTGGGCGCCCACGAAAGCCCCGTGGCCGTGTTCACCTTCGCGCGGGAGACCGGGAGGCCGCTCTCCGTGCGGGTGGCGGAGCCGCTGCCGCCGTACCTGGAGTGCGAGGTCCTGGCCCAGGGGCCCAGGGCCAGGCTGGCCTGCACCCTCAGGCCGGGCCGGGTCCGGGCGGGCATGCGCATGGGGCTGGACCTGGTCCGGGTGGAGACCAATGCCCCGCTGCAGCCCGGGTTCAACCTCTACCTGGCCTGGCGGCTGCACCACCCCATCGAGGCGATCCCGGCCCGGGTGCTGTTCCAGGCGCTCCAGCCGGACAGCCTGACCCTGAAGCTGAAGTCCCGGAACGGCGCCCCCTTCCGGATCCTCGCGGCGGAGCTGGAGGGGGACGGCTTCCAGTTGGGCCCGCTGTCCCCGCGGCCGGCCCCGGAGCAGCGCCTGGGCATCCGCCGCACCGCGCCGGCTTCTTCCAGGGCCACGCTGGTCCTGCGCTTCACCGGGGAGGAGGAGCCCTTGAAGGTCCCCGTCGCCTTCTTGCCGGAGACCGCTTCTATGGATGAGGGTGTTATTGTTGTACCCAACCAGTCTGACTGAACCCCTGTCCCTTCAAGAATTCCTCCGGAGCACCCCATGATCTTTTTAGCCTTGCTGCTTTTCGTGGGAGGGCTCGCCGCGTGGCGCGCCAAGAAACACCTGGGCTTCCCCATGTCGGAACGGCTGGGCATCATCCACCTCATCGCCTGGGTCGCGGCCGCGGTCTGCGCGGTGGTGTCCATGGCGGTGGTGGTGTCCCCCGGCATGGCCGGGGTGATGCTGCTGTTCGGCAAGGTGCAGGATGAGGCGCTGCCTTCGGGCCTGCACTTCATCAATCCCTTCGCCACCGTGGTGGAGATGGAGGTCCGCACCCGCAACTACACCATGTCCAACATCACCGACGAGGGCCAGAAGAAGGGCGACGACTCCATCGCGGTGATCACCAGCGACGGGCTCACGGTGAAGCTGGACTGCACCATCTTCTACTCGCTGCAGATGGCCATGGTGTCGAAGATCTACCGGGACATCGGGCCCGACGTGGAGGACAAGATCCTGCGCAGCGAGATCCGCGCCAGCCTGCGCGACGCCGCCGCCAACCTCACCGCCACCGACCTCTATACCCTCAAGCGCCAGTCGTTCGTGGACAACGTGACCAAGACCCTCAAGGCGTCGTTCGAGAGCCGCGGCATCACCATGGAGCAGGTGCTGCTGCGCAACGTCATCCTGCCCGACCAGATCACCAAGGCCATCAACGACAAGATCGCCGCCGACCAGGACGCCCAGAAGATGATCTTCGTGCTGCAGAAGGAGAAGCAGGAAGCGGAACGCAAGCGCATCGAGGCCGAGGGCCAGGCCACCGCCCAGAAGATCGTCTCCCAGTCCCTCACCCCGCAGATCCTGGAGTACCAGCGCATCCAGGCGCTCCGCTACGTGGGCGAAAAGGGCAACCTGATCATCACCAACGGCGGCGCCACCCCGATGATCCAGATCCCCGCCAAAAAATAAGCCAACGCGGCGAAATAACCTGGACACTTCAGCCGTGTCCCGGCATAAGGCATCGCAGCAAAACAACCTGGCGTAGCCCGGTTGTTTTGACGCGTTGCCTAATCAGGGTTTGACCGGGCCGGAATCCGGGCCCTTCGCGGGCCTCGGTTCTCCGGGCCGGAGCACGATGCGGATCAGCTTGCCGTCCCGGAGCACGTCGAAGGCCAGCATGGTCTCGGGCGGCTCCAGTTCCAGCAGGTCCATGAGCTGGGTGTCGCTCTCCACGGGGTGGCCGTTGAGGCCGACGATCACGTCGCCCAGGATGACATCGGCCAGCTCCACCGGCTCCTTGGCGCCGGGCCGGATGCGCAGCCCGTGGAAGCCCGCCAGGTCCGCCAGGCTGCCGGGGGTGACTGAGTCCACGGCGATGCCGTGCTTGGCGCCCAGGCTCAGGGAGGCGGTGGGCGGGAAGGTGATGATGCCCAGTTCGGGGCGGTGCAGCTGGCCCTTGGCGATGAGCACCGGCACCACCCGGTTGAGGGTGTCCACGGGGATCGCGAAGCCGACCCCGGCGCTGATGCCGGTGGTGGTGCGGATGGCGGTGTTCATGCCCACCAGGCGCCCGGCGCGGTCCAGCAGCGGCCCTCCGGAGTTGCCCGGGTTGATGGCGGCGTCGGTCTGCACCGCGTCCACGATGTGGGTGCCGAAACCAGTGAGGATGTCCCGGCCCAGGGCGGAGATGATGCCGGCGGTGAGGGTGTGGTCCAGGCCGAAGGGATTGCCGATGGCCATGACCATCTGGCCCACCTGCAGGTCCCTGGAGGTGCCCAGGGGCAGCGGCTTCATATGCTCCAGGGGCGCGAACACATGCAGCACCGCGATGTCCAGGGTCAGGCTGCGGCCGATCACCAGGGCCTTGTAGGTCTTGCCGTCGGCCAGGGTGACCTGGAGCTCTTCCGCCTCGCCCCTGGGGCCGCCGGCGGGGTCGTCCACGGTGATGACGTGGTGGTTGGTCACCACGTGGCCCAGGTTGTCCCACACGAAACCGGTGCCCGAGGCGGGCGGCACCTGGTAGCGGTTGCCGGTGCGGTTGTCCTCGAGAAACCATTTCTTGGTGATGGAGGAGATGAACACCACCGAATGGCGGGCGCCCTTGAACACCGCCACCCGGCCGGCCTCGGTCTTGGAGAGGGCCGGCGGGCGCGTGGTGGGGCGGGGCCCGGCCAGCTTGCGGTTGATCTGGATGGCCTCGCGTTCCGGGGCGGTGAGTTCCTGCTTGGGCCGCTCGTACTGCGCCAGGGCGGGGACCAGGCCCGGCAGGACCAGCATGCACAGCCCGATCCTGGCCCTTCGTCCTCCCGCGCCGGTTCCCCCCATGGCCGATCCTCCACGCCCATGATGCGGCAAATGGGCGCGCCCTTGGCCGGAGGAATCGCGCCCCTTCTGCTTTCGCCCTTTTTCCGCCATGCTGGAGGCATGGCGCACCCCATGGATCCTTTCTTCGAACCGCCGGATGGACGCATCTTCAGCTGCTTCCCCGAAGCGGAGGTGCGCGCGGGACAGCGGCGCATGGCGGAGCTGGTAGCTGACTCCATCCAGGCCGGGGCCGAGCGGTTCGAGGCCTGGAAGCGGGCCGGGTCGGACCGGGAAACCAGGCCCGACGCCATTCTCCAGGCCATCGAGGCGGGCACCGGCACCGGCAAGTCCCTGGGCTACCTCGTGCCGGCCCTGGCCTCCGGGCGCCACCCGGTGGTGGTGGCCACCCGCACCAAGCAGCTCCAGCGCCAGCTGCTGGAGGAGGACCTGCCGAGGGCCCGGGGCATCCTGGGGCGCCCGGTGAAGGCGGTGCTGGCCAAGGGCCGCAGCAACTACCTCTGCCGCACCGCCTGGGCCGCGCTGGAGGCCTATCCTCCGGCCGAGTTCACCATGTCCGACCACGGCCTGTGGCTGGCCCTGCCGCGCTGGGCCAAAGAGACCGTGACCGGGGACCGGGAGGAGCTGGGCCGCTACGGCGAAGGGGAATCGGAGCTGTGGGACAAGGTCAACGCCAGGGCCGAGCGCTGCACCGGCCGCCAGTGCCCGCAGTTCGAGCAGTGCTACCTCACCCGGCTGCGCCAGGAGATCCTGGAGGCGGACCTGGTGGTGGCCAACCACGCCCTGCTGCTGGCGGACCGGGTGCTGCGCGAGAGCGCCTTCGGCCAGGTGTTGCCGGACGCGCCGGTGCTGATCCTGGACGAGGCCCACGAGATCGAGGAGCAGCTCACCGAGAGCTGCGCCGAGCAGTGGTCCAACCGGGCCATGACCATGCTGTTCCGCGACCTGGCCGAGGCCTCGGGCAAGGAGGCCGCGGCCGCGGCCCTGGACGCCCTGCTGCTGCCCTGGCAGGACGCCTGGAGCTCGCTGCTGGCCCAGGTGCCGCCGGAGAGCGGGACCTTCGGCTTCGAGGACGCCAGGCTGCCCCTGAGGCCCCTGGCGGATGCGGTGGGGGCCTGGGTGGAGGCCGGCCAGGCGGTGTGGACCGAAGCCAAGCGCCTCGCCTCCCGCCGGGTGGACGGCAACCCGGAGGATATGAGCTGGCGCAGGTTGGCGGAGCGGGTCGGCCTGGCCTTCGCGCGCATGGAGCAGATCTTCGCCCAGCCCGAGGGCTGGGTCTCCACCATCAGCCGGGAAGGGCCCCAGACCGTCCTGTTCAAGGCCAACCCGGTGGACGTGCGGCCATTCTTCCACCAGCATCTGCGCCGGGGCTTCGAGACGGTGATCCTCACCTCCGCCACCCTGCGGGACGGCCGAGGCTTCAACGGGCTGAAGCTGCGCCTGGGCCTGAGTGACGAGGAAGCCGAGCGCAGCCGGCACGTGGAAAGCCCGTTCGATTTCCCCACCCAGGGCCTGCTGTTCATCCCCCCCGACCTCCCGGCCCGACGGCCCGGGCGGGACGCCGTGGGCGACCCGGCCTGGGTGGAGGCCAGCCTCGGCGCCATGGAGCGGCTCATGCGCGCCAGCCGGGGCCGGGCCCTGGTGCTGTTCACCAGCCGGAAGATGCTGGCGGCGTTCCGGCCCCGGCTGGAGGCGGCGCTGCCCGGCATCACCTTCTTCGTGCAGGGCGAAGGCATGACCCGCTCGGCCATTATGGAGCGGTTCCGCCGCACCCCCCAGGCGGCCCTGCTGGGCCTGGCCAGCTTCTGGCAGGGGGTGGACATGCCCGGTGAGGCCCTCAGCCTGGTGATCGTCACCGCCCTGCCGTTCACGCCCCCCGACGACCCGGTGCTGCAGGCCCGGGTGCGGGAGGCCGACGCCAGGCAGCAGGGGCTGGGCTTCATCGGCATCCAGGTGCCGCAGATGACCCTGAAGCTCAAGCAGGGCATCGGCCGGCTGATCCGCACCCGCACCGACCGGGGCGCCGTCTGCATCCTGGACCCGCGCCTGATGCTGCCCCACGAGGACCCCAACGGCAAGCGCTACGCGGCCCAGGTGCGGGCCGCCCTGCCACCCTTCCCCCTCAGCAGGGACTGGGACGAGGTGGAGACGTTCCTCCGTTCGCTATAGCCGCTGTTCCTTTCGTCGCGCCGGTGGGTCGGCGCGACGAACGGGACAACGGACCCCGCAGTATTACGGGTGCTGGGAGGCGGGGGTGGTGGGCTTGCGCGTTGGCGCCTGGCCGACCCGGACGTAGAGGTCGCTGGGGATGGCGAAGAAGGTGATGATCGCGCCCACCACCAGGAAGAAGGCGATGATATACATCGAGGCCGAGGGATTGGTCGAGTACAACTTCGCCCATATTGGTACGTTCGGCCCCACGTAGCCGCCGAGGTTGCCGATGGAGTTCACCAGGCCGATGCCCGCCGCCGAAGCAGTGCCCGCCAGAAAGGCCGACGGGATCGGCCAGAAGATCGGCATGGAGCCGACCACGCCCAGGGTGCCGATGGAGAGGAAGAGGATCGCCAGGTACGGATTGCTGGCGAACACGCCGCTGAGCACCAGCCCGATGGCGCCGGCGGTGACGTTGCAGATGTAGTGCATGCGCCGCTCCCCGGTGCGGTCGGAACTGTAGCTGAGGATCATCATGCCCACCACGGCCACGAAGTAGGGGATGGCGGTGATCAGGCCCACGCCGAAGAAGCTCTTGACCCCGAAGGCCTTGACGATGCTCGGCAGCCAGAAGGAGATGCCGTAGAGGCCGATCATCAGGGTGAAGTAGATGGCGCACAGGGCCCACACCTTGCCGCTCTTGAACGCGTCGATGATGCGCACCTGGGTCTTTTGGCTCTCTTCCGCTTCGAGGTTCCTGGCCAGGAGCGCCTTCTGCTCGCCGGTCAACCACTTGGCTTCCATGATGCTGCTGTCGAGGTAGAAGAACACCCAGATGCCGACGAGGATCGAGGGGATGCCCTCCATGAGGAACAGCCACTGCCAGCCGGCCAGCCCCAGCGCCCCGCTGAAGGCGTCCATGATCGCGCCGGAGATGGGATTGCCGATCACGCCCGAGACCGCGATGGCCGCCACGAACAGGGCGGTGCGGGTGGAGCGCTTGCTGGACGGATACCAGAGGGTCAGGTAGTAGATGATCCCCGGGAAGAAGCCCGCCTCGGCGATGCCCAGCAGGAAGCGCATCCCGTAGAAGGCGTATTCGCTCTTCACGAACATCATGAGGCCGGAGATGATGCCCCAGGAGATCATGATCCGGGCGATCCAGGCCCGGGCCCCGTACTTCTTGAGGGCGATGTTGCTCGGCACCTCGAAGAAGAAATAGCCGATGAAGAAGATTCCGGCGCCGGAGGCGAAGGCCGCGTCGCTCAGGGACAGTTCCTTCATCATCTGCAGTTTCGCGAACCCGAGGTTCACCCGGTCCAGGTAGGCCAGGATATAGCAGAGGAACAGGAACGGAATGAGGTGCCAATCTACCCTGGAGTAGGTCTTGGCTTCGAAGACAGCATCGTCTGACATGGCCGGAAACCTCCCGCGATGAGATTGAAATGAGTTGACGTTGGAATGGCTTGATTCTTTCGGTCCCTTGGGGTGGCGTCAACCATTATTTTCGGGCTGGACCTGGATCGGGAATTAGGTTAGGTCGTGATATGGGGGACTTTGATGAAGCGGATTCTGGTCACCGGGTTCGGTCCGTACGGTGGGGAGCCGGTCAATCCCGCGCTCGAAGCGGCCAGGCTGCTGGAGGGGCGGGTCGTGGCGGAGCACCTCCTGTGCACCCGCGAACTCCCGGTGGTCCGCTTTGAATGCCTGGAGGCCCTGGCCCGGCACATCAGGGAGGTGGATCCGGTGCTGGTGATCGCCATCGGCCAGGCCGACGGACGAACGGAGATCACCCCCGAGCGGGTGGCCATCAATGTTGATGATTATCGGATCGCCGACAATGCCGGCAACCAGCCGAACCAGGAGCCGGTCGTGGCCGGGGGCCCGGTGGGATACTGGTCCACCCTGCCGGTGAAGGCCATGGTGGCGGCCTTGAAGGCGCAGGGGATCCCCGCCAGCGTGTCCAATTCGGCCGGCACTTTCGTCTGCAACCATCTGTTTTATGGGCTGATGCACCTTCTGGCTGCGGAGGGCGGCCAGCGCCGGGGCGGCTTCATCCACGTGCCGTTCCTGCCCGAGCAGGCGGCCCGATTGAACGGACAGCCCAGCATGGGGCTCGAGACCCTGGTGCGGGGACTGGAGATCGCGGTGGCCGCGGCGGCCAGCAATCCGGACTAGACGAAGATCTGCAGCCCCCCGTTGCTCAGCAGCATGCCCCGGGGCGTGAAGCGCAGTACC
>PLUC01000221.1 GCA_003165415.1 Holophagaceae bacterium
ATCGAACAGTTTCTCGCCCGGCAGGTCCAGGCTGGTCACCCATGTCTCCATCTCGTACTTGGGCCAGCGCCGAAGCAGCAGCCTCTGGCCGGGCGGCACATCCTCCAATTCCCACATCAGCCACTTGGTGATCTTGAGGACCCGGCGCACGGGGATCAGCTTCCCCTCGAACTCCCGCGTCTCCATCCGACTGAGATAGGTCTCCCGGCGGTTCCGGCCCATGCGCGTCCAGGCGCGACCGGAAAGGGCCTCGGCCTCTTCCAGCCAGTTCCAGCGCACATGCGCTGGGTTGCCTTTCACCAGGAAGTCCACCCGCTCTTCCTGGGCCATAGCGTAGTTTTCAGCGGCATCAAAGGCTGAATCTAGGCGGATTAGGATCCTCTCCACGCCCAGACTGTGAAGGTCCTGGATCGCACCCCGCAGGACCGCCGTAGCTCCGTTCTGGCCATGCTGTTTCCCTGGCCGGAATTCTTCGCGGATGCACCAGCCCTCGGCCCCAGCGAACACGAACATTGGCGCAAACCCAAAGACATTCGGCATATAGGTCCGGCTCACCCCCTCCTTCCTGGTCTTGCCGTTGTCCTGGGGCGTGGTGTCCCCATCCAGGCAGACGTGCCCGGTGCTGCATGGCGTGATGGATGCTCCTGACCTACGAATGAGATCCAAGCTGGCCTGACGGACCATCCGCAGCGATTCCTCCAGGTGCCCGTCGGCCAGGTTGTCGAGGTGCTGACGGAGCGTTTCCGGCGAGGGCACGCGGTCCATCCGAAGGGCCTTGGCCACCCAGGTCTGTCCGAACCAGGGGCGCAGGGCCTCGAAGTCGCTCTTGCCCGTGGTCATTGAGGCCACGTAGGGTGTCAGCACGTCCCCCCAGGCGATTCCGCCTCGGCCCTTGTGGAAGGTCTGGGAGAACGTGGAGCGGAAGTCCGTGTAGCGGAACAGGGCGTTCCCGACCAAGGCGATCCCGCCCACGCCGGTGAGCACCATTCCGTCTGACCCGCGAATCCCAATCCCGCTCATCCCGCCTCCATAGAAGATATGACCGATGGAGGCAGGGGAAAGTTTATCCTTTTGTTGATATATTGAATCTTACGACGAATGCAACAACGACTAAGACATCCCCCGGCAGAGCCGGGGGGCTTAAAACGTGAGCCGCTCAAAGCGGCTGGGCGGGGTCGCTAACGCGGCCCCGAATCATTGGTGGGGCACCTATGCGGTGCCTGGTCAGCGAAATAGGGACAGCTGCTCAAATCGTTCGTCCTCCTTTTCCTGTTTTCGGATGTATTCCCGTACGACCTCCTCATCTCGCCCTACCGTCGATACGAAGTAGCCGCGTGCCCAGAAGTTCTGTCCAACAAAGTTGCGTTTCCTCTCCCCGTAGACGCGGGCGAGGTGGAACGCGCTCTTCCCCTTGATGAACCCGATCACCTGCGACACGGCATACTTCGGCGGGATCGAAATCAAAATGTGAATGTGGTCAGACATCAGATGCCCTTCCAGGATCCGGCATTCCTTCTGCTCGGCCAGTTGTCGGAACACCTCACCCAGATGCGGTCGCAGCTTCTCGTATAACGTCTTCCGACGGCATTTGGGGATGAACACCACGTGGTACTTACACTCCCACCGGGAGTGGCTTAGACTTTCCGACGAGTCCATCTCGGACCTCCTTTCATGTGCTTGGCGGCTCACGATTGGAGATTCCAGGATGGACTCCCTGAAATGTCAAACTTCTACTGCCACCCCGGCAGAGCCGGGGGGTCTCCTGGTTTTGCTAGTTCGCGCTTTCCGGAAGGTGTCAATAGATCCCCGCTTTCCGTCAAGAAAGTGATCAGGATGGTATCTTCCAACTGACGGCGATCCCGGACTTTCCTTTCATATGGCCGGCTGCACTGTGACCCAGAGATAGGTGGAAGTGCTGTTCGTCCCATTGCTGGCGGTCACGGTATAGACCTGGGCCGCACTGGCCGTCGAGGGCGTTCCGGAGATGGCCCCGGAGGTGGTGTCGAACGAGAGGCCGTTGGGCAGCGGCGGGCTGATACTCCAGGACGTGGCCCCGGTACTGAGGGGAGTGACGGCTGTGGCGATGGCCGAATTCACGGTGAATATCCAGACCTGCGGCACGTAGACTATGCAGGGGTAGCCGGGCGAGGGATCCTGCGGAGTGTAGAGTTCCGCGGTGACCAGGTTCCCATAGCCCCCCGCCACCAGGACCGCGCCGTCGGCCAGGAGCGACATCGAGGCTTCGGTCCTCCCCGTGGCCATCTTCCCGCTGTCAGTGAAGGTCTCCGCGACCGGGTCATACAGCGTCGAACTGGTGAGAGGCGCGTTGTAGTAGTCACCGCCGGCGATGAGGACCTTCCCGTTGGGCAGCAGGGCCGCCATGTGAAACCGCCTGCCAGCATCCATGGCCCCCATGGTGGTGAACAGGCCCGTGGCCGGGTTGTACAGTTCCGCGCTGGCGAGGATGCCGCCGCTGCCCTGGCCGCCCACAATGAGGACTTGGCCATTCGGAAGCAGCGTCGCTGTATGGAACTCCCGCTGGGCGGCCATGGATCCGGTGAGCGTGAAGGTCTTCTGGACCGGGTCGTACAGTTCCGCGGTGGCGAGGGTTTCGCCAGTGTAGTAGGAGCCTCCCGCGATGAGCACCTTGCCGTTGGGAAGCAGGGTCGCGGTGGCGCAGTAGCGGATGGTGTTCATGTTCCCCAGGCTGGAGAAGCTGTTCGCTACCGGATCGTAAAGTTCCGCGCTGGACAGGAAGTTGCCGGAGGTGCCGCCGCTGAATGTGAGGAAATCGGTTCCCCCGGTGATGAGGACTTGGCCGTTGGGCAGCAGCGTCGCGGTATGGTCGGCCCTGGGCGTGACCATGTCATAGGTGGGGGTCCAGTAGCCGTTGGCCGGGTTGTAGAGCTGCGGCTCCAGGTATGCGGTTCCGTTCTGCCCGCCCGCCAACAGGACCAGTCCGTTGGTGAGCGGAGTCGCCGTCTGGTTGCTTCTCCCATCGCAGTACTCAACGGTGGCCGAGAACTGGCCCGTGGCAGAGGAGTATAGTTCCGATGTCGGGTCGCTATTGGTGCCACCCGCAAGGAGGACCAGGCCATTGGGGAGCAGGGTGGATGTCTGGCTGTACCGGGCCATGGCCATGGATCCGGTGAGCGTGAACAGCCCCGGGTTCGCCGCGTAGTTCTGCAGAGTTTGGTTGGCCTGGACACGGGTGTAGCTCATGCTGGCCGGGGTGAAGGTGTAGCCCATGGAAGAACTGGGCGTCACCGTGCCTGACCAGTTGTAGGAGACGGTGAAGGTATAGTTGCCGCTACCGTTCGCCGTGGCGGTCTGGGCGGTGCCGTCGGTGTAGGACAAGGTGGCGCCGGCGAGGCCCGCGCTGCCCGAAATGGTGTAGCTGGGGCCGGTGTTGGCCGTGAAGTTCTGTCCGGTCTGGTTGGCCATGACGTTGGCGAAGGTCAGCTGAACCGGCGTGAAGGCGTACGCCCTCTCGCTGGGCGTCACTGTGCCGGACCAGCCATAGGGGACGCTGAGGGTATAGTTCCCGCTGCCGTCAGCCGTAGCGGTCTGGGTGGTGCCATTGGCGGTGAAAGAGAGGGTGGCTCCCGCCACCCCCGCGTTGCCCATGATGGTGAAGGTGATGATGTTTGCCCCGAAGTTCTGCCCTGACAGATTGGTTTGAACATTCGTGTAGGAAAGGCTGGGCGGTGTGAAAGTGTATCCCGTCTCGCTCGGCGTCAAGGTTCCTGACCAGCCGGCCGGAACCATGAGGTAGTAGAAGCCGTCGGTCGTGGCCTCGACCGAGCCGCCATTGTATGAGATCGTGGCCCCCGCCTCGTAGCCGGCCGAGCCCGAGATGCTGTACATGGTGACCTGCGCGGCGGTGAAATTCTGAGCTGTCTGGTTGGCCAGGACCCCCGTGAAGGACAGGCTGGTGGGAGTGAAGCTATAGCCCGACAGGGCAGGCGTCAGCGTGCCAGACCAGTCATAGGCGACCGTGAGGCTGTAGTTCCCGCTGCCATCCGCCGTGACCGTTTTGGCCGTGCCATCGGTATAGGAAAGGACGGCCGCCGCTACGCCCGCGTTGCCGGAGATGGTGAACCCTGCGGCGACAGCGGCGGTGAAGTTCTTGCCCGACACATTTGCCAGGACATCGGTAAAGGAAAGGTTGGCTGGGGTGAAGGCGTATCCCGCCAACGTTGGCGTCAGCGTGCCGCTCCAGCCGCTGGGAACCGTGATGGTGAAGTTGCCGCTGCCGTCGACGGTGGCCGTCTGGGCCGTGCCGTCCGTATAGGCGAGCGTGGTTCCGGCCATGCCCGTGCTTCCTGAAATGGTGTAGGTGGTCGTGCTCACCGGCGTTGAACTCCCGGAGTGCGTGTGGCAGCCCGATAGTAAGCCCAGGCACAGGACCATCCAGAGTCCTGCCAGGAAGGCGCCGACGCGGGGGAGCGAATGGACGATGCTGCCCGCAGCGGACCTTTTAAGGCAGGCACCATGTTCCATTAATTTCAATACTTCCAAATTTTGCCTGGCTGACATCCCCAGCATAGTTCCTCCACCCATAATCCTGGCGGGACAACTGCACACTATGAAAACGGCTTGGCAAACCGAATGCTATCGTGGGTTAATAAAATTATTAAGTAAAATTTTGGCACTTAAAGATATTTTAAATAAATCAAGTTTTGTCAAACGACATCAGAACCAGGATCCCTGAGCGTTTCGCCCGGACGCCCCTTCGGGGTCGCCCGAGGCTTCTGCTCGGCCTCGGTGACGCCGAGGGTACCCGTCACCCAGCACACGTAGAACATCATCCTGTAGGCGATTCCGGCCCAACTCCCCGAATCGCTAGCAGAGGGCTATCTCACATCTCCTGTGAGGTTCAACAGCAACCGAATCGTCTACTTAATATTGGAATGCTGGTTCTTGAGTGTCTTGACAGGCGGGACAGCTCACGGACCCAGGTCACTGCCAGTCCCAGGTCATCGGCGTCGATGAGGGTCATGCACCTGCCGTGACCTTTAGGGGTTCGATTTTCGCCACGCCCGTCAGACCCAGCTTGGGCATGAGGGTCCGGATGGACTCGGCCATGGCATTCGGTGCCAGGTGCCCGTAATGCTTCTCCACCATCCGCGTGTCCGTGTGGCCCAGCTGGGCGGCAACGTAGGCCAGGGGGCACCCGGCGTTCACAAGCATGGAGGCGTAGGAGTGGCGGAGTTCATGGAAGCCAAGGGGGTCCAGCCCTGCTGCCGTGCAGGCCGTGGCCATGAAGCGGGCCTGGTCACTGTGGCCCCAGCTTGAGCCCAGATCCGTCAGCTTCCGACGCGCCACCCCGTCCCGCTGGAACACAACCTCACCCGCAGGGCGGCCGGCGGTGATCTCCTGGAAGAAGGCCTGCCCCTCCTCGGTCAGGACCACGCGCCGTGGTTTGCCCTCGCCAGTGCCCTTGCCAATCAAGAAGAGCGTCCCGCCGATGGGGTCGAAGTCCTGGACCGTGACGCGAGCCAACTCGCCATAGCGGCCGCCGGTATAGAGGGCACCCTTGACCAAACGGCGGAAGTCCTCGGGGCAGGCGTTGACCAGTCGCACCTGGTCCTCCACGCTCAGGAACCGGACCCTGGCCTTGGTGGTCCCGCGGTAGGGTTTCGCCTCGCGCCAGGCCTCGCCAGTGCAGGTGACGCGGCGGCGATCCAAGGCGTGGTTCAGGGCCGCCTTGAGGGTGGTCAAGACGCGGTTCGCGCTGTCTTTCCGGGCCCGCTTCTCGTCATCCGTGGAAGGTGGAGCGGGTGGCACGGGGGCGGCCTTCGGCACGCGCGGCACTTTGAAGTTCCTGGGCTTCGGGGCAGGGGTGCCCGGCTTCGGCGGCGCAGGGGTGCGCACCCGGCGAGGCGCTTCCGCCATCTCGGTAAGCCATGTCTCCAGCCGGCGGCGGGTGAGCTTCACCACTTCCAGGGGCCCCAGCTGGGGCAAGATCCAGGCCCCGGCCCGCTGCTCGTCGCGCTGGAGTCCCTTCACGCCCCTCCGCTTCCCGTCTTCGAAGTAATCCTTGAGGGCATCGGCCACGGTATAGGG
>PLUC01000081.1 GCA_003165415.1 Holophagaceae bacterium
GGGGAGCCGTCCTGGTCGCGATCAGCACCGCCTCGGTGAGGATGGACCGGACTTCGGACAGGAGCGGGAATTCCGCTCCGGCCTTGACGAAGTACTGGACCACACCGGTGTCCTGGCAGGACGGGCGGTCCAGTGCCTCAGCCTTGGCCAGATTCTCGAACATGGAGTCATAGACCACTTTCGCCAGCGGGCTGTCCTCGGCGTCCCGCAACTGCCGGAGCTTGCCCAGCACATCCTCCGGAAGGTGCTTGCTGATGTAGTCGGTGAATCGGGCCATGGTGACGGTCATGGACCGAACGGCCTCCTGTTTGTCCATCCTGATCTCCTCTCGATCTTATAACCCGAAGGTAATCTACAAGGTACCTGCCTCCAGGACGAAAACAATCGGGTAAAATGTGATTACTCAGGACACGAAACATGAACAATCTCCCCCCGCTCGAAGATCTCCACTTGTTCTGCACGGTGGCCAGGAACCGGAGTTTCATCGTCACCGCCAAAGAATTGGGGGTATCACCCGCCTATGTAAGCAAACGGATAGCCTTGCTGGAGGGCGTTCTGCAAGTGCGGTTGCTGCACCGCACGACCCGCCACGTGAGCCTGAACGAAGAAGGCGAAACCGTGCTCCGCTGGGCCCAGCGGATCCTTGAAGATGCCGAGCAGATGACCGAGGCGATAAGCACTGCGAAGGTGACGCCCCGAGGGCTGCTGCGCATAAGCACCAGCGAAGGTTTTGGGCGGAAATGCATCGGGCCGGCGCTTTCCAGACTGGCCCTGAGCCACCCTTCCTTGCACATCCGGCTTGAACTGTTCACCAGGCCGGTAGACCTGATCACCGAAGGTTTCGATCTCGATTTGACCGTCGGAGGGGAACCCCAGCCGAACCTGATCGTCAAGCGCATCAAGGGCAATGCGAGGGTTCTTTGCGCAGCCCCGGCCTATGTGGTGAAGCGCGGTATGCCCGCCGGTATTGATGACCTGGAAAAGCACGATTGCATTGTCGTTCGGGAGCGCGACCAGAGTTTCGGAATCTGGAAGCTGGATGGCCCCGGGAACGTTGAGACTGTCCGGGTGTCCGGGCCCTTGTCGTGCAGCAACGGCGAAATCGCGACCCAATGGGCTCTGGATGGACATGGCATCATCCTTCGTTCTACCTGGGATGTTGGCGAAAAACTGAGTGAGGGCTCACTCGTTCGAGTGCTTCCGGAATACCAGCAGGATGCTCCCATTTCGGCGGTCTATCCGATCCGGCTGACGGAATCAGCGAAGGTGCGGGTCTGCGTGGAATTCCTCCAGCAGTGGTTTGGCACGGTTCCGAATTCATCCGGACTCATTCAGCCCATTGGAATAAGATGACAACCAAATCCAGGTGATCCCATGCGTTTGCTCGCCGCTGTCCTCTCGTGCGTCCTGGCATCCCCATGCCTGCTGGCCCAGGGCGGCAAGCCCCCGGACTCCACCCCGCCCCGGGCCGTGGTGGTCAAGCCGGCGGCCCCGCCGGCTTCGGCCCAGGAATCCCGCGTCGCCCTGGTGATCGGCAACGGGGCCTACCGGGATTCGCCCCTGAAGAACCCGGTGAACGATGCCCGGGCCATGAGCAGGGCCTTGCGGGCGTGCGGCTTCCAGGTGATCGTCCTGGAGAACGCCAGCTACCAGAAGATGCGCGAAGGGCTCCGGGACTTCGGCGGCCGCATCGCCCAGGGCGGGGTCGGTCTCTTCTTCTTCGCGGGCCACGGCATGCAGGTGAAGGGGAAGAACTACCTGATCCCCGTCGGCGCCGACATCAAGGCGGAGGACGAGGTGGCCGGGGAGGCCATGGATGTGGACCTGGTGCTGTCCAAGCTGGAGACGGCCCGGAACCGGCTGAACATCCTGGTGCTGGATGCCTGCCGGAACAACCCCTTCGCCAGGAGTTTCCGGGGCAGCCAGGCGGGGCTGGCGCCCCTGGACGCGCCGATGGGAACCTACATCGCCTTCGCCACCGCGCCCGGCCGCATCGCCGCCGACGGGAACGGGACCAACGGGCTCTTCACCGAGCAGCTGCTCAAGGCCATGCGGACGCCGGGCCTGAAGCTGGAGGAAACCTTCAAGCTCGTGCTGACCGGCGTGAGGAAGGATTCCCGGGATCAGCAGGTGCCCTGGACCGCCAGCAGTGTGGAAGGGGACTTCTACTTCGTGCCGGGCAGCGCCCCGGCGACGGCCGGCGACCCCACCGCCGCGGATCTCGCCCTGTGGAACGCCATCAAGGACACAGGCACCCGGGAGGCCTTCGAGGCCTATCTGGACCGCTTTCCCGGCGGGATCTTCGCCAAATCCGCCGCCACCCGCCTCGCCGAACTCAAGGCGAAGGAAGGGGCGGAACTGCCCAGGCCGGGCAAGAACGCCCGGGGCATGCTGGGCGTGGCGATCCAGGACCTGGACGCGAACCTGGTCAAGCAGTTCAGCCTGGCCGACAGCCATGGGGCCCTGGTGGCTTCGGTGCTCTCCGGCTCGCCCGCGGACCAGGCCGGCCTCCAGGTGGGTGACGTCATCACCGGCCTGGACGGCCATGGGATCCAGAACGGCAAGGAACTGGTGAATCGGGTGGGCGGCACGGCGCCGGGCTCCACGGTCAAAGTGGAGCTCATCCGGGGCGGCAAGCCCCTGGCTGTCCTGGCCACCCTCGGAGAGGCGGCCGATGGCGCTCCCGGCAGCGCGCCGGAGCGGATGGACAGACTCGGCTTCAGCGTGCAGCCCTTGACCCCGGACCTGGCCCAGCGCCAGGGGCTCGCCGGAAAGACCGGCCTGCTCGTCAGCGCCGTGGACCAGGGCAGCCCCGCCGCCCAGGCCGGGCTGCAGGAGGGGGACCTGATCCTTGAGGTCAACCGCAGGCGGGTGACCCGGGCGGGGGAACTGCAGGACGCCAGGGCGGAGGACCCGAAACAGGAAGGCGTCCTGCTCCTGGTGCAACGGGGGACCACAAGTCGTTTCGTGTTTCTGCCTTTGACCTATAATGGAACTACACCAGTCCGATGAGATGTTCCCATGGATGAATTTCAGTGGGACAGTCCAGAACACGTGGGGGTCGCCCGCCTCGACGAGCAGCACCGCGAACTGCACCGGCTGGTCACGGACCTGATCAGAGGGCTGGAAAGCCATCCGGGCGGCCCCGAGGATGAGGCCCAGTTCATCAAGGTTTTCGAAGTGAGTGTCGACCATTTCAAGACCGAGGAGGACTATCTCCAAGGCCAGGAATACCCCGATCTCATTCCCCACCGGCTGGAGCACGAACTGCTGCTGGACTGGTTCCTGGACCAGATGGTGCAGAGGGACGTGCCCAAGGCGCGACCCTTGATCCTGCTGGCCAGGGAAGCCGGGGAGATCATCCAGCGTCACCACGAGACGGTGGACCGGGCCTATGCCATGTGGCTCAAGGACCGGTGACGACAGATCCGGGGGCCCGGCATGAAGTCCTTGAACTTGACCTCCAGATTCCTGATCCCCGTGGGTGCGGCCCTCGCCCTGGTCACGGCCGCGCTCGTCTGGGACGTGACCATGGCCCAGACCCGGGCGGCGGAGCAGGCGTTCCAGGCGTACCTGACCTCCGCGGAACTGCACCGGCACCTGGCGCACATGCGCCTGGCGGTCAGCCTGATCGGGCTGGCGGTGCTGGGGGCGATGGCCCTGGTCATCACTTATATGCTGCACCGGAACATCCTGCGTCCGCTCGCGGCGCTGTCGGAGGCCATCACCCGCATGGCGCGGGGCGACCTGGCGGTGCGCGCCCCCGTGCTCACCGATGACGAGATCGGTGAGCTGGCGCACACCTTCAACCAGATGGGCGAGCAGTTGCAGGAGGCCAACCAGGCCTACATGGAGATGCTGGCCTTCGTCAGCCACGAGCTGAGGAACCCCATCGCCTCCATCATCACCGACGCCCGGGTCCTGGCGGGCGGCTACCTGGGCCCGGTGGAACCGCGCCAGGCCCAGAAGCTGGTGCGGCTCATCGGCAATGGCAGCTACCTCCTGGCCCTCATCCGGGAGTACCTGGATCTGGCCCGCATGGAGGGCGGGAGCCTGGCCTTCCGTCCCAGGCCCTCGGCCTTCCCGGAGGAGGTGGTGGAACCCGCGCTGGAGCTCATCCTGCCCCAGCTCGAGGCGCGGGGCATGACCCTGGAACGCAGCGCTCCGGAGGGGCCGGAGGTGCAATGCGACCCCGACCTGCTCAAGATCGTGCTGGTCAACCTGCTGGGCAACGCCGTAAAATATGGCTGGGAAGGGGGGATCCTGCGGCTCGGGGTGGAGCGCCGGGCGGATCGGCTGCGGGTCACGGTCTGGAACCAGGGCCCGGGCTTTTCCGCCCAGGAGCGCCCGCGCCTGTTCCGCAAGTTCAGCCGGCTCCAGTCCCCTGAACTCCAGGAACGGAAGGGCACCGGCGTCGGCCTCTACACCGCCTGGCGCCTGGTCCGCCTGCACGGGGGCAGCATGGACGCCCGGAGCGAGCCGGGGCAGTGGGCCGAGTTCAGCCTGGAGATACCCCAGCCGCTGCCGGAGGGATTGTGAAAGGCATCACAATGTAGGTGTAATAACGAATGGCGATAAAATTAAATAACGAAAAGATCCAACCAGGATCAGTCTTTTTCAAGATTATTTTCATCTTTTCCAGTTGACAGGAAATCCTATATTTCTACTATCCCTACCCAAAGATGTCTTTGTTCCTTCGCACCTCGAGATCTCGATACCCACATCCCATTGCCAGCCCCCGGGCCTGGCTGAGGAGGCATTCATGGCCAAGATCCTCATCGTTGACGATGATCCAGACATCGTTGAGGCGAGCAGCCTCTTCCTGCAGAAGGCTGGGCACACGATCATGGCGGCCTACAGCCGAGCCGAAGGCATGGAGGCGGTGGACTCCTTCCAGCCGGACCTGCTGATTCTGGACGTCATGATGGAGCAGCCGGACGACGGGTTCACCATGGCCCAGGATCTCCGCCGGGAAGGCAGGAACTTCCCGATCCTCATGCTCACTTCTGTGGCATCCGCTTCGGGCCTCGCCTTCGGCAAGGACGCCGAGATGGTCCCGGTGGATGATTTCCAGTCCAAGCCGGTGGAGCCGGCTGATCTGGTCCGGAAAGTGGCCGACCTGCTCAAGTGCCGGGAGGGCTGACATGCTGATGACCGAACGAGAACGCTGCGCAGCGGAGATCAGGGCCCTGGCCGACAAGCTGGGCCACAACCGCACCTCGCTGGTGCCCATCCTGCTGGAGGTCAAGCGCAAATACCACCACATCAACAGCTATGCCATGCAGGTCATCGGCGACCTGCTGGGCATCCACCCGGTGGAAGTGCACAGCGTGGTGTCCTTCTACGCCTTCCTGGGGGAGCGCCATCAGGGCCGGTTCGTCATCCGCCTGTGCCGGACCATCTCCTGCGACATGCAGGGCAAGGACCGGGTCATGCGCCAACTGGAGAACGATCTGGGCATCCGCTTCGGCCAGACCACCGCCGACGGCAGCTTCACCCTGGAGTGGGCCAACTGCATGGGCATGTGCGACCAGGGCCCGGCCCTGCTGGTGAACGACCGCATCTTCACCCGGGTCACCCCGGAAAAGGTCCACGAAATCCTGGAGGAGTGCCGCCGGGTCTTCGGCGTGCACGCCGCGGAGTCGAAGGAGGTACATCTCGTATGAACTCCATCCCAACCTACTGCGCCCAGATTCCCGAGGCAGGCCTGAGGGCCGCCCTGCGCCAGGACCGTCCCGAGATCATCGGCAAGATCAGCGCCTCCGGCCTCAAGGGCCGCGGCGGCGCCGGGTTCCCAACCGCGGTGAAATGGAACTTCGCCGCCGCCGCCCAGGCCGAACGCAAATTCATCATCTGCAACGCCGACGAAGGGGAGCCGGGGACCTTCAAGGACCGGGTGATCCTCATGGAGCACCCCGACCTGGTGTTCGAAGGCATGACCATCGCCGGCAAGGCGGTGGGCGCCAGGGAAGGCATCCTGTTCCTGCGCGGCGAGTACACCTACCTGCGGAGCGCCCTGGAGGAGACCCTGGCCAAGCGCCGCCGCTGCAACCTCCTGGGCAAGACCATCCTGGGCAGCCCCCTGGAATTCGACATCCGCATCTTCATTGGGGCGGGGGCCTACATCTGCGGCGAGGAGACGGCCCTGATCGAGTGCCTGGAGGGCTTCCGGGGCGAACCGCGCAACCGGCCGCCGTTCCCGGTGAACACCGGCTACCTGGGCTACCCGTCGGTGGTGAACAACGTGGAGACCCTGGCCTGGGCGGCCTGCATCCTGGCCAACGGGCCCCAGTGGTTCAAGAGCGTCGGCACCGAGAAGTCCACCGGCCGGAAGATCTTCAGCATCTCGGGCGACTGCCGCAGGCCGGGCGTGTACGAGTTCCCCCTGGGCATCACCGTGGCCCAGCTGCTCCAGGAGGTGGACGGTGCCGACGCCCGGGCGGTGCAGATCGGCGGCGCCTCGGGCCAGTGCGTCCCGGCCCGGGATTTCGCCCGGACCATCGCCTTCGAGGACATCCCCACCGGCGGCTCGGTGATCGTGTTCGGGCCGCAGCGGGACATGCTGGACATGCTGCACAACTTCCTGGAGTTCTTCACCGACGAGTCCTGCGGCCAGTGCGCCCCCTGCCGCCTGGGCAATGCCAAGCTCCTGGAGGGGGTCGAGATGCTCCAGGCGGGCAGCTGCTCCATGGCCTACCTCAAGGAGCTATGCGGCCTGGGCGAGACCATGCAGGTGGCCTCCAAGTGCGGCCTCGGCCAGAGCAGTCCCAGCGCCTTCCTCTCCGTGGTGGAGCATTTCCGTGAAGAGATCATGGGCCGAACGTTGAACCGGCGAGGTTGAGACCATGTCCAATCCATTCCAAGGCGAAGAAACCCGCCGGGCGCCGGCGAGCCAGAAGACCCAGGTGCTGCCCATGCCCGCCAACCCGTCGGCCATCGGCGGCAAGGTGGCCATCAGCATCAACGGCCAGGACCTCAAGGTGCCCCTGGGCACCACCATCCTGGACGCCGCCCGGGAGCTGGGCATCCGCATCCCGACCCTGTGCCACCACCCGGACCTGTGCGTGGCCGGGGTCTGCCGCATGTGCCTGGTGGAGGTGGAGGGCCAGCGCACCCTCCAGGCCGCCTGCGCCTACCCGGTGACCACGCCCATCAAGGTCCACACCCACACCCAGAAGGTCCGCCAAGCCCGGCGGCACGTGGTGGACCTGCTGCTGTCCGAGCACTACGGCGAGTGCTACGCCTGCGGCCGCAACAACAACTGCGAGCTGCAGAGCCTGGCCAGGGAGTGCGGGGTGGACTTCTTCCGCTTCGGCCACCCGGACCGGCCCAGGCACCAGATCGACCGCTCCAGCTATTCGGTGGTGCGGGACAGCGACAAGTGCGTGCTGTGCCGGCGCTGCGTGCGCACCTGCATCGACCTGCAGGAGGTGGGCACCATCGAGGTGCTGGGCCGCAGCGACCGCAGCCGGATCCAGACCTTCCTGGAAAAGCCCCTGGGCAGCGTGGTCTGCATCAACTGCGGCCAGTGCATCAACCGCTGCCCCACCGGGGCCCTGCGCGCCAACGACCCCACCGACGAGGTGTGGGCGGCCATCCAGGACCCCGCCAAGCACGTGGTGATCCAGACCGCCCCCAGCCCCAGGGCGGCCATCGGCGAGTGCTTCGGCCTGCCCCCCGGCCAGGCGCTCACCTTCGAGCTGAACACCGCCCTGCGCATGTGCGGCTTCGACCGGGTGTTCGACACCAATTTCACCGCCGACCTCACCATCATCGAGGAAGGCACCGAGCTGCTGCTGCGCCTGAAGGACGCCCTGGTGGACGGCAAGCCCGCGGCCCTGCCGCAGTTCACCAGCTGCTCCCCGGGCTGGGTGAAGTACCTGGAGCACTTCTACCCGGAGTACATCCCCAACCTGAGCTCCGCCAAGAGCCCCCAGCAGATGTTCGGGGCCATCATCAAGACCTACTACGCCCGGGAGCATGGCATCGACCCCAAGGACATCGTCACCGTGGCCCTGATGCCGTGCTCGGCCAAGAAGTTCGAGTGCAACCGTCCGGAGATGGACGCCTCCGGGTTCAAGGACGTGGACTACGGGCTCACCACCCGGGAGCTGGCCAAGATGATCGCCGAGGCGGGCCTGGACCTGCCCAGGCTGCCCAAGTCGGAGTTCGACGCGCCCTTCGGCACCGCCACCGGCTCCGGGGTGATCTTCGGCGCCACCGGCGGGGTCATGGAAGCGGCGCTGCGCACGGTGATCGAGCTGGTGGTGGGGATCAAGGTGGAGGACCTGTTCCAGCACGCGGACATCAAGCCGGTGCGCGGCTTCGACGGGGTGAAGTACCTGGAGCTGACCATCCCCAAGACCGGCCCGGTGCCCGCCCTCCTGGCCCCCCTGTTCCCCAGCTGGGACTTCCTCAAGGGCGCCACCCTCAAGGTGGCCGTCGCCCACGGCACCGCCAACGCCAAGCGGGTGATGGAGGACATCAAGGCCGGCGGGCCGTTCAGCCAGTGCCACTTCATCGAGTTCATGGGCTGCCCCGGCGGCTGCCTGGGCGGGGGCGGCCAGCCCATCCCCACCTCCAAGGAAATCCGCCAGGCGCGGGCCAAGGCCATCTATGATGAGGATGCCGCGTACCCCATCCGCAAATCCCACGAGAACCCCGACGTCCTCAAGATCTACCAGGAGTTCCTCACGGAAGGCCCGTGCAGCCACCTCAGCCACGTCCTGCTCCATACCCACTACACCGAACGGGGGCGCTACATCGAATAGCGGAGCCGTTCCTTGCCTGAGCCGCATCCCCCACTCCACCGGGTGGCGAGGATTCCTAGCACCGTTAGATTGCGTCTTGATTAGGCATGCAGCTTGGCACAAGCAGCCTTAAGGTCGTCAGCGACCTAACGGCTGCTAGCATCCGCTACTTGACCGCCACCTGGCTATTTCTTGTCGGTGATGCCGGCGATGTTCTTCGCCAGCTCTTTTTTCTGCTGCAGGTTGCTCTGGCGGGAGATCATGATCCGCTGGGCCTGGGGGGAGCCGGCGCCGTGCATGGATTCCGTGCGGTAGCCCACGGCGGCGGTGCCCAGGGTGAGGTTCTCGATCAGGCGCAGAATGCGCATGCGCGTCTCGGTGGGCACGCTGGCCACGCCCTGGAAGTACTTCTTGATCACGTCGCTGGTCTCCGGGTTGCACAGATCCTGCTCGGAGGGCATGGTCACCATCAGGCCGCCGGCGATGTCCTCGGCCAGCCGGGCGATCTCGTACGGGAAGCGGGTGACGTTCTGCTTGCAGACGTTGGCCAGCAGCATGTTGACCAGGTAGGTGCCGGAGGCGGTCTTGCAGCCTTCGGCGGAGCAGCCGATGCCGCAGGCGTACAGGGTCTCGTTCAGGTGGGTCATCTCGATGAGCTTGTCCTTAACGTGGGAGGCCTTGGCCGCGCCGTTGTAGTCGGCCGCCAGGGCCGCCGCGCCGATCAGCACGTCGCCCACGCCAACCTTGCAGCCGCCGTAGCTCTGGCGGTGATAGCCGGCGAACCGCTCCACCAGGGTGCCGCTGAACTCATACTCCCCGCACATGAGCACGTTTTCCCAGGGGATGAACAGGTTGTCGAACACCATCAAGGCTTCGTGGCCGCCGAACTGCTTGTTGCCCACGTCGATGGTGCCCCCTTCCAGCTTGCGGGTGTCGCAGGACTGGCGGCCGTAGATGTAGAAGATGCCTTCGGCGTCAGCGGGGGCCACGAACGCCACCGCGTAGTCGGCGTCCTCGGCGGTCATGGAGATGGTGGGCATGACCAGGATCCAGTGGGAGTTGATGGCGCCGGTCTGGTGTGCCTTGGCGCCCCGCACCACGATGCCGTCGGGCCGCCGCTCCACCACGTGCACGTACATGTCCGGGTCGGACTGCTTGCTGGGGGACAGGCCACGGTCGCCCTTGGGGTCGGTCATGGCCCCGTCCACGGTCCAGTCCAGTTCCTGCATCTTCAGCAGGAACTTCTCGAACCGCGCGTGGTAGTCGGTGCCCAGCTTCTGGTCCATCTCGAAGGTGGTACTGTCCACCGCGTTGATGGCGTCCATGCCCACGCAGCGCTGGAAGCAGGCGGCGGTCTTCTGGCCAAGCAGGCGCTGCATCTTGACCTTCTTGATCAGGTCGTCGGTGCTCTGGTGCAGGTGGCAGAAGCGGTTGACGGTCTTGCCGGTGAGGTGGGACTTGGCAGTCATCAGGTCCTGGTGCTGGGGGTCCTGGGCCAGGTCGTAGGTCATCTTCACCGAGTTCATGGAGGGCCGGATGATGGGGTGGTCCACCGGGTTCTCCACCCGCTCGCCCTGCAGGTAGACCTTGAACTTCATCTTGCGCAGGCTCTCTTCATACTGCTCGCCGGTCATGAGGACACTGGCGACGGCTGCTTCGGTTTCAACTGGCATGGGAATCACCTTGAGGGGAAATATTACGGGATGCTCACTTACAGCAGGTCCAG
Organism: Holophagaceae bacterium; assembly: GCA_003165415.1. Classification (GTDB taxonomy): domain Bacteria; phylum Acidobacteriota; class Holophagae; order Holophagales; family Holophagaceae; genus Mesoterricola. Next base: position 10,477 of record PLUC01000081.1, read on the forward strand.
GTACCGGGCCGGCCCTGCCGGGATGCCGCCGATGGGGATCCAGGCGCAGGCGTCGGCCTGGGCCAGGCGGATCAGGTCGGCGGCGCCCCGGGAATCCAGGGGCTGCAACCGGTCGCCCTGGCGCCGGCAGGGGTGCAGCAGGGGGCGGTCGCCGGCGTTGGCCACGGGGGCCTCCAGGGTGCCGGCCCTCCAGGGGTCCGGGGCCACGGTGCCCAGCAGGCCGGCCATGGCCACGGGCAGGAACAGCAGGGCGTTCAGGTAGGACGAGACGGGGTTGCCGGGCAGGCCGAGGATCACCTGCCGGCCCAGGATGGCGGCGAGCATGGGCTTGCCGGGCTTGAGCCGGATCTTGTGGAACAGCACCCGGGCGCCCATGGCCGCCAGCACCCCGGGCAGGAGGTCCTTCTGGCCCACGGAGACGCCGCCGGAGGTGACCAGGATGTCCAGGTCGCCCAGGCCGGCCAGGAACGCCTCCAGGCGCTCGGGCTGGTCGGGGATGGGCGGCAGTTGCCGCGCCTCCGCGCCCAGGGCGTGGGCCAGGGCCGTGAGCATCGGACCGTTGGAATCCCGGATCTGGTGCGGGGCGGGCTGGGCCGCGATCTCGTCGCCGGTGGGGGCGATGCCCACCCGGATCCGCCGCAGGGGCGGCGTCGCCTGTCCCACCTGGGCCCGCAGGCCGGCGCGGGCGGCGTTGGGGGGGGTCCCGGCCGGGAGCAGGAGAGCCCCGGCCAGCGCCTGGCCGCCCCGGGGGCGGACCCAGTCCCCGGCCCCGGGCGGGGCCAGGGGCGCCAGCCGCCCGTCTTCTTCGCGCAATTCCTCGAACGGCACCACGGTGTCGGCCCCCGCGGGCAGGCAGGCGCCGGTCATGATCCGCACGCAGGTGCCCGGGGCCACCTGGAACAGGCTGGGGGGATCGCCCGCGAACAGGGTGCCCAGGACGGTCCGGGCGGCTGTGCCGTCCTCGCTGCGCATGGCGGCCCCGTCCATGGAACTGAGGTCCAGGGCGGGATCGTCCCGGTCCGCCAGCACCGGGCCGGCGGCGGGGGGCGGGAAGGCCCCGGCGAGCCTGCGCAGGGCTTCTTCCAGGGAAAGCAAGGGGGATTCGGCGGGGTGGTCCATGCCCCAATCTTAATCCATCTGGCGCGATCAGCCTGCCTGCCGCACACTCGATGTATGACCGATGGGGCGAAACATAAGGGGGTGGTCCTGAAGGAGGGCGACGACATCGCCACCGGACCGGACCATTGCCTGACGCTGGAGGGCGCCTACCAGAAGGTGCGGAGCACCTTCCTGCAGCACCACCCCAACGGCGACGCCGCCCTCCTGGACAAGGCCTTCAAGGCCGGCAAGGTCATGCACGCCAACCAGCGCCGCAAGAGCGGGGAACCCTATTTCTTCCACCCCCTGGCGGTGGCCGAATCCCTGGCGGAGTGGCGGCTGGACGCGGTGAGCGTGGCCTGCGGGCTGCTCCACGACACGGTGGAGGACACCCTCATGACCATGGAGGAGGTCCGCGCGCAGTTCGGCGAGGAGGTGGCCGAGATCGTGGACGGCCTCACCAAGATGTCCAAGCTGGACTTCACCGACCGCACCCTGCTCAACGCCGAGAACGTGCGCAAGCTGCTGGTGGCCATGGGCAAGGATGTGCGGGTGCTGCTGGTGAAGCTGGCCGACCGGCTGCACAACATGCGGACACTGGCCTCCATGCGCGAGGAGAAGCGCCGCCGCATCGCCCACGAGACCATGGAGCTGTATGCGCCCCTGGCCAACCGGCTGGGCATGGGCTCGGTGCGGGCCGAGCTGGAGGACCTGGCCTTCGCCAACCTGGAGCCGGAACGCTTCGCGGAGATGCGCCGGATCATCGAGCTCAAGCGCAAGAAGAGCGCCCCCCTGGTGGAGGAGATCAAGAAGACCCTGCAGTCAGCCCTGAGGGCCCAGGGTATCGAGGCGGGTATCTACTTCCGGGTCAAGCACTTGTATGGCATCTGGAAGAAGATGGGGATCCAGGAGAAGAGCCTGGAGGACATCCACGACTGGCTGGCCTACCGGATCATCTGTCCGGACCGGGCCTCCTGCTACACCGCGCTGGGCCTCGTGCACGCGCTCTACAAGCCGATCCCGGGCCGGTTCAAGGACTACATCAGCCTGCCCAAGGACAACGGCTACCAGAGCATCCACACCAGCGTGCTGATGCCCTCGGGGGAATCCTTCGAGGTGCAGTTCCGCACCCAGGAGATGAACGAGCACGCCGAGGCGGGCATCGCGGCGCACTGGACCTACAAGGACGGGCGGATCGCCAACAAGCAGGAGATCAACCAGACCTCGTTCCTGCGGCGCATGGTGGAGCTGCACCAGGAGGTGCGGGACAGCCGGGAACTGGTGGCCAACCTCAAGGGCGAGCTGAGCTTTCAGCGGATCCAGGTGTTCACCCCCAGGGGCGACCTGCGCTCCCTGCCGGAGAACGCCACCCCCATCGATTTCGCCTATTCCATCCACACCGAGGTCGGGCACCACTGCGTGGGGGCCAAGGTCAACGGGCGCATGGTGCCGCTGCGGCACATCCTGAAGAACGGCGACCGGGTGGAAGTGTTCACCCGGGCCGACCACAAGCCGAGCCGCGACTGGCTCTCCATCGTCACCTCCGCCGGCGCCAAGACCAAGATCCAGCTCTTCATCCGGGAGGAGGAGCGGGCCCACGCCATCGTATCGGGCAAGGAGCGCCTGGAGCGCGAAGCCCGGGCCCTGGGCATCCGCCTGGACACCCCGGAGGTGCATGCGGCCATGGAGGCCCGGCTGAAGGAACTGAAGCTGCCCAACTGGGACGCCTTCTACGCCTCGGTGGGGTTCAACCGCACCAGCCCGCGGCGCCTGCTGGATCCGCTGATCCCCGAGACCACCAAGGGGCGGGCCGAGGAGAAGGCGCCCACGGTGGGCGTGGACACCGTGCTGGTGGACGACAGCGTGGGCATCCTCTACGTCCTGGCCAGCTGCTGCAAGCCCATCTGGGGCGACGAGATCGTCGGCTACACCACCCGCGGCCGGGGCATCTCCATCCACCGGGCCAACTGCCCCCACCTCAGCGCCTCGGCGCCCAATCCCGAGCGGCTGGTGAGCGTGGGCTGGGGCAAGTCCGGCAAGTCGGTGTTCAACGCCGAACTGGTGGTGAACACCGAGGACCGGCCCGGGATGGTGGGGGCCATATCCACCGCCGTGCAGCACGCCGGCTTCAGCCTGCAGCGCTTCAGCGGCAGCACCACCGACGAGGGCGGGGGCATCTTCTACATGGCGCTGCGGGTGAAGGACCGGGACCAGCTGGTGGAACTCATGAGCACCATCCGCAAACTGAAGGGCGTGTTCACCGTGGAACGGGTGAGGGGGTCCTACTTTGGCAACATCCATTAGCGGGGTGTGGGACCCCGCCGGCGCCGCCGGGGCGCCCATTCCCTGGGCGCAGGTGGAGGCCACCCTGCGCCTCTGCCAGCGCTGGGAGAGCCCGCACCTGCTGCCGCACCGGGTGGCGGCGTCGCCCAGGCGGGCCGCGGTGGCGGTGCTGCTGTGGGGCGGGCCGGACGGAGCCCGGGAGGTGGTCCTGGTGCGCCGGGGCGCCGGGGCCCCCCAGCACGGGGGGGAGCTGGCCTTCGCCGGCGGCATGGAGGAGCCCTTCGACCGCGACCTGCCCGCCACCGCCCGGCGGGAGCTGATGGAAGAGCTGGGCGTCACCGGAGACCTCTGGGAAATGGGCTGTTTCCCCGACGGGGTGGCCAAGGCCATGACTCGGTTCACCCCGGTCTTCCTGCGCTGGGAGGCGCCGGAACCGGTGTTCCGGCTGGGCTCAGAGATCCAGGATGTGCTCCGGCTGCCTCTTGAAGGGCTCATGGTGGCGCCCTGGACCCTCCAGCACCTGGAGCTGCGGGGCACCACCATTGCCATCCCGCGGCTGGAACTGCCGGAGGTGCCCCTGTGGGGGGCCACCGCCCTGGTCCTCAAGACTTGGTTGGATTTGTTAACATCCGTGCGAAATCCATGACAGGCTGATACCCTTTCCCAACGGCCTTTACTTACCGCTCCATCCTTTTCCCATAGGCGTCCCCGTGAAATTCATCAGCAGTCATGTGATCCACTTTTTCTTGATGGGCGGAGGCATCGCCCTGATCCTGGGCCTGCTCACCCCCACCACCCGGGCCGAGCGGACGCGCAACAGCATCCTCAAGTATGCCGCGGGACTCCTGGGGATCGGGCTGATCCTGGCCTGGGTGATGTACGTCCTGCCACGGAATCCCGTGCGGTTCTGACGGATGGACCAGACCGTCAGGACGCTCACGGAGATGAGAGTCTCCCTGGTCAACGCCCTGACGAGCCTCGGCTTCCGGGTGGCCCAGGCCTTTCCCACGCTCGGCCGGGTGGGCGGCTTCACGCTGGCGGTGCTGCGCAAGTACCACCAGGACGACTGCTACACCTATGCCGCCAGCACCAGCTTCTTCCTGACCATCTCGCTCATTCCCCTGACGACCCTGTTCTTCAAGCTGATGGTCCTGATGCTGGGGAGCGGGGCGTACAGCCTCAGCCTGCAGCGGGCCATCTCCGAGATGTACCCGTACCTGCCCAGGGGCTTCATCTTCGACGTCATCCAGAACAGCCGGAAGGTGGGCGGGCTCGGGCTGAGCTGGGTGGTGCTGCTGGTCGGCGCCCACTGGGGCGTGAACCAGCTGGACCGGTCCCTTTCCCACATCTTCGGCCTGCGCATCAAGGTCCACCGCCAGACCCGCAAGTACCCGCTGCTCCGGCGCCTGGCGGTGGTGGTGGGGATCCTGGTGATCCTGGTGGCCCTGCTGGCCGCGACCTTCAACTGGTTCCTGCTGTCCAGGCGGCCCCTGGTGGGCATGGAGATCTTCCATCTCCTGCCCCCGGTGTTCGGCCTGGTCCTGACCACCCTGGTGCTGGAGCACCTGCCCAGGCGCCATGTGCAGTTCCGCCACGCCTTGCTGGGGGGCATGGTCTGCTCGGTGCTGTGGTGGGTGGCCAAGGTCTGGTTCGGCTACTACCTGAGGCACACCCCCACCTGGGGCATCCTGTACGGCTCCCTGGGCAGCGCCATGGCGGCGCTGGTGTTCCTCTACTACAGCTGCGCCATCTTCATGCTGGGGGCCGAGGTGACGGCGGCCTTCTACCGCCCGGTGGGCACCGGCGCGCACCCGGTGCGCTAGCAGTCGTCGAACAGTCTAGGCTGCTGCACCTGGGTGGGGTCCGCCAGGGCCGGATAGGCCTTGGCCTGGGCCCAGGCCCGGCCCGGCAGGAAGGGCCCCGGGGGCGGCAGGTCCGGGGGCAGCCAGCGGATCGCCGGCATGGGCTCCAGGCCGGCCAGGAAGATGCCCACCGCCCCTTCCATGGGCACTCCGGGCACCCGCAGCAGGGCGGCCGGGAGCTCGCCCAGGACCGGGGCCATGGGCCCGGGGAATCCGCAGCGGGCCTCCAGGGGGCTCGGCTCCCTGGGGTCGGCGCCCAGGCCGGGGGTGAAGCAGGGGAGGGCGGGGGGCAGGGGCAGGGCGTTGCGCCAGGGCAGCCCCTCCCACATGGCCTGCTGGCCGAGGCTGCTGGCCGCCGCCAGGTCCGCGGAGGCGGCCAGGTGGATGGGGCAGCGCAGGGCCGTCTCCAGGTGCCGGGCCAGGTCCCGGGCCAGGTCCGCGGCCCGCTCCCAGGAACCGCCGGATAGCTGGAACTCCCGGCCGCCCAGGAAGGCCACCCGCCACCCGGTGCGCCGGCGCTGGAACGGGATGCGGGCGGGCCAGGCGTCCGCGCCGATGCGCTGGCTCAGGCCCTGCTCCGCCTGGGCCTGGTGCTCGGCCAGCACCGCGGCCAGCTCGGCCGGATCCAGGTGCTCCAGGGCGCCCAGGGGCAGGACGGCTTCGCCCCACAGGAAGCCCGCCACCGCGTCGTCCCCGTCCGGGTGCTCGCCGCCGGCGGCGCCCAGGCCCGGCAGGGACCAGCCGGGACCGGTTTCCGGGACCCAGCCCAGCCAGCCCTGGCGCCAGGCCAGGCCCAGGGCGCCGGAGGGCAGGCGCGGGGAATGATGCCAGACCGCGGCGGGTTCCTGGAGCAGGGCTCCGAACCTTTCGTCCCGCAGGTGCAGGGTGAGGCCGGGCAGGTGGCCCAGCCCTTTCAGGAAGCCGGCGCGCACCTCCGGGGGGAGCTCGGTGATCCAGGCGGCGGGGGCGTCCCACAGCAGGGCGAGCCCCCCGGGCATGAGCCGGGCCAGGTCCGCCAGGGTGCGCAGGGCCTCCCAGGGGGCCGAGCGGATGGAGACGGACGCGTCCAGCTGCCGCGCCCCCAGCCAGCCGCCGAACGGGGCGTCCAGGCCGGTGCGCAGCAGGAAGCCTCTGCCTTCGAAGACCTTCATGGCGCCCCCGGGGCGAAGCAGGGCCGTCCGAAGCCGCCGGGCCGCACCGGGGGATCCCAGCGCTCCCGGAGGAACCGGGCCGCCGCCAGCGCCGCTTCCGGGCCGGTGCGGCCCAGGAGCCGCCAGGCCAGCCAGGCCGAGGCCAGGGTGCAGCCGGTGCCCCGGCGCTCGCCGGGCAGGCGCGGATTCCGCCCCAGGCTCAGGATCTCCGACCGGGTGATCCAGAAATCCTCCACCTCCGGGCCCAGGCCATGGCCGCCCTTGATCCAGACGGCCGTTGCGCCCAGATCCAGCAGGGGCCGGGCCAGATCGGCGGGGCCGGCGCCCGGGCCGGTCCCGGCCAGCGCAGCGGCCTCTGGCAGGTTGGGGCACACCACCCAGCCGCCCATGGCCAGCAGCACCGAAGCCATGGAACGCAGCCCCGCGGCGGAATGCAGGCCCACCCCCGAGGTGGGCGCGAGGATCGGATCCCAGATGCGCGCCGCCGGCGACAGCGAAGCCACCCGGGCCGCCAGGGCCGCCAGGTTGCCTTCATCCAGGCAGCAGAGTCCCAGCTTGACCCCCCACCGCTGCGGCGGCGCCAGGTGCGGCGCCAGGGCCTCCAGGCAGGGCAGCGGATCCCCCGGCGGCCGGATGGCGGCGCAGGCCTCGCCGTTCTGGACGGTATCGGCGGTGCAGACGGCCATGGGCTGGACCCCCAGCGCGGCCAGGGTCATGACGTCCCGCAGCAGGCCAGCCCCCGCGGACGGATCCAGGCCGCCCAGGCACAGGCCCACGGGCGGGGCGGCGGCGGATGGTCGTCCGGCCACGGTCCTCAAACCTTGCGTCGGGGGTCGATGATCTCCACGATGCGCAGGCCGAGGGAATCCTCCAGCACGGTCACCTCCCCCCGCATCACCGGCCGGCCCTTGCAGAGCACATCCATGGGCTCGCCGGCGCTCTTCTTGAGCTCCACCAGGGAGCCCACGTCCAGGTCGAGCAGCTCGCGGATGGTCATGGTCGCGCTGCCCAGCTGGATCTCCAGCCGGAAGCGGGTGTCGATGAACGGCATGAAGTCCGTGATCACCGATTCGAAGGTGAGCACGCGTTCAGTGTCCAGACGGTCGATCCGCTTCGCCATTAAGGTAACCTTCCTAGGTCCTTGGGTTTCCGCCCGTCAAGAAACGGACGCCTACGATCCTATCGGCAATGCTTGTGCCAAAGGCAAGCTTATTGCTGAATGGCCCAGTCCACCACCAGGACGTCCCGGATCGGGGGCTTGAGCGGCTTCCCGGACTTCTTGGCCTTTTCCTGGTCCTCCTTGGAGCGGTGGTTGGCGAACTTCTCGTTGAGGTTGTCCTTGATCTCCTGGCGGATGGCCTCCCGGGTCTCCACGTCCGAGGCCACCTCCACCGACTTGCCCGAGAGGGCCTCCAGGACGATGGAGCGGATGACGCTGTTCTCCACGGTGGGCTTCTCGCTGGAGGCGAGCTTGCCCAGCTCCTGGTCCCGGAACAGGATGTCGATCTCGCACTTGAGGAAGGCGTTCTTGTGCTGGGACTCGAGGTTCACGATGAGGCCCTTGAGCTGCAGCACCGCGGGGCCGGCGCTGCCTTCCTTGTCGCCTCCGGAGGACGGGAAATCCTCGTCCTCGTCCGGGACGGCGGCCGGAGGCGCGGTCTGGGCCGCGGCCGCGGCCTTGGCCGCCTTGCGCCGGGCGTACCACTTGTAGCCGAAAAACCCGCCGCCGCCCAGCAGGCACAGCACGATCAAGGCGATCACCCCCAGCAGGATTTTCTTCTTCAAGGCAGTGCCTCCCTGAATCTGATGTGGCTGTAACGGACTTCAGGCTACCATCCTATCGGAAAACGGCGGCGCGCAAGACCCCCACGCCGGCGGCCGAACAGGAATCCATTGCGGCCGGTATTTTGCGGGGCTGATTCCAGCGCGGCGCTGCGGGCCAGATGGTTTCCGGTTTAGGGCTCAAACAATAATTAATGGATTCTTTTCTGTCCGGATGTTTTCCGGCCGGACAAACGACAGGCGGCCCGGATCTCCGGGCCGCCTGGATGTTGAAAAATTTAAATGAGTCTATTTCTTCTTCTTGCCGCCCTTGCCGTTGACGTCGTCAGCGAGCTTCTTGCCGGGCTTGAACTTGGCGACCTTCTTGGCGGCGATCTTGATCTTCGACCCGTCGCGGGGATTGCGGCCGGTGCGGGGTCCGCGGGTGGCGACGGAGAAAGTTCCGAAGCCTACCAGGGTCACCTTGTCGCCGGCGCGCAGGGCGGCGGAGATGCTGGCGATCGTGGTATCCAGGGCGGCGGCGGCCTTGGACTTGTTGATGTCAGACTTCTCAGCGATGGCGCTGATCAGTTCGGCTTTGTTCATGGAAACCTCCGAAAAGGGGAGTTGTCTCCCCGGTGGAATGAAAACGGCGGGGACTGATTTGGCGACCCCCACCGACACTCAGCTTTCAAGAGATAATGACTCCGAAACCCCTGTGGATTCTGGTCTTCAACTTAACTACCTGCAGGTTAGGCCTGAGACTTATAGCCGTCAAGGTTTTCCGAATTATTTTTTTGCGAGAATGGCTACCCTGGCACTTTTAGGCCGGGGGGCAGCATCCGGATCGGCTCCCACCCGGCCCCTGCGTCCCATGGAAATATTGAAACGACTATTCCATAGTGGTTTCCGCCGGGTTCCGGCCCGGAATCCCTGTGGCCACGGCCATCGAGCCCACCGCCCTGGCGGGAGCGTAGAATGGGCCGATGACGATCCCCTACTTCCTGCGTGTGGCCTACGTCGGCACTGACTTCTACGGCTGGCAGATCCAGACCAGCCTGCGCAGCGTCCAGGCCGAGCTGTGGAAAGCGCTGCGGGCCTTCGATCCCCAGTCCCCCATGCCCGCGGGCACCGGCCGCACCGACGCGGGGGTCCACGCCAGGGCGCAGGGCGTGCTGGTGCAGATGGCCAGGGCGTGGGATCCTTACCGGCTGCTGGCCGCCATCAACGCGCACCTGCCCTGGGACGTGCGGGCCATGTCCGCGCAGCCGGCGCCGGAGGGCTTCTTCCCGCGGGCCCACGCCGCGGCCAAGCGCTACGTCTACCGGATCCAGGAGGGGCCCGCCGCGGACCCGTTCCAGCACCTGCGGCGCTGGCACGTGTTCGGGGTCACGGCCCTGGACCGCCCGGCCATGGCCGCCGCGGCCAGGCACCTGGTGGGCGCCCACGACTTCTCCAGCTTCCGCCACGCCGAATGCGCGGCCCTGTCGCCCCACCGGAAGGTGTACCGCGCCGCGCTGGAGGAGGACGGGGCGGCCCTGGACCTGGTGTTCGAAGGGAACCGCTTCCTCATGCACATGGTGCGGATCATGGCAGGGACGCTGGTGGAGGTGGGGAAGGGGCGCTACGCGGCCTCGGACCTGCCCGGCATCCTGGCGGCCCGGGACCGCAGGAAGGCGGGGATCACCGCCCCGCCCCACGGGCTCTGCCTGGAGGAAGTCTGGTACCAGCGCCGCTGGGGCATCGGCGAACCCTCGCCCTGGCCGGAAGATCCCGAATAGAATTCAAGCATGCGAATCGCCCTGCTCCAGCTCAACTCCCACATCGCCGACCCCGAAACGAACGGAAGGGCCATCGAGGCCGCCTACGCCGAGGCGCTCGGCCTGGGTGCCGACCTGGTGGTCTCTGCGGAACTGGCGGTGGTGGGCTACCTCGCCGAGGACCGGCTCTGGGAGGGCGCCCTGCGCCGCCGGGTCAGCGCCGAAGCCCGGCGCCTCTGCGCCCTGAGCGGGCCGGTGCCCCTGGTGCTGGGCACCTGCAGCCCGGCGCCCTCGGGCCGGCTCTGGAACGAGCTGTGGTGGTGCGAGCGGGGCCAGGTGCGCGCGGTGGTGCACAAGCGCATCCTGCCGATGTACGACGTCTTCGACGAAAGCCGCTACTTCGAGGCCGATCCGCGCGAACAGCCGCTGGTGGACTACCGGGACGAGCGCATCGGCCTGTCCATCTGCGAGGATCTCTGGGCCAACCCCGAGTTCTGTCCCGGCCCCATCCGCTATGCCTTCGACCCCATCGCGGAGCTGGCCGGGCTGGGCGCGACCCTCATCCTCAACGCCTCGGCCAGCCCGGGCCACCTGGGCAGCTACCTGCCGCCGGGGCGGCATGCGCCCTGGGCGGCCCCCAGCAAGCTCGCCCTGCGCCGGCGGCTGCTGCAGGGGCACGCCGCCAAGCATGGGATCCCCATCGCCTTCGCCGCCCGGGTGGGGGCGGAGAGCTGGCTCACCTTCGACGGCGGGTCCGGCCTGGCCCTCCCGGACGGCACCTGGCAGCGGGACGAGTTCTTCCAGGAAGGGGTGGTGCTGGTGGAGACCGGCGGCGGCCGGCCCTGGCCGATGGAACCTGCCGAGCCCTTCTGGCTGCGCAGGGCCCTGGGCATGGGCCTGCGGGAGAACCTCAGCAAGCAGGGCCTGGAGGCGGTGGTGGTGGGCCTTTCGGGCGGCATCGACAGCTCGGTGGTGGCGGCCATGGCGGCGGAGAACCTCGGTCCCGAGCGGGTCCTGGGCGTGGCCCTGCCCACCCGCTACACCAGCGAGAAGAGCCTCACCCTGGCCCGGGAGCAGGCGGAGGTGCTGGGCATCCGCTTCCTCCAGCTGGACGCCGAGCTCCCCTTCGCCGGGGCCGCGCGTTCCCTGGAAGCGGCCTTCCCGGAGCGGGCCTTCGGCATCACCGACGAGAACTTCCAGAGCCGGTGCCGGGGCATGCTGCTCATGGCCGCCACCTCCGAGCCTTCGGTGCACAAGCTGCTGGGCAGCAGCCGGGTCGCCGTGCTCAACACCGGCAACAAGAGCGAGGCGGCCACCGGCTACTTCACCCTGTACGGGGACGGCATCGGCGCCTTCGGCATCCTGGGCGACTGCCTCAAGGCGCGGGTGTTCGCCCTGGCCCGGGAGCTGGGTCCGGCCATCCCCCATGGGATCCTGGACCGCCGGCCCACGGCGGAGCTGCGGCCCAACCAGACCGACGAGGCCAGCCTGATCCCCTACGCCCAGCTGGACGCCATCCTCGGCACCCTGCTGGAGGCCCGGCGGGAGGAGGGGTCCATCCTGGACGACCTGACCTGCCTGCTGGAGGGCCCCGCCCTGGCCCAGGCCCAGGCCGCGCTGCCGCGCATCTTCAACCTGCTGCGCAACTCCGAGTTCAAGCGCCGGCAGTTGCCGTTCTCCCTCAAGGTGAGCCCCTGGGCCTTCGGCCGGGGCCGGCGGATCCCGCTGACGGGGCTGTGAGGCGTCCATCTTGACTGAGTTCATTTATGAACTAGAATAGGTATGGAGGTGCGATTATGAACTCGGCCGCGGTTCCTCTCCCGCCCCCGATTTCCGGGTTCGTCAGCCTCCCGACGGATCCAGCGGAACTGGAGCGGCTGTCCGGAGCCGGGATCCGCACCTTCTTCAGGATCGCCGGGCTCTGGAAGCTGGATATCGTGCAGCAGATGGCGCTCCTCGGCCTGCGGTCCCGGTCCACCTACTTCAAATGGAAACGGGAGCAGGACGCGAAGCTCGACCACGACCAGCTGGAGCGGATCTCGCACGTTCTGGGGATCTACAAGGCGCTGCAGATCCTCCTGCCGGACCCGGCGGCCGCCGACGCATGGGTGCAGCGGCCCAACAGCGCCGAGCCGTTCCAGGGCGAGCCGGCCCTGGAACTCATGATCCAGGGCGGGATCACCGGACTGTTCGCGGTCCGGCGCTACCTGGATGCCCAGCGGGGCGGATGGGCATGAAGGTCGCGACCTTCGTGGACCAGTCGGTGTGGCGGGTGGTGCCGACCCGGTTTCCCCCCATTTCCATCTTCGAGCGGGCCGCCAGCCCCGAGGACATCGAGGACAATCTGAGGCTCGAGATGGCCTTCAGCCCCCACCATGGCGAGAGCATGCGGATCCTGTCCCTGGCCAGGACCGAATGGGTTTCCGGGCCCGGTTGCGGCTTCATCATGGCGCCCTTCGTCTATCCGATCCCTTCCAGGTTCAGCGACGGATCCTTCGGGGTCTTCTACGCCGGCCTGGAGGAGGCCACGGCCATCGAGGAGGTGGCCTTCCACCGGGCCCGGTTCATGGCCAGCACCGGGCAGGCGCCCATGGCCTTGGACCACCAGATCCTCCATGCGGTGGCCAACGGCGCCATGGCCGATATCCGGGGCCGGGAGGCCCAGCTTCCCGAGCTCTATGATCCCGACCCGGCCCGTTATCCGGCGGCCCAGGCCTGGGCCAGGGAATGCCGCGGCCAGGGTGGGGCAGGGGTCGCCTATTCCAGCGTCCGCCGGACCGGCGGAACCTGCGCGGCGTTGTTCCGGCCCAAGGCCCTCACCGGTTGCCGGATCATCCGGCCGCTACACTACCTTTGGAACGGCAGCCGAATCGTGGGATGGGCCTAGCCCCAAACCCGGGCCGTAGTCAGGTATCATTATTGCTATGACAATGATTGGCTCCTCATCCGGCATCCCCCGGCTCGCCGTTCCCCTGGCGGTCCGGGCCCGGCGGGTTCTGGACCCACTGGCGAAACCGGGGCTGCGCCGGGGCCGCCACGGCCGGCGCCTGGCCAGGGGACCCCGACCATCGGTGCCCGAGCACAGCTTCCGCACCACCGCCGTCATCATCGCCAGCGCCCTGTTCATGGAACAGCTTGATTCCACCGTCCTGGCCACGGCGCTGCCGACCATGGCCCGCAACTTCCACGTCTCCCCGCTGCACATGAGCGCGGCGCTCACGGCGTACATGCTCGGGCTGGCCCTGTTCATCCCGGCCAGCGGCTATTTCGCGGACCGGTTCGGCGCACGCCTGATCTTCCGCCTGGCCATCGCGGTGTTCACCCTGGGCTCCATCCTTTGCGGCCAGGCCACCAGCCTGCCGATCCTGGTGGCGGCGCGGCTGTTCCAGGGCATGGGGGGCGCCATGATGGTACCGGTGGGGCGGCTGGTGCTGCTGCGCACGGTGGCCTGGAAGGACATGGTCTCGGCCATGTCCTGGTTCACGGTGCCCGCCCTGCTGGGGCCGGTGCTGGGGCCGCCGCTGGGGGGCTTCATCGTCACCTACCTGAACTGGCGCTGGATCTTCTACATCAACGTGCCCATCGGGATCCTGGGCATCTACCTGGCCACGGTGTACATCAAGGATGTGCGCGAGCCGGATCCGGGGCGGTTCGACCTGGCCGGGTTCTTCCTCTCCTCCATCTCCCTGTCCTGCCTGATGTACGGCCTGGAGATGCTCAGCCGCGGCGGCGGCGAGTCGGCCCGGGTCACCTGGAGCATCCTGGCGGTGGGCGCGGTGGCGGGCCTGGGCTACGCCCGGCATGCCCGCTGGACCCTCAACCCGATCCTCGACTTCAAGATGCTGCGGGTGCCCACCTTCGGCATCTCGGTGATCAGCGGCTCCCTCACCCGCATCACCGCCGGCGCGCTGCCGTTCCTGCTGCCGATGATGATGCAGGTGGGCTTCGGCTATTCGGCCGCGCGCAGCGGCCTGATCACCTTCTCCACCGCCATCGGCTCGTTCCTCATGAAGACGGTGACCGCGCCGATCCTGCGCCGCTACGGCTTCCGCACCACCCTGACGTACAACGCGCTGATCGCCTCGGCCTTCCTGGCCGTGTGCGCCGCCTTCCGGCCAAGCTGGCCCCAGTTGTGCATCAACCTGGCGCTGGTGGTGGGCGGATTCTTCCAGTCGCTCCAGTTCACCGCCCTCAACACCGTGGCCTACGCCGACATCCCCCAGGCCCGGATGAGCTCCGCCACCAGCTTCTACGCCACCTTTCAGCAGCTGATGCTGTCCATGGGCATCTGCATCTCCTCGGGCCTGCTGGGCCTGTCCATGGTCCTCACCGGGCACCTGATCCCCCACCTTTCGGATTTCTCCGTGGCTTTCCTGGGGGTGACCGCCATCTCGGTCATCGCCTCCCCGGTCTGCGCCCGTCTGGGGGTGAACGCGGGATCCTCCATGACCGGCCACGTAGAGGGCAAACGCGAGCCCCTGCCCACGGAGGCCTGACCTAACTGAGGCGTCCGTTGTCCCGCCCGTCGCGCCTTCTCGTTTCGCTCGGGTCCCAAATCAATGCTCCGACCCATCGGTGCGTGAGAGCCTTGGCCCGTGCTCGGCGGCTCTGCCGCCTGCGCGCGAGCCAAGTTCTCACGCTGACCGTCCCCGCCTGGATTCCAGGTTGCGGTTCAATGGCAAAGGTGGCGATGGTCTGATCCTATAGGCCCCGAGTCCCGGAATGGTTGCCGCGAAACGTTTTCCAATGACTGGTGACGTATCCAAAAAACCAGGCGGGGAAGGTCTGCGTGAACTCTTGCAGCGCCCGCAGCGCAGCGAGGACGCTTCAAGAGATTCACGCACCGGTGGGTCGGCGCATTCTATCGGGACCCGAGTGAAACGAGAAGGCGCGACGGGCGGGACAACGGACGCCGAAGGTGTTAGGGAGCCTGATTCTCACCCTCGGCGCGGACCTTGGCGGCGCATTCCGGGCAGACCCCGTGGGAGAAGACGATCCCGGCGTTGGTTGCCAGGTAGCCTTCCAGCTGGTCCCAGTAGCCCTGGTCGTTGCGGATCTTCTTGCACCAGGCGCAGATGGGCAGCAGGTTGGACAGCTTCCTGACCTCGGCGAGCACCGCCTGGAGCTCCCCGAGCATGCGCTCCCGCTCGCGGGTGGCGTGGATCCGTTCGGTCTGGTCGTCCAGGGTCACCAGGATGCCCGCGAAGGGGCCGGGCTGGTCCAGCATCCGGGACAGGACGACCCGGAAGTGCCTGACCATGCCGTCCCCGTCGGCGACCCAGTCCAGGGCGGCGTGTTCCACCTGGCTTTCCTGGAAGGACTGGAGCTCCTTGAAGAAGTCGGGGAAGACCGCGGTCAGGAAGGAGGCTTCAGGCTCCGGCCCGGCCCCGAAGTACCAGGCTCCAGGCGCTCCCCAACCCAGGAACAGCCGGTGGGCGGCATGGTTCAGGTTGCGCACCGAGAGGTCGGGATTGAACAGGAGCACCGGCGTGGGGATGCTCTCGAAGATGGCCAGGTAGCGGTCCCGCTCCGTCACCAGTTCCAGGTTCCGGTCATGCAGGTCCTGGACGTTCCCGGCTTCCGCTTCGTGGACCCAGGCCAGGCAGAACGCGGTTTCGAGACGGTCGAAGAACTTCGTGATCTTCCGCACCGCCTCGTCCCGCTCGGCTCCGTCCTGGATCGCTTCGTGGACCAGCTCCAGGTAGGAGGGGCGGTAGAGTTCCAGCAGCCCCAGGAACATTTCCAGGCTGACGCCCCTTTCCCGGTGGCGCCTGGCCTCTTCCCGGCCGAACGCCACCACCGGGTCGCCCGGGTCGCAGCGGTCGCCTTCAGGCTCCAGGAAGGACCCGGCCTCCGCCGCCTTCAGGAAGGTGCGGGTCAACCCCTGGAACGAGCGGTTCCAGACTTCCTCCACCGCCGCGAGGTAGCGGTCCTGCCCCTTGGCGCGCTTCCGGATGGAGGCCAGCAGGCGCTTTTCGCTGTTCTGGAGAATGGAAAAAAAATCGGTCATGAAAACCTGGGTAGGAAAAAATGCTAAGATCCTTGGGAAAGTATAACTGATGTTCATGGCGCCGGCCTATTTCACCTCAAACCAATCATTTCGTTCTGGCGGCAAAGTGGCCATCCTGCTTCAGGACATTCTCTTTCTGGAGCCCTCATGCGCCTGCGCACCTCCCTCCCCCTTGGCACCCTTCTGCTGGCCCTGACCGGCTGCGCCGGCCAGCAGACGCCCACCGCCGCTCCGGTGCCCTTCACCGTGACCCGGAACGCCCCGGCCTGGGTCGACAACGAAGAGATCCCCGACGGGCTCGGCGCCGTGGGCATCGCCCAGGCCAACGTCATGGGGGACCGGGGCCTGCAGCGCACCGTGGCCCTGGCCGACGCCCGGGCCAAGCTGGCCGGCAAGCTGAAGGTCCGGGTGCAGAACATGTTCAGCCAGCTCAACCAGCAGGTGACCACCGCCGCCGGGACGGTGCAGAAGCCCATCAGGAGCGAGGTGATGAACCGGGTCGTGGAGAACGTCAGCCGGCAGCTGGTGAACCAGGAACTGGCGGGCACCAACACCCGCGCCACCTGGACCGACCCCGACACCGGCGACATCTACCTGTTCGTGGTCCTGACCCGGGACTCCATGGACCGCGCCCTGGCCGCCGCCGCCCAGTCCCAGATCAAGAGGGAGATCGCCCAGGGCGAGAAGTCCCTGGACCATGCCCTGGACAAGCTGGATGCCGCCATCGCCGCCAGCGACACTGCGCCGATCCCCAAGAGCGGCAACGCGCTCCCGGACAAGGGCCCCGCCGCTCCCGCCGCCGCCGGCAGTCCCGCCGTCCCCGCCACCGAGAAGAGCATCAACGCCGACCTGGACAAGCTTAATTAGACATTCGCGCCAGCTTCAACGAGATCTCTTCCAAGGTGAAGGGTTTCGAGATGACGGCCACCCGGGGCTGCTTGAAGCAGTCCCAGGCTTCGATGTCCGGCTGCCCCGAGGAGATGAGGATCGGCATGTGCGGATGCTGGTCGCGGATCCGGCCCAAGGTCTGGGTCCCGGTCAGGCCGGGCATGTTCTGGTCCAGGATGATGAGGTCCGGCAGTTCGCCTGAACCGAGGCTTTCGATGGCCTCCTCGCCCCCGGCATAGGTCTTCACCTGCCGCACGCCGGCCTTCTTGAGCATCCGGGTCATGAGGAACCTCACGTCGGCATCGTCGTCCACCAGCAGCACCGTCATGGACCGCAGGGAGGGCGCGGGGGAGCCGGGGACGCCGGCCTGGGCCGGGGGCGAACGCTTCCACCGCCTGGATGCGGTTCCTGGAGGTGCTGTCCATGAGCGCGGCAACCTCCTTGACCAGCCCGTGCAACTCGAAGGGAGCCTGGCTGGAGAGGGTGGGCTGGGCGAAGTGGATCAGGGACTTCACCACGTCCCTCCCGCGCAGGCAGGCCTTGCCGATGCTCTGGTAGGCCTCCCGGTCCGGGGGGCTGGTCACGATCTGCTCGCGCAGGGAGGCGGTGCCCATGATGATGGCCAGGGCGTTGTTGATATTGTGGGCGACCCCCGCCA
The DNA here is from genome assembly GCA_003165415.1 of Holophagaceae bacterium. Taxonomy (GTDB): domain Bacteria; phylum Acidobacteriota; class Holophagae; order Holophagales; family Holophagaceae; genus Mesoterricola. The sequence goes on from PLUC01000081.1 coordinate 27,948, forward strand.
CCAGGACCCCGAGCGCTTCGAGCTTCTGGGCCTGGACCGCCCGCTCCTCGAACTTGCGCCGCTCCTCCTCCGCCCGCTTGCGCTCGCTGATTTCGCGCAGGAGGCTCGCGTTGCTGCCCTCCAGTTCCTCGGTGCGCCGGGCGACGAGGCCTTCGAGGTTCTGCTGGTAGTCCCGGAGCTCCCGCTCCGTCTCCACCCGGGCCACCACGTTGCCGAACAGGCCCCCCAGGGCCAGCAGGATCTCCAGATCCTCCTTGGCGTAGGGCTCGGCTCCGGCCTGCCCGACGATGGCCAGGGCGGCGGTGCGGCGGTCCCGGGGGAGCGGCAGGAAGGCCAGCGCAAAGGGCGGCTCGGCCAGCGTCTGGGAACCCAGGAAGCCGGTCTCCAGCACCGCCCGGGCCTCGTCCCGGGCCTGGGCCAGGATTCCCGCGGCCGGGATCCCCGGGGTGAAGGCGTGGACCAGTCGCGGTTCGCCGTCCTGGCCGGCCCGGACGATCAGCACCAGATCGCACCTGAAGAAGTCCTTCAGGGCCTGGGCCAGCTCGGCCCAGGGGTCCTGCTGGGGGGAAAGGTTGCTCAGATACTGGGCGGCGTGCAGCACGGCCGCCAGGCGCTCGGGGGAGGTGGGCATGGTCATTGGTTTTCCATGGGTGCCAGGAACAGGTTGCGCACGTAAAGGTCCTCGAACTCAGGGCAGGTCGCCATGTTGATGACCCGGGCCCGGGCGCGCAGGGGATCCGCCGCGTGGGCGCCTTCGGGCGCGGTGAGCATCGCTTCGCACCCGGCCAGGGCGAGGTTGATGTGGGCCTCCGCCCGTTCCGCAGGCACGCCGGGGAGCAGACCGATGGCCTGGGCGTTGGCGATGTCCAGGCCCCGGCCGAACAGGCCCGTGGTGACCACGCGCCCCAGATCCCTGCTCCGGATCCCGGCTTGGCCCATGAGGATCTGGACGCCCGCGCCGATGGCGGCCTTGGCCCGCTGGAAGATGTCGATATCGCGCTTGGCCAGGCTGATCCCGCGCTCCGCGCCGCCCAGGGAGGGCGGGCCGGCGCCGTCCCGGAGGCGGAAATTGCCGATGCGGGTGAGCATCCCGCTCTGCACCAGACAGGCGATCCAGTCCACCAGCCCGGTGCCGCAGACCCCCCTGGGCGCCACCCCGCCGATGACGTCGAAGCTGAACGGGGACCCGGGCCGCACCCGGGCGATGGCGCCGTCGTCCGCGGGGACGCCGCAGCTGAGCCCGCACGCTTCGAAGGCCGGCCCGCCCGCGGCGCTGGTCACCCACAGGGCGGCGCCGTCCCAGAGGGCGATCTCGGTGTTGGTCCCGAAGTCCACCAGCAGGGTCGGGCCATGTCCCTGCGCCAGCCCGGCGGCGAGGGCCGCGGCCAGGAGATCCGAGCCCACGAAGCCGCCCAGGGGCGGCACCAGCGTCACCGCCGCCTGGCGATGGTCGAACAGTTCCCAGCGGAGCCGCTCTTCGGGCGGCCAGGGCGTGGGGCAGGCCCAGGCGCCGGGGTCCAGGAGCGCCCCGCCCGAGCCCCGCAGCAGGGCCAGCATCGCCGTGTTGCCCACGGCCATCACCGCGCACGAAGCGTCGGGCCCGGCCTCGGCGGCGGCCACCTGGAGCGCCACCGCCACCGCGTGCTCGATGGTGCCGGCCAGCTGCCGGGCCGCGGCGGGGTCGGCGGCCGCCTGCAGCCGCGCGATGATGTCGGAACCGAAGCAGGCCTGCGGGTTGGACCCGCGCAGGGCCGCGCGCCGCCGGGACCGGGGGTCCCACACGGTGAGGTTGAGGTTGGTGGTGCCGATGTCCAGGGCGACCAGGATGGCCGCGGCACCGGCCGGCGCGGGGGCGCGGCGCCCCGGGCCGTCCAGGAGCCCGGCCGGGATGCCGCTCCATTGGGTGCGGGGCGCGAGGTTCTCAACCTCCAGCGCCACCTCGCCCAGGGCGGTCGTCTGGCAGGCGAGCCGCACCCCGGCGTCGAGCAGGGCCGGCCCGAGGTTGAGCCGTTCCTGCTCGGTGGGGGCCGAGACCGGCCCGGACAGGATGCGCACCCGGCACAATCCGCAGGAGCCGTTGCCGTTGCACCCGGTGCGCAGCCTCAGCTCCGTGGGCGCGAGGGCGTCCAGAAGGGTCGCGCCCGGCCGGGCCCGCGCCGAAGCCGTCCGGTCCTGGTACCGGGCCCGCAGCAGGGTCATGGCCGGCCCTGGTCCCGGACCGCCGCCGAAAGGGCCCGGACGCAGTCCAGGCGGGCCTCCAGCGGGATCTCGCAGCCCGACGAGAGGATGAAGCCCCCCGGGCGGGCCACGTCCAGGACCCGGGCGCAGGCCTGGGCGATCACCCGCGGCTCGGAATCCACGAACGCCAGCGGACGGATGTTGCCCTCCAGGCACAGCCCCGGCACCGCGGCCCGGGCGCGCCCGGGGTCGACGCAGTAGTCGAGGTTGGCGATGTCGACCCCGCAGGCCGGGTAGAGCGGGAGGATCGGTTCCACCGGCCCGGCGATGTGCAGCCAGGCGGCGAGGGCGCCCATGCCCTTGAGGCCCGCGCACAGCCGCCGGAGCCGCGGCGCCAGCAGCTCGCGGAAGAACCCGGGCGGCACCACCGCCGGCGAGGCCGAAGGGTCGAACACCACGCAGAGGTGGGCTCCGGCCTCCAGCTGGGCGCCCCCGAAGCTCAGGGCCAGGTCCACGGCGAAATCCAGCATGCGCTCGAAGGCCTGGGGCTCGTCCACCGAGGCGAACAGGGCCTTCTCGGCGCCCAGGAGCTGGCAGGCCAGGGTCATGGGACCGAGCACGCAGCCCGCCACCAGCGTCCGGTCCCTCACCTCCCGCCGGAGCAGCCGGGCCGCCTCCAGGGCCACCGGCATGCGGCCCGCGCGCCGGGGGTCCGGGATCCGGAGCTCGCTGAGGTCGGAGGGCCGTTCCAGGATGAACTGCGCCACCGTCGGGTAGCCCTCCTTGCGGTACTGCAGGCTGGAGCCCAGCGCTTCGGTCTCGACGTTGACGTCCAGCAGCGCGAACACCGCGTCGGAGCCATAGTCCTCCCGGGCGGCCAGCTGGCACCGGGCCAGTTCGGCCGGGTCAGTGAGGTAGCGTTCCAGGGGCACGCCCCTGGCCACGGCGGCGTGGCCGAAGACCTGCGGAATCACCGGCACCTGGTCCGGGACCTGGAACCGCACGGTCGCGAGGATGCGCTCCAGCCCGTTCACGGGCGGCCCTCCTTGGCCGCTTCCAGATAGCGGGCGCAATCGAAGGCATCGCTGGCCACATGGTCGACGTTCAGCGCCTCCGCGGTGCACTGCTTGAGGGCGGCGCCGCCGGCCACCAGCCTGACCGCCGCCAGGCCGCTTTCCCGCAGCCTGGGGCGGAGCTGGCGGACCAGGGGCACCACCGGGCTGATGAGGCCGCTGACCAGGAGGGCGAAGGCCTCCTCCCGGGCCACCGCCTTGACCATCACCGCCACCGGACAGTCCTTGCCGCAGTCCACCACCCGGAACCCCTTGGCGCTGAGCACCATCCTGGTGATGTTCTTGCCCAGGTCGTGGACGTCCCCCTCCGGCGTGGCGATGACCACGGTGCCCTTGGTGGATGGGGCGGTGCCCTCGGGAAAGGTGTCCCGGGCCACGGCCATGGCCGCGCGGCCGGTGAGCATGATCTCCAGCAGGTTGAACTGCTCGGACGTGCATTTGTTGCTCATCAGCTCCATGGCCGCTTCCAGCGCCTCCACCACCCGGATCGGTCCGGCTTCCGTGGCGGTCCGCAGCCGGCGCGCCGCCACCATGGCAGCTCCCGAGTCCCCGTCCATGAGCAGCGCGACCAGCCTGGGGTGATCGGCCTCGATCCCGGCTGGTTCCGGCTCAGGATTCCCTGTGGGCGACGGGGAGTTCATCGGGAAGCCTCGACGGAGAAGGCTGCAGTTGGTGTTGTATAAGTTTGAAATTCTCAACGCATTATATAGCGCAAGCCGCCCGCAGGCCAGCCACGGGTGCGGAATGTTGGCCGCCGGGATCCGGTTCCTTGACAAAAGGTCGCGGGACGGGACCGCCCGCCCCTTGGCCCTATCGGCCGGCTTTCCGCCCCCGGGTCGAGGCTCCGGAAGGGTGATCCCGGGGTCGGCGGTATGATAAAGGGTCCGGCGAACCCGCATGGGACATCGTTGTACTTGGAAAAAACAGGAAAGGACTTGAGCATGAATCAAAACAGCAGCACCTTCCCCAACGCGATCTTGATGACCCTGCTCGGAGCCGCCGCCCTGGGCGGTGTCGCCCTGGCCTTCACCGCCAGGAAGACCGGGAAGGGATGGCGGGAAAGCCTCCTGGCGTTGGCCAGCCGGTTCAATCCCAAGGCCGGGAGGCCGGATTCGGGGGACGACGAGGGTATAGAGGTGGCCTTCATCTGATCCAGGTTCTCCCATCCGAGGCAGCTCGCGGCCTGAAACGCTCCATCACCCAAAGGATCCCCGCCATGACCCGAGAGACCTCTTCCCGGAACACCGCCTTCTTCGCCGGAGTCGCCGTGGGCGCTCTGGCCGTCGCGTCCACCACCTCCAAGGGCCAGGTGGCGCTTGCGGACCTGGCGGCCCTGGGCCGCCGCCTGAAGGGCAAGGCCGGGCTCCTGGCCGAGCGGGGCGCCCGCGCCTGGGAGGTTCTCAGGTCGGACCCCGCGGACCCGCATCCGGCCAGCGGCGAGGATCTGCGGGGCAAGGCCGCCGGCGTCTGGCAGGACACCCGGGACCGCGCCGGAATCCTCGGGGCGGCGGAGACGCTCGACCCGCTTCCACCAGGTTGAATAAGCAGTAAGTCATTTTGATTCAGGAGCGCGACCCCCAAGTCCTGGGGGTTTTTTGTAAGTTACACATTTTAGGCATCCTATCCGTTGGGCGCAGAAGTTGCTTCAGGTTTTCCGGGGATCCTGGGCGGTCTCAGCTACTAAGCCCGGCATTCCCGTGACATCTGCCCACTGGAAAAAGGATGCCGAATGATGGATGTATGGCTGGGCAAACCCTATCCCCTCGGCGCCACCTGGGACGGCCAGGGGGTCAATTTCTCGCTGTTCTCCGAGAACGCGGAAGGGGTCGAGCTTTGCCTGTTCGACGCGCAGGGGCAGGTGGAGACGGAACGGATTCCCCTGGCTGAGAAGACCGACCAGGTCTGGCACGCCTATCTGCCCGAGGCCCGCCCGGGCCTGCTCTACGGCTACCGGGTCCGCGGCCCCTACGACCCCGCCCAGGGCCACCGGTTCAACCCCAACAAACTGCTCCTGGACCCCTATGCCAAGGACATCGTCGGCGCCGTGAAGTGGTCCGACGCCCACTTCGGGTACGGGATCGGCAATGAGGAGGCGGATCTCTCCTTCGATGAGCGCGACGATGCCTCCGGCATGCCCAAGTCCCGGGTCATCGAGCCTGCCTTCACCTGGGGCGACGACCGCGCGCCGCGGGTCCCCTGGCACGAGATGGTGATCTGCGAACTGCATGTGAAGGGCTTCACCTGCCGCCACCCCAGGGTTCCGCAGAACCTGCGCGGCACCTACGCGGGCCTGGCCACGGAACCGGTCATCGAGCACCTGAAGAGCCTGGGCGTCACCAGCGTGGAGCTGCTGCCCATCCAGACCTTCGTCCAGGAGCGGAATCTGGTGGAGGGCGGGCTAAACAACTATTGGGGCTACAACTCCATCGGCTTCTTCGCCCCGGACCAGCGCTACTCCGCCACCGGCTTCATTTCCGAGTTCAAGACCATGGTGAAGACCTTGCACTCGGCCGGCATCGAAGTGATCCTGGACGTCGTCTACAACCATTCGGCCGAGGGCAACCAGCTGGGGCCCACCCTGAGCTTCCGGGGCATCGACAACGCCTCCTACTACCGTCTGGTGCCCGAGGATCCGCGCTTCTACATGGACTACACCGGCTGCGGCAACACCTTCAACATGCGCCACCCCAGGGTGCTGCAGATCATCATGGATTCGCTGCGCTACTGGGTGCTGGAGATGCACGTGGACGGCTTCCGCTTCGATCTGGCCTCGGCCCTGGCCAGGGAGCTGCTCGAAGTGGACCGCCTGGGCGCCTTCTTCGACATCATCCACCAGGATCCGGTGCTCTCCCAGGTGAAGCTCATCGCCGAGCCGTGGGACCTGGGGGTCGGCGGCTACCAGGTGGGCAACTTCCCCGTGGGCTGGGCCGAATGGAACGACCGCTACCGGGACGCGGTGCGGGCCTATTGGAAGGGCGACGGCGGCATCATCGGCGAGTTCGCCAACCGCCTCACGGGTTCGAGCGATCTCTACGCCACCAGCGGACGCTCCCCCTACGCCAGCATCAACTTCGTCACGGCCCACGACGGCTTCACGCTCGACGACCTGGTCTCCTACAACGACAAGCACAACGAAGCCAACCAAGAGGACAACCGGGACGGCAACGACAACAACCTGAGCTGGAACTGCGGGGTGGAAGGACCCAGCGGGGATCCGGCCATCCGGGCCCTGCGCAACCGCCAGAAGCGCAATTTCCTGGCCACCCTGCTGCTGTCCCAGGGGGTGCCGATGTTCCTGGGGGGGGATACCATCGGCCGCACCCAGGGCGGCAACAACAACGGCTACTGCCAGGACAACGAGACCAGCTGGGTGAACTGGTCCGTGGGCGAGGACGAGAAGCGCTTCCTGGCCTTCGCCAAGCGCCTGGTCAAGCTGCGGCGCCAGCACCCCCTGTTCGGACGCCGCAGGTTCTTCCAGGGGCGTTCCATCCGCGGCCTGGGGGTGAAGGATATCCTGTGGCTCAACCCCAACGGCCACGAGATGACCGACGATGAGTGGGGCCAGGCCTACGCCCGCTGCCTGGGCATGTTCGTGTCCGGGGAGGGTCTGGACGAGCGCGACGAAAGGAACCGCCCCATCAAGGACGACAACCTCCTGATGCTCTCCAACGCCCACCATGAGCAGGTTCCCTTCCAGCTGCCCGGTCCCGGGGGCATGGCCTGGATCGCGGTGCTGGACACCGCCCAGGACGACGGCATCCCCATCAAGACCCGGTTCCGGCCGTACCAGACCTACCCCCTGGAAGGACGCTCCCTCGCCCTGCTGGTGCAGGTGCCCAAGGTGCAAGGGTGAACAGCGTCCACGCCATGCCCTTCGGCGCGGAGCTCCTGCCGGGCGGCGGGGCCCGGTTCCGGCTTTGGGCGCCCGGCGCGCGCACGGTGGCGCTGGTCCTGGAGCCCGCGGCCCCCCTGCCCATGCTGCCGATGCCCGGCGGCTGGTTCGCGCTGGATTGCCCGGAAGCCGGGGTCGGCAGCCTGTACCGCTTTGAAATCGACGGGGGGATCCGGGTGCCGGATCCCGCTTCCCGGTGCAACCCCCAGGGGGTCCATGGCCCCAGCCAGGTGTGCGACCCGCTGGCCTTCCGCTGGGCGGACGGGGACTGGCGCGGGCGGCCCTGGACGGAGGCCGTGGTCTACGAACTGCACGTGGGCACCTTCTCCCCGGAGGGCACGTTCGCCGGGGTGGAGCGGCGCCTGGACTACCTGGCCGGGCTGGGCGCCACCGTCCTCGAGCTGATGCCGGTGGCGGAGTTCCCCGGCCTGCGCAACTGGGGCTACGACGGTGTGCTGCCGTTCGCGCCGGAGCATGCCTATGGACCTCCCGAGGACCTCAAGCGGCTGGTGGCCGCTGCCCACCGGCGCGGGCTCATGGTGATGCTGGACGTGGTGTACAACCACTTCGGTCCGGAGGGCAACCACCTGGCCGCCTACGCGCCGGCCTTCTTCTCCCGAACCCACCAGACGCCGTGGGGTCCGGTGATCAACTTCGACGGGCCCGGATCCGGGCCCGTGCGGGACTTCTTCATCCACAACGCGCTCTACTGGCTGGAGGAGTTCCATCTGGACGGTCTGCGCCTGGACGCGGTCCACGCCATCCTGGACGACAGCCGGCCGCACCTCCTGGAGGAACTGGCGGCGGCGGTGGGCGACGGGCCGGGGCGGCGGCGGCAGGTCCACCTGGTGCTGGAGAACGACCGCAACGAGGCCAGCCGCCTGGCTCCGCCGCGGCCCTGCACCGCCCAGTGGAACGATGATTTCCACCACGCCATGCACCTGCTCACCACCGGGGAGAAGGGCGGCTACTATGCGGACTATGCCGACGATCCCGTGGGACACCTGGGCCGCTGTCTGACCCAGGGCTTCTCCTTCCAGGGACAGGCCTCCCCCTTCCGGGGCGGCGCCCCCCGGGGCGAGCCCAGCGCCGGCCTGCCGCTGGGGTCCTTCCTCAACCAGCTCCAGACCCACGACCAGGTGGGCAACCGGGCTTTCGGGGAGCGGCTGGGCGCCCTGGCGCCCCCCGGGGCCCTGGACATGGCCACGGCCATCCTGCTCCTGGCCCCCTCGCCGCCGATGCTGTTCATGGGCGAGGAGTTCGGCGCCGCCACGCCCTTCCTTTTCTTCTGCGATTTCCAGGGAACGCTGGCCGACGCCGTGCGGGAGGGCCGGCAGCGGGAGTGCCCGGATTTCGCCGCGCACGCCACCCCCGAAGCCAGGGCGGCCATCCCCGATCCCAACGCCGAGACCACCTTCACCCGGTCCCGGCTGGACTGGGCGTGCCTGGAGGTTCCGCCCCACGCGGACCTGCTGGCCCTGCACCGGCGCCTGCTGGACCTGCGCCGCCGCCAGATCGTCCCCCGCCTGGCCGGAGCCGCGGGCCCCGGCCCGGCCTTCGCCCGGGTGGGGGAGCGGGGCCTCGCCTGCTCCTGGCGGCTGGGGGACGGCAGCCAGTACGCGCTGCTCGCCAACCTCGGGCCGGAACGGTGCCGGGGCTTCGCCCGGCCCCCTGGCATCCCGCTGTTCGCCGCGCCGGACCAGCCCTTCGACGGGGCGCTGCCGCCCTGGGCGGCCATCTGGTTCCTGGCCGCGGCCGGAGACGGGCCGTGAACCCCCAGGAGATGCTGGCCCAGCTCGGCGCCCTCTGCGGCATCCTGCCCGAGTACGCGGATCTGTGGGGCAAGCCCCACGCCTGCTCCGACGACACCCGCCGGTCCCTGCTGGGGGCCATGCGCCTGGCCGCCGGCACCGAGGCGGAGTTGCGCGATTCCCTGGAGCGCATGGCCTCCCAGGAGGCGTCCATGCTGCCACCGGCCACGGTGGTGGAGGAGGATCCGGCGGGCCTGGAACTGCCGGCCTGGCTTCCCGAATCCGCCGCCGGACAGCGCTGGGCCTTTCGCCTGACTCTGGAAGGCGGCGAAACCCGGGAAGGGGCCTTCCAGCCGCCCGCGGCCCCCGGTCCGGGGGAGCGCTGGATCCAAGGGGTCCGCCACCGGCCGTACTCGCTCCGGCTGCCGTCGCCTCCCGGCCCGGGCTACCATACCCTGGAGGTCCATGGGCCGGGCGGGCCGGTCTCCACGCGCCTCATCGTCGCCCCGGAGCGCTGCTTCCAGCCCCCCGCCCTGGAGCGGGGGGAACGCCTGTGGGGTTTCGGCGTCCAGCTGTACGCGGTCCGCTCCCGGCGGAACTGGGGCATGGGCGACTTCACCGATCTGCGCACGCTGCTGAACGTCACCCGGGAAGCCGGCGGCGGCCTGGTGGGGGTCAATCCCCTGCACGCCCTCTTCCCCGAGGATCCCGAGCGGGCGGCGCCCTACAGCCCCTCCAGCCGGCGGGATTTCAATGTGCTCTACCTGGATGTGGAGGCGGTCCCGGATTTCGCCGAGGACGAGGAGGCCCAGCGCAAAGTGAAGTCCCCGGAGTTCCAGGCCCTGCAGCGCGCCCTGCGCAGCGCCGAGTCCGTGGACTACCGCGCGGTGGCGGCCGTGAAGTTCCCCGTCCTGGAAGGCCTGCACCGGCATTTCCGGGAGCGGCACCAGCTGCCGGGCAGCGCCCGCGGCCTGGCCTTCGAGGCCTACCGCCGCCTGCGCGGCCGCGACCTGAGCGGGCTGGCGCTGTTCCAGGCCCTGCAGGAACATTTCGCCGTCCACGGATGGCAGGACTGGCCCGAGGCCTACCGCGACCCGGAAGCGCCCATGGTGGGCGCCTTCGCCGCCGAACACGAGGAGCGCATCGCCTTCTGGGAGTATCTGCAATGGCAGGCTGAGCTCCAGGTGGGCGCCCTGGGGGCCCGGTCGCTGGAACTGGGGCTGGGGGTCGGGATCTATGCGGACATGGCGGTGGGCGTCGACGCGGGCGGGGCGGAGACCTGGCTGCACCAGGATCTGTACGCCCTGGGGGCCGGCGTGGGGGCACCGCCGGACGACTTCTGCCTGGCCGGCCAGGACTGGGGCCTGCCCCCCATGATCCCGCACCGGCTGCGGGAGACCTTCGAGGCCTTCAGCGGGATGCTGCGGGCCAACATGCGCCACGCCGGAGCCCTGCGCATCGACCACGTCATGGGCCTGATGCGGCTGTTCTGGGTGCCCGGGGGCGGCAGGCCCGCCGACGGCGCCTACGTGGCCTACCCGTTCCGGGAACTGATGGGCATCCTGGCCCTGGAGAGCCAGCGCAACCACTGCCTGGTCATCGGCGAGGACCTGGGCACCGTGCCGCCGGAAGTGCGCGCCGCCATGGGCCAGCGGGGCGTGCTCTCCTGCCATCCCCTGCTGTTCGAGCGGGACTGGGAGACCGGAGCCTTCCGGGCCCCGGCGGCCTATCCCAGCGAGGCCCTGGTCTCGGTGGGCACCCACGACCTGCCCACCCTGAGCGGCTACTGGCAGGGCCACGACCTGGACCTGAGAAGCGCCCTGGGCCTCATCCCCTCGGCCGAGCTGCGCGACAGCCAGATGGTGGAGCGCGCCCAGACCAAGGCCCAGCTGCTGGTGGCCCTGGGGGCCGAGGGCCTGCCGGAATCCGGCCAGCATCCCCTGACCCAGCCCGCCATGACCGCCGAGATGGCGAGGGCGGTGCTGGTGTTCCTGGCCCGGAGCCCGGCCAGGCTCCTGGAGGTCCAGCCCGAGGACATCCTGGGGCAGCTGGACCAGGTCAACCTGCCCGGCACGCTGCCTTCCCAGCACCCCAACTGGCGGAGAAAGCTCACCCTGGACCTGGAGGAGTGGGCGGGCGACGCGCGTTTCCAGGCCCTGGGCAAGGCCCTGGGCGAAGCCCGCGGTCCCGCCCGGGAGGCCTCGGACGTGCCGGCCGGGCCGGGGCGGGCGGCCCGGATTCCCCTGTCCACCTACCGCCTGCAGTTCAGCCGGGACTTCACCCTGGCGGACGCCACCGCGCTGGTGCCCTACCTGCACGCCCTGGGGGTGAGCCACTGCTACGCCTCGCCGCTGCTGCGGGCCAGGCTCGGCAGCCCCCACGGCTATGACATCATCGACCACAACTCCCTGAACCCCGAGATCGGCACGCCCGAAGCGCTCGCCGGCTTCGTGGAGGCCCTGCGCCAGCACGGCATGGGCCTGATCCTGGATTTCGTGCCCAACCACATGGCCGTGCTGGGCAGCGACAACGCCTGGTGGCAGGACATGCTGGAGAATGGCCAGGCTTCCGCCTTCGCCAGCTTCTTCGACATCGACTGGCGGCCGCTCAAGGAAGAGCTGCGCGGGAAGGTGCTCCTGCCGGTGCTGGGGGCCCCGTACGGCAGCGCCCTGGAGGGGGGCGACATCACCCTGGCCTTCGACGGGCCCCGGGGCGAATACCGGCTGGACTACGGCAAGCACTGCTTCCCGGTGGATCCGGGCGAATACCCGAGGATCCTCGCCCAGGGCATGGACCGCCTGGGCGCGCGCCTGGGGGAAGCCGCGCCCGAGCTGCTGGAACTGGAAAGCATCGTGGCGGCGTTCCGGCACCTGCCCGCCCGGGACCAGGCCGAGCCGGCGGCGGCGGCCGAACGGGCCCGGGACAAGGAGATCAGCAAGCAGCGGCTGGCCACCCTCTGGGGCCGGTCCGAGGACATCCGCCTGTTCGTGGAGGAGAACCTGCGGGCCTTCCAGGGAACCCCGGGCGATCCCCGGAGCTTCGACCTCCTGCACCAGCTGATCCAGGCCCAGGCCTTCCGCCTCGCTTACTGGCGCGTGGCCGCGGACGACATCAACTACCGGCGGTTCTTCGACATCAACGATCTCGCGGGCATCCGCATGGAACTGGAGCCGGTGTTCGAGGCCACCCACGCGCTGCTGCTGCAATGGGTGCGCCAGGGGTACCTGGACGGCCTGCGCCTGGACCACCCGGACGGCCTCTACGATCCCCTCGCCTATTTCCGGCGGCTGCAGCGGCGCGCGGCGGAAATCCGCGGGGAGGGCGCCGGCAGCCAGCCGCTGTACCTGGTCGCCGAAAAGATCCTCGCCGGCCATGAGCGGATCCCCGAGGACTGGCCCATCCATGGGGAGACCGGCTACCGGTTCGCCAACGAGGCCAATGGGCTGTTCGTGGACGGCTCGGCGGAGCGCCGGATGGACAGGATCTATGCGGAGTTCACCGGCCAGAAGACCACCTTCGACGACCTGCTCCACCGGTGCAAGGCCCTGATCATCCGCACCGCCCTGGCCAGCGAGCTGAACGTCCTGGCGAACCAGCTCTCGGGCATCGCCCTGGCCAACCGCCAGACCTGCGATTTCACCCTCAACAACCTGCGCGAGGCGCTGTCGGAAGTGGTGGCCCGGTTCCCGGTGTACCGCACCTACCTCACCCCGGGCCACTTTTCGGACCAGGACCGCCGCTTCCTGGAGTGGGCCGTGGCCACCGCCAGGAAAGGCCTCCCGGAGGCCGGCGCGGACGTGTTCGACTTCATCCGGGAGGTGCTCGGCGGCGAGATCGCCCAGGGCCATGCCGCCGAGTACGCCGGCCGGGTGCACGCCTTCGCGATGAAGTTCCAGCAGTACACCGCGCCGGTGATGGCCAAGGGCATGGAGGACACCTGCTTCTACCGCTACCACCGCCTCGTCTCCCTGAACGATGTGGGCGGCGATCCCCGGGCCTTCGGCACCACCCTGGCCGCCTTCCACGAGGCCAGCCGGCGCCGTTCACGGGCCTGGCCCCACGGCATGCTCGCCACCTCCACCCACGACAGCAAGCACTCGGAGGACTTCCGCCTGCGGGTGGATGCACTCTCGGAGATGCCGGCGGCGTGGAAGCTGGCCCTGCGCCGGTGGTCCCGCATGAACCGCGGCCGGAAGACCACCGGGCCGGACGGCGGCACCGAGCCCTCCCGCAACGACGAGTACCTGCTGTACCAGACCCTGCTCGGCGCCTGGCCCCTGGTGGCCATGGACCCCGAGGCCCTGGAGGTGTTCCGGGAGCGGGTGCAGCGCCACCTGCTCAAGGCGGTCCGGGAGGCCAAGGAGCACACCAGCTGGAACCATCCCGACCCGGGCTACGAGGCCGCCCTGGCGCGCTTCGTGGCGTCCGTCCTGGGCGACGGGCGCTTCCTGGCGGAGCTTCAGGAGACCGTGGCCAGCGTGGCCCGCCCGGGACTGCTCAGCGGCCTCTCCCTGGTCCTGCTCAAGATCGCCGGTCCCGGCGTGCCGGACATCTACCAGGGCCTGGAACTGCCGGTGTTCAGCCTGGTGGACCCCGACAACCGCCGGGCGGTGGATTTCCAGCTCCGCCGATCGATCCTGGAGGGCCTGCGGGCGCCGGACGCGGATCTGGCTGCCAACCTGGATCAGGCCCGGTCCCTGCTGGCCGGCCTGGAGGATGGCCGGGCCAAGTGCTTCGTCACCTGGCGCGCCCTGACCTGCCGGCGCGAACATCCGGACCTGTTCCGGGACGGGGACTACCTGCCGCTGCATGCCGACGGCGCCCGGGCCGGCCACATCTGCGCCTTCGCCCGGCGCCTCAAGGACGAGTTGGCGGTGGTGGTGGCGCCCCGGCTGTTCAAGACCCTGGAGCCGGAAGGCGGCGCCGTCTGGCAGGGGCACCGGCTCGAGGTCCCGGCCGCGGGAGACTACTGCAATGTCCTCACCGGCGAATGCCACGCCGCCCAGCGTGAGGAAACCCGGTTCTGGCTTCCGCTGGCGGAGGTCCTGGCCCATTTCCCCGTGGCCCTGCTCCTGATGCGAAGCCCGAAACCCGCGTGAAAAACCGTCCCATCCCCCAATGGAGTCACCCATGGAATCCCCCGAAACCCAAGCCCCCTTCCTGGTCCGGGACTGCGCCCTGTCGGCCTACGCCACCGGCCTGCGCGCCCAGAACCTCCGCGAACTGCGGGACCGGCTCGCCCAGGTGAGCACGGAATGCATCTACTACCACTTCTGGGGCAGTCGGCTCTACTCCGGTTTCGAGCACCCCGAATACCCCAACATGTTCGCCGGCTGGGTGCACCGGAGCCTGCACGACCACCGGCTCGGGGAGCGCCTCGGCATCATCGACCCCATGGATTTCCCCGACCTGGAGGCGCTGAGGCAGGAACTGATCGAGACCATCGAACAGCGTCTGGAGGAGACGGAGATCGTGGCCTGGTCCCCCGCGGACGAGCAGTTCAACTTCATGCGCTCCCGGGTGGTGGTGTTCGACACGCCCCGCACCATCGCCCATCCCAGGGACCTGGTGGAGGTCCTGCCCACGCTCTCCGCCAGCAGCGTCTTCTACCACTTCATCGACGCCCGCCTGCGCATGCCGGACCTGGATGATTTCCGGGCCTGGCTGCTGGCCTACGGGGACGAGTTCCTGGACCTGGTGGAGGCGCTGTCCACGGTGGACCTGTTCTTCGTGCCGCTGGCGGAACTCCGGCAGACGCTTGTGGCCGTCGTCTCGGCGTATTTCTCCGATCACCAGGTCAAGGAGGCCTAGCATGGACGAAAAAGCGCTACCCCGAATCCAGCTGGAGGACTACCAGCGCATCGTCGGCCCCGAAGTCATCGAGCAGCTGTTCCAGCTGGCGGAGCCGCTCAAGGGCCTGAAGGTCGTCCACGTCAACTCCACCCGGGTGGGCGGCGGCGTGGCGGAAATCCTCACCAAGCTGGTGCCGCTCTCCAATTCGCTGGGCATCAACACCTCCTGGGAGGTCATCGCCGGCGGGGACGAGTTCTACCGCTGCACCAAGTCCTTCCACAACGCCCTCCAGGGCAACCATGTGGCCATCCCCAAGGCCCTGCTCAAGGCCTACGAGGAGGTCAACGCGGCCAACGCGGAAATCCTCAGGCCCATCCTGGATGACGCGGACATCGTGTTCATCCACGATCCCCAGCCGGCGCCGCTGATCAGCCACTTCCCCGAGCGCAAGGGCAAGTGGATCTGGCGCTGCCACATCGACGCCAGCAAGCCCTACCGGCCCGTGTGGAGGTACCTGCGCACCTTCACCTCCCAGTACGACGCCAGCATCTTTTCCATCGCCACCTTCGCCCAGCCCATGCCCCACCCCATCTGCCTGATCCCGCCCAGCATCGACCCCCTGTCCGACAAGAACATGGACCTCCCCGGGGAGGAGGTTGATACTGTCTGCCGGCAGCACGGCATCGACCGTTCGCGCCGGACCATCCTCCAGGTGTCCCGCTTCGACCGGTTCAAGGATCCCCTGGGGGTCATCGAGGCCTACCGGCTGGCCAAGCGGTTCGCCCACGACCTGCAGCTGGTGCTGGCCGGAGGCAGCGCCGACGATGATCCCGAGGGGGCCGCGGTGCTCACCGAGGTCTACGCCGCCGCGGCGGAGGACCCGGACATCCACATCCTCATGCTCCCCGCGGACGCCAACCGGGTGATCAACGCGCTGCAGCGGTCGGCGGACATCGTCATCCAGAAGTCTCTGAGGGAGGGCTTCGGGCTCACCGTGACCGAGGCGCTTTGGAAGGGCAAACCGGTCATCGGCGGCAACACCGGGGGCATCCGGCTCCAGGTGATCGACCACCACACCGGTTTCCTGGTGGACACCCCCGAAGGCGCCGCCTACCGGATCCGCTACCTGCTCCACTACCAGGACAAGCTCCAGGAGATGGGCCTCAAGGGCAAGGAGTTCGTCCGGGAGAACTTCCTCCTGACCCGCCACCTGCGCGACCACCTGGCCCTGATCCTCTCGCTGCGCAACGGCGGCTCCGACCGCATCGAGCTGCACCGGGTGGACGCGGCCCTGGCCCTGTCCGCCCCGGGCTGACCATGCACCGGGTACCCTGGATGACCGACCTGAACGGATGGGAGAGTCTCACCCTGGCCACCGGACTGGTATTGGCGGCGGCGCTGGTGGGACTGGCCGTCTACTGGATCCTGTTCTTCATCCTCCTGCGCCTGGCCAGGCGGGCCGGGACCACCCTCGGCGTTGGCCTGGTCAAGCGCCTGCGCAGTCCCGTGCGCATCCTGCTGCCCCTGCTGGCGGTGACGCTGGCGGTGCCCCCGCTGGCCTTTTCCGATGTGGCCACCGAGGCCCTGAAGCACCTGTTCAGCCTCGCCATCATCGCCGCCATCACCTGGCTCTTCATCAACATCGCCCTGGCGGTGCAGGACATCGTCCTGAGCCACTTCGATGTGCAGATCCAGGACAATCTCAAGGCCCGGGCCGTCCACACCCAGCTGACCATCCTGGTGAAGGTCGTGCTGGTGGCCATCATGATCATCTCCGCCGCCTTCATGCTGATGACCTTCGACAGGATCCGCCATGTGGGCGTGAGCATCCTGGCCTCGGCCGGAATGATCGGCATCATCCTCGGCTTCGCCGCCCAGCGCAGCATCGCCACCCTCTTCGCCGGCCTGCAGATCGCCTTGACCCAGCCCATCCGCATCGACGACGCGGTCATCGTCGAGGGGGAGTGGGGCCGGGTGGAAGAGATCACCCTCACCTACGTGGTGATCAAGATCTGGGACCTGCGCCGGCTGGTGGTGCCGGTGACCTATTTCCTGGAAAAGCCCTTCCAGAACTGGACCCGGGTCTCGGCCAACCTGCTGGGGACGGTGTTCCTGTACGTGGACTACAGCGTGCCGGTGGACGAGGTGCGCCGGGAACTGCAGGCCATCCTCAAGGTTTCAGCCCTGTGGGACGGCCAGGTGGGCGGGGTGCAGGTCACCAACAGTTCCGAGCGCACCCTGGAGCTGCGTCTGCTGATGAGCGCCGCCGATTCCTCCAAGATCTTCGACCTGCGTTGCGAGGTGAGGGAGAAGGTCCTGGCCTTCCTCCAGCAGAACCATCCGGGGAGCCTGCCAAGGGTGCGGGCCGACCTGGGCGGCCTGGGCCCGGGAGCCGCGGGCCGCCTGGTGGAATAGCCAGGGCCCGGAACCTGGCCGGGGTATCCCGCATTCCTCTGGCGTCCCGCGGAGGCTGCCCTTGTCCAGATGCCTGCTCGTCGCCTTGCTGTTCCATGCCTGGGCCCTGGCCGGGGTGCGGGTGACCCCCGCGCAGGCCACCCTCGGCGCCGGCGCCACCTGCGCCTTCGCGGCCTCCATGGACGGGGCGCAGCCGCCCGGGGGGTAGCGCTGGAGCATCCTGGCGGGCCCGGGGGAGATCGACGATCGCACTGGCCTGTACCGGGCCCCGGGTGCTGGGAGCGCCGCGGCGGTGCGGGTGCGGGCGATGCCCAGGTCCGGCCCGGCCGAGGCGGGGGAAGCCTCGGTCATGGTGCTGCCGTTTCCGGCGGAGGTGGCCGGCCTGGTCGGCGCGTCCCTGGGCGAGCCCTGGGGGCAGTCGTTCACCTCGGACCTCCCTTTCCTGGACCCTGAGACGGGCAGGCGCCCGCTGCCCGGGCACCGGATCATTCCGGCCGAGCCGGCGCCGGGCATGCCGGGGACGCCGGGGACGCTCCTGGCGGGGTACGGCATCCCGTTCACCTTCGACCCGCGGCCGACGGAGCCGTTGGAGGGCGTGCGGCTCGCCTACCGGGAGGGGAACGCCCTCGTCCGCAGGGATCAGTGCGGCGGCGGCGCGGTGGAACTGGTCTGGCGCGGCCGGGTGGCGTCGCTCTGCCTGGAAGCCCTCAAGGCGAGCGTCAAGGAGCCCGGCAAGTGGCGCAGCACCATCGTCCATCGCCCGGTGGACCTGCGCGGCGTGCTGCCGTTCTGCGGCAGCGCCGTGGCGCCCGGCGGGCACCAGGACGGGGAGGGCCCTTCCGCCCGCTTCCAGCAGCCCTTCGGCCTCGCCCACCTGCCCGGGCGGAGCGGCGACCCACGGGGTCCCAGGCCGCTCCTGCTGGTGACCGACAGCGGGAGCCACGTGCTCCGGACCGTGACCCCCGATGGGCAGGTGGCCACCCTCTGCGGCCAGCCCGGCCAGCCCGGGCACCGGGATTCCCGCACCCTGCTGGGCAAGGTGGGCGCCCTGCTCGCGGGCCCTGCGGCCGGGCCGCCCCTGTTCCGTTCGCCCACCCACGCGGTCTTCCACCGCTGGTCCAGCAGCCCCGGCCCCTTCAGCCCCCCCTGGGAGGAGGCGGTGGTCGCCGACAGCGGCAACCACGTGATTCGCAGCGTGCGCCTGGATGGGCGGGTGGCCACCCTGGCGGGGACCCCGGGGGTGGCGGGCTACCGGGATTCCGAGTTTGCCCGCGCGGCGGTCTTCAACGATCCCCAGGGGCTGGCTGTGGACGCCCAGGGCCGGGTCTATGTGGCCGACCGGGGCAACCGGGTGATCCGGGTCATCTCCGGCGGCGCCGTGACCACGCTGGCGGGCCGCGCGGGCGAGGCCGGAACGGCGGATGGATGCGGCGCCCAGGCCCGCTTCACCGATCTCAAGGGCATGTGCCTGCATCCGCGCCTGGCGGCCCTGCTGATGCTGGACGGCCATGCCCTGCGCTGGGTCATGCTGCCGGAGGGCCAGGTGAGAACCCTTCTGGGTGTGGTGGACCTGCCGGGTTTCCGGGACCTGGAGGAGGGGGAAGTCATGAGGCAGCCCTGCCTGAACGATCCCACCGGGATCACCTGCACCCAGGCCGGGTTTGCCATCGCCGACCACGGCAACCATGCGGTCCGGATCGTCAGCCACGACGGTCGTAGCGTGAGGACCGTGGCCGGCGACCCGGCCCAGGGCGTCACCCGCTGCGGCCTGGTCCGGGACGGCCTGCCCGGGCCTCTGGACGAGGCCTACGGCACCCTGGAGGGACCATGGACCGTGGCCTCCTGCCCCCAGGGGCACGGCAGGTACGATCCCGGGGTCTTCGTCACGAGCGGACGCTGCCTCGCTGAAATCCACCACCAGGCGGAGGGGCGGGAGGCCCTGGCGCTCATGGGCGCGGCCCCGCCCCCGGAGGCGGCGGTGGGCGAAACCTGCGTGGTGATTTTCACCGTGGAGACCAAGGCCGGCCTGACCGTCCACTACACGGCGGATTTCCTGGATCCGGACGGCGACCGGCGGGGCCGGGTCCAGGGCGCGGCCGCCGGGGGCGAAACGGTGGCGGTGCAGGGCCGGTTCGACCAGGCCGGCGCCGGCAAGGTGCGGGTCCGGGCCGTGACCTGCCAGGGGGTCTCCGCCGGGGCGGAACTTGAGGTGCGGGTCCGTTAAACCGTCCTCCGGGTGGTGAGCAGGTGGCCGATGGCCACGGCGGCGGCATCGGCGGCGTCGGCGGGGAGGGCGGTCTTGAGGTTGAGGATCACCATGACCATCTTGCCCACCTGGGTCTTGTCGGCCCAGCCGTAGCCGCTGACGGCCTTCTTCACCTGCATGGGGTTGTAGTCGCCCACGGGCAGGCCGTGCAGGCCGGCGGTGAGCAGGATGCCGCCGCGGATCTGGCCGAGCTTGATGGCGGTGGCGGCGTTCTTCTCCACGAAGGGGGACTCCACAGCCATGAACTGGGGAGCGTAGCGGGCGATCACTTCGCTCAGCTTGAGGTGGATGCCCAGCACCCGCTGGTCGAAATCGGCCCCCCGCTTGGAACGGATCACGCCGGCCTCCAGCAGCTCCATGCGCGAGCCGGTGCGCGTGACCACGGCCCAGCCGCAGGCCAGGGAGCCTGGATCCACGCCGAGGCAGATGGAGGGTGCGGGGGTCGGGGGCATGGAACGGTCAGACCTTCTTGCGCTTGGCCTGGGGCTTGCCGAAGCCGGTGACCGGGGAGGTCTTGGGCCTGCCGCCGCGGACGCTGCCCTTGGGCAGCTTGGCCCGGGCGGGGGGGCGCCCGCTGCGTTCGGGGCGTTCGGGACGGACCCCGCCGCGCCGCTCGGGCTTGGCCTTGGCCTTGTGGGCCGGGCGCGGGTCGGCCACGAAGTCGGCCTCCCGCAGGGTGGCGGGGGCGGCCAGGCTGGGCATGAAGCTGCGGCTCTTGCCCTTGCCGTCCTGGGCCGCGGCCTCCACCACCCAGGCCGAGACCCGGCGCAGGTCCTCGTCCACCCCGGTGATCTCCACCTTCACCTTGTCGCCGATGGAGAGCACCACGTTGGCCCCCTGGCCCACGGCCTTGGTGCGGTTCTGGTCCACGGTGAAGGTGCCGCCCAGGGCGCCCAGGGGCACGCCCACCTCCAGGAAGGGCGCGTCCAGGCGGATGAAGGCCACCTTCAGGGAGAAGCCCTGGATCCGGCCGTCGAAGCGGTGGCCGATCTTGGACTTCATGATCAGGCAGGTCTTCCAGCGGTCATTCTCCCGCTCGGCCTCAGTGGCGGTCTGCTCGGTGTCGCTGCAGCTCTTGGCCACCACCGCCAGCTGGGCGTGCAGGCCCGGGGGCAGGGTTTCCCCGCGCAGGGCCTTGCGCAGCAGCCGGTGCACGGTCAGGTCCGGATAGCGGCGGATGGGGCTGGTGAAGTGCAGATAGTCCTCCAGGGCCAGGCCGGAGTGGCCGATGTTGTCGGCGCTGTACTCGGCCCGCTTCAGGCTGCGCACCAGCAGGGTGTTGAGCATGGCCTCCAGGGGGCCGCCACGGATCTTGTCCAGGAGCTTGTTGAGCACCTCGGGGGTGGGCAGGTCATAGGCCCGCAGCAGCCCGAAGGCGCTGGCTACCTCCTTGAAGGCTTCCAGCTTCAAGGGGTCGGGGTTGTCGTGGATGCGGTAGATGGTGGGGATCTTCCGGCGGGTGAAGTAGCGCGCCACCGCCTCGTTGGCCAGCAGCATGAACTCCTCGATCATGCGGTGGGCGTCGTGGTGGGCGTAGCGGCGGGCGTCCACCGGGCGGCCTTCGGCGTCGAAGATGAACTCGGTCTCCTCGGTGTCCAGGTTCAGGGCGCCGCGGCCCAGGCGGATCCGGGTGAGGCTGCGGGAGACCTTCAGCGCCTCCTCCAGCAGGGCGCAGACGTCGGGGCCCAGGGCCTTGCGCAGGGGCTGGACCAGGTCGATGCAGGCCTCCTTCACCTGGTCGTAGCTGAGGCGCTTGCGCGAGCGGATGACGGATTCGCTGAGGCGGGTCTCCACCACGGTGAGCTCGGGATCCAGGGTGATCCAGGCGGTCATGGTGAGCCGGTCCACGCCCTCCTGCAGGCTGCACAGCTCGCCGGAGAGGCGTTCCGGCAGCATGGGGATGCACTGGTCCGGGAAGTACACCGAGGTGCCCCGGCGCAGGGCCTCCTGGTCCAGGGGGCTGCCCGCCTCCACATAGTGGCTCACGTCGGCGATGTGCACGCCGAGGATCCAGCCGCCCCCTTCGGCGTCCGGCAGCGGCTCCAGGCTGATGGCGTCGTCGAAGTCCTTGGCGGTGGGTGGGTCCACGGTGACGGTGAGCAGCTCGCGCAGATCCTCCCGGCCCTGGATCCACGGGGCGGGGATGACCGTGGGGAAGGGGGCCAGCTGGTCCATCACCTCGGCGGGGAACTCCGTGCGCAGGTTGAACAGGGCGGCGGTGAGCTTGTTCTCGATCTTGAGGTCGGTGAGCCGGCCCAGGCGCGCCAGCACCACGCCGCGGATCTGCTGGGCGGCGGGGTCGGGGTCCAGGCGGATGCTCACCAGGTCGCCGTCCTGGGCCAGGTCGGTGGGGGGGACGCTGACGATCTGGGACAGCCTGGGCTCCAGCGGCACCGCGCTCCAGCCCCAGGCCTGCTGCTGCAGGTGGGCGGGGATGGGGTCCGGATTGCGCGAGAGGACCTTGATCACCTTGGCCCGGGGCCGGCCGTCGAAGGTCAGGCCGGTCATCTCTGCCAGGATGCGGTCGCCGTGGATGGCGCCGTGGGCCTCCCGCCAGTCCACCAGGAGATCCAGGCCCTGGCGCTTCTGCGCGCCGATGGGGCGCAGGAAGCCCACGGCTCCTTCCGGGTGGCCCAGGTACGTGGCCTCGAAGGTCTCCGAATTGCGGTACGAGGGGGCGGCCGGGGGCTGGGGGCTGGAGGGCCGCTGGGGCGGCGCGGGCCGGCCGGGTCGCTCCCCCCGCCGCGGGCGGCTGGAAAAAGCGGAGGCGCGGGGACCGGGAGACTGCTTGCTTCTGACCATGTCTAAAGCGTATCGGGCTTTGCGGAGGGAAGGGAGATAAAGGCTACGATAGTAACCATGCGCGTCGCCTTGCTCCGCCTCTCCGCCCTGGGGGACATCCTCCGGGTGCTGCCCGCCTGGGCCAACCTGCGGGGCGCCTTTCCGGAAGCCCGGTTCCAGGCGGTGGTGGAGGATCGCCACGCCTTCCTGCTGGGACCCATGCCCTGGCTGGAACCGGTGCTGGTGTCGCGGCGGGCGTTGGGCCGGCCCTGGACGGCCCTGGGCGAGTTCCGGCGGGTGGCGGCGGCGCTGCGCGGCTGCGAGGCCTCCCTGGACTTCCACGGCATCCTGAAGTCGGCCCTGGCGCCTCGGTTGGCGGAGATTCCCGAGCGCTGGGGCGACGGGGTGACCCGGGAGGGGGCGGGGCTGCTCCAGACCCACCCGCTGCCTGGGCGCCGGCAGAGCCGCTACGCCCAGGCCCTGGGGCTGGCCGAAGCGTTCGGCGCCAGCCGGGGCCTCACCGGGCTGGGCCGGTTCCAGCCCGCCTTGAAGGACGCCCCGCTGCCGGATCCGGGGCCGGTGTGGGCCGCCGGCCAGCCCAGGGTGGTGCTGGTGCCCGGCGCCTCGCGCCGGGGGGCGATCAAGCGCTGGCCGCTGCGGCACTGGATCACCCTGGCGGAGTTGCTGAAGGGCCGCTGCCAACTGCGCTGGTCCCTGGGCCCGGAGGAGGCGGCGCTGCGGGCCTGGCTGCCAGAGGCCACCGGGGTGCCGGCCCTGCCCGAATCCGGTCTGTGGACGCTGGCCTCGGCCCTGCGCCAGGCGGACCGGGTGGTGGCGCCGGACACCGGCCTGCTGCACCTGGCGGTGGTGCTGGGGGTGCCGGTGCTGGGCCTGTTCGGCGGTTCGGACCCGGTGGTGGCGGGCCTGCCCGAGGGGACCGGACGCGTCCTGCGCACCGGGATCGAGTGCTCGCCCTGCCGGGAGCGGCTTTGCCAGCGCCGGGAGTGCCTGGAGGGCCTGGCGCCGGAGATGGTGGCCGCCGCGGTCTAGGCTTTTCGCCAGGTGACCGTGCCGTCCTTGCGGTCCTCCAGGACGATGCCCATCTCCTTGAGCCGGTCCCGCACCTTGTCGGCCTCGGCCCAGTCCCGGGCGGCCTTGGCGGCCTTGCGCCGCTCGATCAGGGCCGCAACCGCCGTGTCGGTCTCCACTTCCTCGTGGGGCCAGCAGGCGAAGACGGCGTCGGTTTCAATCAGGAAGGCCAGCACCGCGTCCCGCTCCGCCCGGGTGAGGGCCACCCGGTCGTCCTGGGCGTTGAGGTCGGTGATGGCGGTGAACAGGGCGGCCAGGGCCTCGGGGGTGTTGAGGTCGTCGCCCAGGGCGGTCCAGAACGCCTCCCGGGCGGTCTGCACGCGCTCCAGGGGATCGATGGACGCCTTCCACTCGCCATGGCCGGGCAGGCCCTCGCCCTCCATGCGCTTGCGGAACAGGCGGATGCGCTTCAGGGCTTGTTCGGCGGCCTTGAGGCCGTCGAAGGAGAAGTTCAGCACCTTGCGGTAGTGGTTGCTCTGGATGGTGAAGCGGAAGGCCCTGGGGTCGTAGCCCTTGGCCTGGAGGTCGCGCAGGGTGTAGAAGTTGCCCAGGCTCTTGGACATCTTCTCGCCGTTCACCAGCAGGAACTCGCCGTGCACCCAGCTGTTGACCCACGGGTGGCCCAGGCAGCCCTCGCTCTGGGCGATCTCGTTCTCGTGGTGGGGGAAGATCAGGTCCACGCCGCCGCTGTGGATGTCGATGCGCTCGCCCAGCAGCGAGATGCCCATGGCCGAGCATTCGATGTGCCAGCCCGGCCGGCCGTGGCCCCAGGGGCTGTCCCACCAGGGCTCACCGGGCTTGGCGGCCTTCCACAGCACGAAATCCTGCATGGAGTCGCGCTCGTAATCGTCGGCGTCCACGGACACGCCCTGCTTCATCCCGTCCCGGTCCAGCCGGGCCAGGCGCCCGTACTGGGGCAGGCCGGCGATGCGGTAGTAGACGCTGCCGTCCCGGGAATAGGCCAAGCCCTTGCTTTCCAGCTCCTGGACCATCCTGATCATGTCGGGGATGTGCTCGGTGGCTTTGGGGGTGTAGGTGGGCGGCAGGATGCCCAGGGCGGCGAGGTCTTCCAGGAAGAAGGCGGTGTAGCGGTCGGTGAGGGCCTTCATGGCGGCGAAGCGCTCGGGGTTGCCGGCGTCGGGGCTCAGGTCCGCCTGGGAGTCTCGGATGATCTTGTCCTCCACGTCGGTGATGTTCATGCAGTGGCGCACCTGGTAGCCGCCCGCCAGGAAGGTGCGCTTCAGCAGGTCCTGGAACAAGTAGGTCTTCAGGTTGCCGATGTGCGCGAAGTTGTACACCGTCGGCCCGCATGTGTAGAGCGAGATCACCCCCGGCACCAGCGGCACCACCGGGTCCACCGAGCGGGTGAGGGTGTTGTACAAGGAAATGGGGCGCAAGGTCGTCATACCTCAAGCTAAACACCAAACCAGCCCGTTCACCAAGCCTTGTTCACCAGTGCCAGCATGGCATCCGGGAGGGTGCGGTTGCGCCCGTCGCGGCCCATGACCAGGTGGACCGTCTCGCCCTCGGCCAGGCGGACCTCGTCCCGGGTCACCGCGTAGCCGAAGACGACCTTCCTGCGCCCGGCCTCCTTCACCCAGGTGCGGATCGTCACCTGCTCGTCGAAATGGGCGGGCGCCCGGTACTTCACCCACAGCTCGGCCACGGCGATGAACACGCCCTGGGCCTCCCATTCCCCATAGCTCTGGCCCGCCATGCGCAGCAGGTCGGAACGGCCCAGTTCCATCCACACCGGGAAGACCGAATGGTGCACGATGCCCATGGCGTCGGTTTCCGCGTAGCGGACCCGGATGGTGGTGGAACTTTCGATGGCCATGGATCCATGGTGAACGCTTCCCTGGCTTCCGGCAATCACGGCAGGTATTTTCCCATCATGGTCCATCATTCAGTTACGCTTGTCATCCTGGGCGGGCAGACCGCCCCCGCGGAGTCCCCCATGAAGATCCTCGCCATTCTCCTGCTGGCCGCCAGCACCCTTGCCGCCGCCGTCCCCGAGATGAAATGGGAGACCAGCCTTCCGGCCGCCCAGGAACTGGCCAAGTCGGAGAACAAGCTGATCTTCCTGGATGTGCACACCGGCTGGTGCTACTGGTGCAAGAAGCTGCAGAAGGACACCTTCCCCAGCCCCGAGGCCCGGCGCGCCCTGGCCCGGGTGGTGCCGCTCAGCATCGAGACCCAGGACGAGAAGTACAAGCCCACCAAGGATAATTACATCGAGCAGCAGTACAAGGTCGACGGCTACCCCACGCTGCTCATCCTCAACGCCGACGGCAAGGAGGTGGCCCGGCAGCCCGGGTACTTGCCGCCCCGGGAGTTCGCCGCCTGGGTCACTTCGGTGGTCAAGAAGAAGTAGCAGGGGGTGAAATCGGTGCGGGAAAGTTCATTGGCCATTGTGCTTCCGGGAAGAATGGCCTAAGTTGATCGGAACACCCCCTTTTTACCCAACGCCTCGCTGGTTTGCGGGGCATTAGCCCGGAGGCGTGCCATGAAACTCGGCCTTGGATGCTGTCTATTGGTGACCCTCGGGTTGATTTCCTGCGGGGGGACCTCGGGGAGCACGTCGGTGAACGGCGACAACCCGAATGCCATCAAGACCGCCCCGGCGGGGGTGTCCACCCTGACGTTCATGGACATCGAGCTGGTGCGGCCGGACACCCTGACCGGGGCCTCCGGCCTGCCCACCGGTGTCACGGCCAACGGCACCTTGTCGCCCCAGGTCGAAAAAATCACTCCCGAGGTCGGCAGCCCGGCCCCCAATCCCGCCACGCTGACCTTCAACAACGTCACGGCGGCCAACGGCGGCGTCATCAATGGATCGATCACGCTCGGCTGGACGACCTCGGGCGCGACCACCACCTATACCGAAACCTTCAACAACTTGACCGTGACCCCGGCGACCGCCGTGACACCGGCCTGGTCCTGGGTCTACTCGGGCGCGCAGCAGATCGCCGTCACCGGCACCACCGCCATTGTCACCACTCCCAGCGTCTTCCTGGCGTCCTACAACCCCAACCCCGTCCCCCCGAACAACTCCAGCACATACCAGTTCATCATTTCCAGTTCCAACCCCCTGACCGTGAACTGGACCGACCTCAGCGCCGTCAGCCTCCTCGGCGACTACCAGATCGCGTTGCCTACCGTGTTCACCGTCACCGTTGACCTGTCGCCCGCCCTGGTCTGGAACACCCAATCCACCCCCTCCTGCGGCTACCCGATCAGCGGGACGTTGAGCCTCGATCTGAACAGCGCCACGCTGGGGAATGCAACCACCACCGTGGTGTTCGGCTCCACCTGCGGCCAGATGACCATTTCCGGCGCCACCCTCAACCTGGGTCAGTGAACCTCGCATTCGAACGCCCTTCGTGAGCCGAGGGGCTTTTCAAGGAGACTCCATGCGTTTTCCCCTGGCATGCCTCATCCTGGTCACGGCCCTGCCGGCCTTCGCGCAGGGCACCCAAAGCCACTGGTATCTGGATGTGCACCGGTTCACCCCGTCCCTGACGGGCTACTTCAACGGAACCTCCAACGGGGAGCCGATGGACGTCGACCTCCAGGGCGATCTGAACCTGCAGAAGAGCTCCACCAAGATCGGCTTCGGCGCGGCCTACGAAGGCACCCGGTTCGGCCTGGAGATCTCCCGGGACGAGCAGGACTATGCCGGCATGGCCAGGATCCACCGGAACATCACCATCAACGGCCAGCAGTTCAACGCCAACGCGGTGGTCACCTCCAGCTTCAAGGCCACCAACAACAATCTTAACTGGACCATCCGGGCCCTCAAGTGGTCCCAGTTCTGGATCGGCCTGGATCTGGGCGCCCGGGCCACCCAGGTGCAGCTGGACGCCAGCGCCGTGGAACCCTTCACCGGGGTCAACGCCACCGCGGACTACAAGACCACGATGCCCATTCCCCAGATCGGGCCTGCCGTGGGCTTCACCGGGCTCAACGGCCGGGTGGTGGGCCGGGCATCCTACCACGTGCTCGAATACAAGGGATGCACCTACGGCCACACCGGGATCGATCTGCGCGTCTTCCCCATCTCCTGGCTGGGAGTCATGGCGTTCTACGACAATGAGCACTTCCGGGTGCCCCAGGGCTCCGTCAACAGCAACCTGGACGCCCTGCTGGACCGCAACGGCATGGGCTTCGGCGTGGTGGCACGGTTCTAGCAGCCGTTGCGGAGCTTGCTCCGCTACGGCTGCTCTGCAGTTTGGACTT
>PLUC01000097.1:0-10560 GCA_003165415.1 Holophagaceae bacterium
GTCCTCGATCGGGCCTCCGGCTCCGAGGAGAGCTTCACCCTGGCCATGGACGCGGACCTGGCGGCCTTCCAGGGACACTTCCCCGGCAACCCGATCCTGCCGGGGGTGGTCCAGGTGGATTGGGCCATCCGCTTCGGCGCCGAGGCGTTCGGCGACCTGGGCTGCTTCCGGGGGATCGGCCAGCTGAAATTCCAGGACCTCGTCCGGCCCGGCGAGGTGCTGGAGCTCCGGCTCGGCTTCGACCCCGGCCACGGGCGGCTGCGCTTCCGATACCTGGCGGGTTCCGCCAGGAAGTCCTCAGGGGTGATCCTGTTCGCCCGTCACGGGAGGTTGACCAAATGAAGCCGATTCTCACCGGGGAAGTCCTCATCGAGGTGCCCTTCCATGACGTGGACGCCATGGGCGTGGCCTGGCACGGCCACTACGTGAAGTACCTGGAGATCGCCCGGACCGCGATGATGCGCAGGGTGGGCCTCGATTTCAAGCAGATGCAGGACTGGGGCGTGATCTGGCCGGTGGTGGTGTGCAACCTGAAATACATCCGGCCGCTCAGCTACGGCCAGACGGTGCGGGTCAAGGCCGAGCTGCTGGAATACCAGGCCAGGCTGCGCATCACCTACCTGCTCACCGACGCGGCCAGCGGCCAGCGGGTGAACAAGGCCGAGACCATCCAGCTGGCGGTGGACTCCGGCACCGGGGAACTGCTGTTCGAGTGCCCGCCCATGCTCACCGAAGCCATGGCGAAGGCGAACGTCTGAGCATGCGCCGGCGGGCCTGGGTCTGGCTGATCTGCGTGGCCCTGATGGCCTGCTACGGGGTCTGGCGCTGCGCGGGCGGCCAGGCCCTGCAGACGGACCTGCTGGCCATGCTGCCCGACACCGAGCGGAACCCGGTGGCCGAGGCGGCCATCCGTTCCCTGGCCAGGTCCACGGGGGACCGGGCCATGTTCCTGGTGCGGGCGGGGGACGAGGGCCGCAGCAAGGCCGCGGCGCTGCGCCTGGCCGGGGCCCTGGCCCGTTCCGGGGCCTTCCTGGAGGTCCAGTCCACCCTGCCGGAGGTGGACCCCGGAGCGGTGGCCCGGTTCTATGGCAACTACCGGTTCCGCCTTCCCGTGGCGGGCCCCCTGCCCATGCCGGACACCCTGAAGGCCCGGGTGGAGGGGCGCCTGGCCTCCCCCCAGGCGGGCCCGGCGCCGGCCCTGGACCCCCTGGGCCACCTGGACGCGTTCCTCGCCGGCCTGCCCTTCGCCACCTTGCACCTGGAGGTGCGGGACCAGCTCCTGGCCATCCCCTCGCCCGAGGGCCTGAACATCCTGATCAGCGCCGGCCTGGCCGGATCCGCCTACGATCCCGGGGTCCAGAAACGGGTGGCGGCGGCGGTGAAGACCGCCCAGGACGAGCTGCGCGGAGCCTACCCGGAGGCGCGGGTGCTGCGCACCGGGGTGGTCTTCTACGCGGCCGACGCCCGCCAGGCCGCGGAGGGGGAGGCCAACCTGTTCTCCACCTTGTCGATGCTCTGCATCTTCGCGCTCTACTTCGCGGTGTTCCGCACCGGGCGCCACCTGGTCCTGGGCCTCTGCTGCGTGGTGGCCGGCCTGGCCACGGCGACCGCAGCCTGCCTGCTCATCTTCGGCAAGCTCTACCTGCTGACCCTGGTGTGCGGCTGCAGCGTCCTGGGGGTGGCCGTGGACTACTCGTTCCTCTACTTCGCCCACCAGATGGGCGCGGGCGCGGCCTGGCGGCCCAGGCCGGCGCTCCGGCGGATCATGCCGGCCCTGCTGATCGGGCTGGGCACGACCCTGCTGGGCTACACGGCGCTCCTGGCGGCGCCCTTCCCGGGGTTGCGGCAGATCGCTGTGTTCTCCATCGTGGGGCTTTCCGGCGCCTTCCTCACGGTGCTCCTGGTGCTGCCCGACTGGCTGGAGCGGCCCGGGCCGTCCAGGCCCGCGCTGCTGGCGCGGCTGGGGAGCCTGCTCGGCCGGAGCGCGCGGCTCTGGGCCAGGCCCGGCCTGCTGCTCTGGCTGGGGCTGCTGGCGCTGCTGCTGGCCTTCGGCGCGGCCAGGTCCATGGTGGACGACGACGTGCAGGGCCTGATCCGGCCCTCCGCGGAACTGGCGCGCCAGGAGCAGGCCATCCGCGAGCTCACCGGCCTGTCCAACAACGGCGCCTTCTTCCTGGTGGAGGGGCCCACCGCGGGGGCGGTGCTCCAGCGCGAGGAGACGCTGCGGGGGCGGCTCGCCGGGCTCGATCCCTCGGCCGGGCTCACCGGGATCCAGGCGGTCTCCTGCTTCGTGCCTTCCCCCGCCAGCCAGGAGGCGGCCCTGGCCCGCCGCCGGGCGCAGCAGCCGGACCTGGACCGGGCGCTGCGTCAGGTGGGGTTCAAGCCGGGCGCCATCGCGGCCATGGATGCGGACCTGGCGGCCGCCCAGGGGCGGCCCCTGACCGTGGACGGCTTTTTCCAGATGCCGTTCTCCACCCCGTTCCGCCTGCTCTGGCTGGGGGCCACCGCCCACGGCGTGGGTTCGGTGGTGTTTCCCCTGGGCGCCCCGGACTCCGGGCGGCTCGCCCAGGCCGCGGCCGGGATCCCCGGGGTGGCCCTGGTGGACAAGGCCCGGAGCGTGACCGGCCTGCTGGGCCACTACCGGCGCATCGCCTCCTGGGCCCTGGCCGCCGCCATCGTCCTGGTCTGGCTGCTCCTGGGCCTGTGGCGCGGGCTCCGGGCCGCCGGGGCCATGGTCGCGCCGCCCTGCCTGGGGATGCTGTTCGCCCTGGCCTGCGGCGCCCTGGCCGGGGTGCCGGTCACCCTGTTCACGGTCATGGCTCTGATCCTCCTGCTGGGCTTCGGGGTGGACTACACGGTCTTCCTGGAGGAGGGGGGCACCAGCGACCCCTCGGCGCTGCTGGGCGTGCTGCTGGCGGCCTCCGCCACCCTGATCTCATACGGCCTGCTGGCCTTCAGCCACACCCCGGCCCTGCGCGGTTTCGGCTTCACCCTCGCCCTGGGCGTCGCCGGCACCATCCCCCTTTCCTTCCTGGCCCTGCGGCCGGGAGAGCAGTCATGATGGCGGACAGCTTCCGCCCACGGAGTCCCGAAGCCATGGAACCCACGATCCCCCTGGTGCCGCACCAGCCGCCGATGCTCCTCATCGACGCAGTGCGGGAGGTCAACGGGCAGCAGTGCACGACCTTGACCCGGGTGGATCCCGGGGCCTGGTACGCCGACCCGGACGGCGCCATGCCAGCCTGGTTCGGGCTGGAACTCATGGCCCAGACCATTTCCGCCTACAGCGGCAACCGACAGAAGCACCTGGGCATTGCCCCCAAGTACGGCTATCTGCTGGGGACCCGGGAATACACCTGCGAGGTGCCGTCGTTTCCCGCCGGGGCCCTGCTGGAGGTGGTGGCCAGGGTGCACTATGCCGACGCCATGGGCCTGAGCGCCTTCGCCTGCGAGCTGCGCCGCGACGGCGTCACCCTGGCCCGTGCCATCCTGAAAGTGTACGAACCTGACTAGCCGGAGCCGCCCATGACCATCCAAGCCCAGCCCGCCCCCAATCGAGTCCTGGTCACGGGCGCCACCGGCGGCATCGGCCGGGCCATCGCCCTGCAGCTGGCCCGGGACGGGTTCTCCGTCACCGTGCACTGCCGCAGCCGGGTGGCGCAGGCCGAAGCCCTGGCGGCGGAGATCCGGGCCCTGGGCGGCAGCGCCGACGTGCTGGCGTTCGACGTCACCGACCGGGACCAGGTGCGCAGCCTTCTGGAAGCCCGGGTGGAGGCGGCCGGGCCCTACTATGGCATCGTCTGCAACGCCGGCATCACCCGGGACAACGCCTTTCCGGCCCTCACCCAGGAGGACTGGGACCTGGTGCTGGACACCAGCCTGGACGGGTTCTTCAACGTGGTCCACCCGCTGATGATGCCCATGATCCGCACCCGCAAGGGCGGGCGGATCGTCTGCATCGCCTCGGTTTCCGGGGTGATGGGCAACCGCGGCCAGGTGAACTACAGCGCCGCCAAGGCCGGCCTGATCGGGGCCGCCAAGGCCCTGGCCGTGGAGCTGGCGGGCCGCGGCATCACGGTGAACTGCGTCGCCCCGGGCCTGATCGAATCCGAGATGCTGGCCGGGGTGGAGCTGAAGCACGCGCTGCAGGTGGTGCCCATGGGCAAGGTGGGCCGGCCGGAGGACGTGGCGGCCATGGCGGGGTTCCTGTTCTCCCGGGCGGCGGGCTACATCACCCGGCAGGTGATCGGCGTCAACGGCGGCATGATCTGAGCCTCGCCAGGCCGAAGCCTTCATCGGCGCGGGTGAGGCAGGCGATGGACTCCGGCGCGGCGCCCTGGGCGTCGCGGAAGCCTGGAGGGCCATCCGCGCCCTGCCTGAGCAGGATGGCCGCCGCCGCCAGGTCGAAGGCCGGCGCCGGGGGCATGTGGCCGTACACCGGCGCGAGGCGATGGGTGGGAAGGCCGGACGCGGCGGGATCCTCGCCGCCGCTCAGGAACACCAGGCCGGCGGGAGCGAGGCCGGGGGCCGGGCCCTGGCCGGTGACCGCCTGCTCCAGGATGCCATAGGGCTCCCGGGCCTCCTCGCGGCTGGAGAGGAGCAGGAAGGCCGCGCCTTCCCCGGGGGGGCCGGGACCCCAGGGGCGTTCCAGCTCCCCTTGCCGCGCCCACAGGTGGCCGATCAGCTCGGACAGCTCGTCCACCGCCCCGAACAGCACCCGCTCCGCCCGTCCCTGCTCCAGCCAGAGCCGCGCGGCCATGAGCGCCGAGGGCACCGAAAGCTGGAACTGGCTGACGCTGAGGTTGGGGCCCTTGGCGCCCAGGAGGATGGAGAGGTGGGCGGCCGGCGTGTTGTGCAGGGATCCGGCGAAGTGGATGGGGGAGGTGCACGCGTCCCCGCCCTCGATGATGGAGTCGATCAGGGCCATGGTGGCGCCGGTGGCGCCGTAGCCGCTGGCCACCACCACGGCCAGGGCGCCATGGTCCTCGGCCAGCACGCCGGCGTCCTCCAGGGCCAGGTGGGCGCCCAGGGCGGTCATCCTGGACAAGAAGTCCAGGCGGCGCTGGTTCCGCCTGGGCACGAAGCGGTCCAGGGGCGAGGGGTCGGCCCGGAGCGCGGGGATCTCCCGTCCGGTGGGCACCTGGAGCACGCCCGCCGGAGTCGAGCCCCGGGCCAGGGCCTGGGCCAGGTCCTGGACCCCGCAGCCGAACCCGCCCACCACGCCGACGCCCTGGACCGCGATCCTCATGGCCGCGCCCCCAGGCCCAGGGCGAGCACGGCGTTGTTGCCGCCGAAGGCCAGGGACTGGGACAGGGCGACGGTGCCGCGGGTTTTGGTGTTCTCCCGCACGGGCGCCGCGCCCAGGTCCGGATCCTGGGTGGCGAAGCCGGCGCTGGCGGGAATCCGGCCCTGTTCCAGGCAGGCCACGGTGAAGGCCGCCTCCATGGCCCCGGCCGCGCCCAGGGTGTGGCCGGTGAAGCCCTTGGTGGACAGGAACGGCACGCCGGGGAGCTTCCTGGCCAGCACCTGGGCCTCCACCCGGTCGTTGTCGGCGGTGGAGGTGCCGTGGGCGTTCACGAAGGCCACCTGGGAAGGGTCGATGCCCCCGGCGGCCATGGCCTCCTGGAGGGCCCGCTCCAGGCCGGCCCCGTCGGGGCTGGGGGCGGTGGGATGGTAGGCGTCGCAGGAGGAGCCGTAGCCCAGCACGAACGCGCGGGCCCTGGCCCGGCGGCGCTCCAGCAGCCCGGGGGATTCCAGCACCAGCACCGCGGCGCCCTCGCCCAGGTTGAGCCCCTCCCGGTCCCGGTCGAAGGGCCGGCACGGGCCGGGCGCGTAGATGCGCATGGAGATGAAGCCGTTGTAGGTGATCCGGCCCAGCTCGTCGGCCCCGCCGGCCAGCACCAGGTCGCACAGCCCGGCCTCGATCCAGGAAGCGCCCAGGCCCACCGCGTCGGTGCCCGAGGAGCAGGCGTTGACGATGGTCTGGCAGGGGCCGGTGAGGCCCAGCTCCCGGGCCAGGACCGCGGCCGGGTTGCTGGCCAGGATCCGGTCCATGGGCCCCATGGAGGGGTCGGCGCCGGTGCGGAACGCCCGGCAGAAGGCCTCGTCATTCATGGCGCTGCCGACGGTGGTGCCGATGCAGGCGCCGACCCTCAGCGAAGCCAGGAGCTCCCGGTCCAGCCCGGCGTCGGCCAGGGCCTCCCCGGCGGCCTGCAGCAGCAGCGCCGCGGTGCGGAGGATGGCCGCGGGGGCCTGGAAATCCGGCACCTCGAACACCGGGTAGCGGACGGAATGGCTGGTGCTGAACCGGCGCGGCGGCGCCGGGGCCCGGTGGCCCCGGAACATGGAGGCCATGCAGGCGTCCAGGGTCGGCCCGGCCGCGCTGACGCAGCCCAGGCCGGTGATGGGGACCGCCCCGCGGGTCATGTCCGTTGGCGCGCTTCGATGAAGGCGGCCAGGGAGTTGATGGACGCGAAGGCGGGACGGCCCTCGTCCATGCTCTTGAGCTCGATGCCGAAGTGCTTCTGCAGCAGCATTACCAGCTCCACGGCGTCCAGGGAATCCAGGCCCAGCCCCTCCACGAACAGCGGGTCGCCGTCGACGATGTCCTCCGGCCGCACGTCTTCGAGGTTGAGCTCGGCAATGAGGAGGGTCTTGAGCTGTTCCTTGAGGTCCATGGGGGACGCTCCCGATGACTGCGTTGGCGCTACTTGGTAGAGTCCATGATACGGGGCGCCGACGCGTCGTTCAACCGCTTGTCCGCGAAGCGGGTGGTGGTGCGGGTGAAGCGCAGGAAGCTGGGCAGGCTGGCCAGGAAGCGCAGCCAGCTGTCCGGCGAGCGCCACAGCATGGCCACATAGCCCAGCAGCACCTTGGCGCGCTTGAAGTGGGCCCGGTAGAACGCCTGGAACAGGTCCTCCAGCCGCTCCCGGGTCATGCCGTGGGTGACGAACTGGAAGTGCATGCAGTCCATCTTCTCCCAGTCCTCGTCGAAGGTGCCCTCCTCGCGGATGCGCTCGTAGAGGGGCGAGCCGGGGAAGGGGGTGAACTTGGCCAGGTTGAAGTCGTCCACGGGCAGGCTGAAGACATAGTCCATGCTCCGCTGGATGCTCTGCTCGGTCTCGCCCGGCAGGCCGATCATGAGCAGGCCCTTGGTGCGGATGCCCGCCGCCTTGATCATCCGGATCCGGCCCGCCAGCAGGTCCAGGTCCGGATTCTGGCGGTGGTGGGCCAGCAGCTCCTGGTCGCCGGACTCGATCCCCAGGCTCATCATCCAGCAGCCGGCCGCCTTCAGCCGGCGCACCAGGTCGGCGTCGATGTGCTCGGCCCGCACGGCGCAGTTGAAGGTCATGCCCAGGGGCTGGCTGAGCATCAGGTCGGCGAAGGCTTCCACCCGGGCCCGGTTGAAGGTGAACTGGTCGTCGTAGAAGTTGATGTGGCGCACCCCGAACCGGGAGTTCAGGTAGCGCAGGTGGGCGTAGAGGTAGTCGGCGGAGTTGAAGCGGAAGCTGCGCCGGAACACGGAGCGGTCGCAGTAGCTGCAGGCGTAGGGGCAGCCGCGGCTGGAGATGCAGCTGGTGTTGGGCACGGTGGGGTAGTTGAAGATGGGCAGCTTGTACGCGTCCGGGAAGCCGGCCAGCTTTTCGTAGGCGGGGAAGGGCAGGGTGTCCAGTTCCAGGCCCTGGGGCCGGTAGCCGGTGAAGACGGTGGGACCGTCCGCACCGTCCCGGTAGATGAGGCCCTTCACCCCGGCCGGCGCTTCGCCCCGGCTCTGCACCAGCTCGGTGAGGGTCTCCTCCCCTTCGCCCACCACTGTGAAGTCCACTTCCGGGAATTCTTCCAGGATCCGCCCCTTGAGTGCGGACACGTGCGGCCCGCCGAACACCGCGCGGATGCCGGGCAGGGTGTCCTTGGCCAGGCGGGCGATGCGCACGCCGTCCAGGAAACTGGAGGTGGTGCAGCTCAACCCGATGAAGGCGGGCCGCTGGTCCAGGAGGAACTGCCGGATCGCCTGGTCGGAATCCGGCTGGGCAAAGCAGTCGATGATGGTGGAGCTGATGCTCCGCTGTTCCATGTAGGCCGCGAGGCTGGCCAGGCCCAGGGGCGGCATGATGTTGGCGAGCCGCGTGATGTCCTTGCCGGCGGCATCGGCCCGGTAGCCCAGGGGGTGGACCAGGAGGATCTTTTCAGGGGTTGGCATGGGCGGTTCCGTTCGGAATGGCGGGGAGCGCGGCTGGGCGCCACCGGAGCAGGGTGTCCCAGAGCAGGCCCCGGTAGCCCATGCGAATCAGGGTCTGCTGGCGCCGGCGCCCTTCCTCCGGGGGGAAGACCCGGTCCCGCCGGTGGTGGAAGGCGCGGGCGATTTCCCGGTTCATGGCCTCCACGTCCAGCCCCGGCGCGAAATAGTAGGCCGGTTCCAGCAGGGAAGTCCCGGGGGTGATGAGGCCGGCGCGGAGGGCCAGGGCCTGCAGGGGGGTGCCGGGGAGGATGCGCATGCCGGAAAAGGCGAACACCACCGAACGGTCCAGCCGCTCGAGGTTGGCCAGGCCTTCCGCCACCGTCTCCGGGGTCTCGCCCGGTCCGCCGAACATGACGAAGTGGGCGCAGGGCAGGTACTCCGCGGCACAGGCGGCGGTGACCTCCAGCACCTCGGCGAAGGTCAGGTTCTTGCCCATGGCCTGCAGGGTGGTGTCGCAGGCCCCGTCGGTGCCCAGTTCCACCGCGTGCAGCCCGGCCCGGATCATGAGCGCGAGTTCCTTGCGGCCGAGCCCCTGGGGCCGCAGGTAGCAGCACCAGGAGACGGCCAGGTCCCGCCTCAGGATCTCCTCCACCACGGCCAGGTAGTGGCCTTCCCGGTCGTTGAAGATGGCGTCGGTGAAGAAGAAGTGGTCGGCCCGGTGCTCCCGCACCGCCCGCTCCAGCGCGTCCACCACCGCCCGGGGCTCCATGGGCCGCACCCGGCTCCCTTCCAGCTGGGGGTAGTTGCAGTAGACGCAGTGCTCCGGACAGCCGCGCTTGGTCTGCAGATTGATCATTCCGCTGCGCTCGCGGTAGAAGGCGACCAGCTCGGTCGAGAACAGGGGGGCGGCCATGCTGTCCCGGTCCAGGAGTTCGGGGTCCCGCAGCAGGGGCGGCGGCACCCGGCCGGATTCCAGTTCCTGGATCAGGCGGCATACGGCCCGCTCGCCCTCGCCCACGACCCCATGGTCGGCCCCGGTGAGCGCCAGCAGTTCCACGGGCGCGAGGGAGAAGCCCGAGCCGCCGAGGATGACCCGGATGCCCGGGGTCTCCCGCGTCACCTCCACCATCTGCTTGGCCAGGGTGGGGTAGCTGGTCCGGGTCAGGGAATCGCAGTTGTCCAGGTTGCGGATGCCGATGCCCACGTAGTCCGGGGCGAAGGTCCGGATCCTGTCCCGCAGCAGGTCCAGGGACAGATCCGCCACGAGGAAGTCGAACTGCTCCACCTGGTGGCCCTGGGCGGTCAGGGCGGCCGCCACCACGGCCAGCCCCAGCGGGTAGACCGGCATGGGCTCTTCGGTGACGTTGCTTGAAACTAGGAGGACGCGGGCCATACAATTAATAAGGTGCATGAGCCGAAAGCGCCTGTCCTGCACTTTCGGCGTGGTCGATCTTTACCTGCCACAACATGTGAGATAGGTCACAATAGAATGATCCACAGGAGAAGGCCATCCGATTCCATTTTCATTCATGTGACCATGAAATGCCGGTATCCCATGGTGGGTATGCGTTTCCACGGCAGGGGATCGGAATGTCTGGGGGTCGAGTTTGAATCGGCGAGTGGTGGTTACCGGAATGGGCGGGCTGACTTCGCTCGGGGACACCTACGATGCCGTGGAGGTGAGCCTCCGGGCCGGCCAGAGCGGGGTCCGGACCATGCCGGAATGGGATATCTACGAGGATCTGCAGACCCGCCTGGGCGCGCCGCTGCTGGATTTCTTCGCCCCCTGCCACTATCCCCGGAAGCTGACCCGCTCCATGGGGCGGGTGGCGCTGTTGGGGGTCCGGGCCACGGAAATGGCCCTGGAGGACGCCGGGCTTCGGGAGGACCCCATCCTGCAAAGCGGATCCATGGGGGTGGCCTACGGCTCCTCCTCGGGCAGCCTGGAACCGATGCTGGCCCTGGGCAAGAGCATGGTCTCCTGCAGGGCCACCGGCATCGGCGCGACCGGGTATATCCAATTCATGAGTCACACCGCCGCGGTGAACATCGGCGTCTTCTTCGGGTTCCAGGGACGGGTCATCCCCTCCAGCAGCGCCTGCACCTCCGGCAGCCAGGCCATCGGCTTCGCCTACGAGACCATCCGCCACGGCCTGCAGGAAGCCATGGTGGCCGGCGGCTCCGACGAGCTGACCTTCTGCAGCGCGGCTGTCTTCGACACCCTGTACGCCACCAGCCTGCGCAACGACCAGCCTTCC
The DNA here is from genome assembly GCA_003165415.1 of Holophagaceae bacterium. Lineage (GTDB taxonomy): Bacteria > Acidobacteriota > Holophagae > Holophagales > Holophagaceae > Mesoterricola. The sequence continues at coordinate 10,438 of PLUC01000097.1, forward strand.
ACCTCGCCCCGTCCCTTCGACCGGGACCGGGACGGCCTGGTGCTGGGGGAAGGGGCCTGCACGCTCATCCTGGAGGAGCGGGAACGGGCCCTGGCCCGGGGGGCCAGGATCTACGCCGAGATC
>PLUC01000097.1:10569-27361 GCA_003165415.1 Holophagaceae bacterium
CGGAAAGCCACGCCACCCGGGACACCTTCGGCCGGACCGTGCCCATCACCTCCTTCAAGAGCTACCTCGGGCACACCCTGGGGGCCTGCGGAGCCATCGAGGCCTGGCTGGGCATCGAGATGACCCGCCGCGGCTGGGTGGCCCCCACCATCAACCTGGTGAACGTGGATCCCCTTTGCGCGGACCTGGACTACCTGATCGGGGCCGGCCGGACTCCGGCCGGCTCCATTTTCATGAACAACAATTTCGCCTTCGGCGGGATCAACACCTCCCTGCTGTTCGAGTGCCAGCCGCAGTGAGCTTCGGTTCCCGGTTCCAGTACTGGATCTTCTACGTGGTCATCGGGACGTTCGGCAAGCGGGCGGCCCGTGCCCTGCTGCGGCTGGTGGTGTTCTGGTACGTGGCGTTCAGGCCGGCGGTGCGCGAGCAGGCGGGCTACTACCTGCGCCGGCGGTTTCCCGCCCACGGAGGCTGGGCCAGGGCCAGGGACGCGTACCGGCTCTGCCTGGCGTTCGGCCAGGTGCTGGTGGACCGGGCGGTGCTCGGGATCATCGGGTCCAGCGTACCGGTTGCCGCCCTGGAGGACCGGGACGGGCTCAAGGAACTGCTGGCCGAGGGCCGCGGCCTGATCCTGGTGACCGCCCACGTGGGCGGCTGGCAGCATGCCATGGCGGGCCTGACGGCCCTCGACGTTCCCGCGAGCCTGCTCATCCACCGGGACGCGGGCGACAAGGACAAGCAGTTCTTCGAGCATCGGGCGGGCGCGGCGCCCTTCACCCTGCTCGACCCCGAGGGCTATCTGGGATCCACCCTGCAGATGCTCCAGGTCCTGCGGGAAGGGGGCGTGCTCTGCATCATGGGCGACCGCGGCCTGGGCGCCAGCACCGTCGCCGTGGATTTCCTGGGCGGTCCGGTGCCGCTCCCGTACAGCCCCTACAAGCTGGCTTCCGCCACCGGGGCCCCCATCGCGGTGATCTTCCCCATGGAGTGCCAAGGGCGCCCGATGCTGCAGCTGGCCCGGATCATCCGGGTGCCGGGCAACCTGGGCCGGTCGGCCTCGGCCTACCGGCCGTACGCCGAGCAGTTCAGCCAGGCCCTGGAGCAGTTCGTGGCGGAAAACCCCTACCAGTTCTTCAATTTCTACAATATATGGGCTTAACCCAAGCAGGTACTGCACCGGGCCCCGGCCTGGAGGTTGTCGATGAGCCTGGGCACTGGGGCGAGGTCGGGGATCTCCACCAGGTCGGCGTCGGCCGGGTGGGGGGGGCAGGGCGCGCCCTTGCGGTTCACCCAGATGGCAGTCCAGCCGGCCTCCAGGGCGCCGGTGATGTCGTCCCGCCAGCTGTCCCCCACCATGGCCAGTTCGCCGGGAAACAACCCGAGCTTGCGCTGCACCGCGTCGAACGCCGGGCGGTCCGGCTTGAGGCAGCCCATTTCGGCGCTGAGGAAGCGGCGGGGGATCAGGCCGGTGAGGCCCAGGCGCTCCAGGAACGCCAGGTCGAAGCTCTGGGTGTTGGAGAGCAGGGCGACCCGGGCCAGCCGGCGGGTATCCCGCACCGCCTGGACCGCCTCGGGAAAGCACTGGGCGTCCCCGGCGCCGGTGCGGAACACCTCGGCCATGGTCAGGAGCTGGGCCGGGGACAGCCCCAGCCGGTCCTTCCACTCGGCCAGGAAGGCCTGGGCGTCGGGGTGGGGGTGGCTCATGGCGTCGCGCTTGAGTTCCGGGAAGCGGGCCTCCTGCCCGGGCTCCAGCAGGCGCTGGAGGTGCTGGAACGGGTCACCGTTCTGGCTGTGCACCAGGGTGTTCCAGAGGTCGAAGACCACGGCCCGGATCATGGCTCGGCTCCGAAGGAACGGCGGGTCCGGATCGGCACCTGGACCGGGAACCCGTGCACGTCCCCGCTCAGGTTGCCTTCCAGGGCCCAGACGCCGGGGCGCTCGCCACCCAGGGCCGCCTGGAGCGCGGGCCAGGCCTGCGCCAGGTCCTTGTAGGCGAAGGACAAGGCCACCGCGAGCTGCTCTTTGCCCCCGGCCGGCAGGTCCAGGGCCCGCAACAGCTTGACCTGTCCCAGGGGCTGGAGCTCCCCGTCCATCTCCAGGCGGAACGCCCCTTCGAAGCCGCGCAGGTGGAAGGAGACGGAGGACGGGTTCTCCACCCCGATGGTGACGTTGAAGGTGATCCGGGAGCGGTCCAGCGGGAAGGCCAGCTCCAGGTCGGGCTCCACCCGGTCCAGGGTGAAGCGCAGGCTCTGGGCCGCCTCCTGGTACTTCCGCACGGGAGAGCAGGCCGGAACGGCGATCAGCAGGGAAAGGGCCACCCAGCCCGGCCGCATCAGACCCCCCGGTAGATCACGCAGTTGTCGGCGGTCTCGAACAGTTCCAGCTGGACCAGGTCCGGCAGGTCGGGCTTCAGCTGCTCCCAGATCCAGACCGAGATGTTCTCCGCCGTGCTCAGCGCGATCAGGTCGTTGAGGAAATGGTGGTCCAGCGGGAAGATCACCTTTTCCCGCACGATCTTGGAGAGGTCATCGAAGTCGATGATCATGCCGGTTTCCGGGTTGACGGTACCTTCCAGCGACACGAACAGCTTGTAGCTGTGCCCATGCAGATTGCGGCACTTGCCGGGGTGGTTGTAGATGAAGTGGGCGGCCTCGAAGCCGTATTCCTTGCGCAGGATCATGGTTCACGCGAATAGTCCCGTCGGGGAGGGTCCATTGTAGCAGTGGCGGTCGCTTCACTTCAGGGATTGAGCCACAATGGCCGGATGACCCCTGGAGCCAAGATGACAGACTTTCACAAGTATCACGGACTGGGCAACGACTACATCGTGATCGACCCCGCGGCGTTCCCGTTCAATCCGACGCCGGAGGCGGTGCGCGCCATATGCGACCGCCACTTCGGGGCCGGTTCCGACGGGATCCTGCTGGGGCCCCTGGCGGATCTCGCCGATGCGGACCGGCTGACCCTGCGCATCTTCAACCCGGACGGCAGCGAGGCGGAGAAGAGCGGCAACGGCCTGCGCATCTTCGCCTGGTACCTTTACGAGCACGGCTTCGTGGAGGCCGCGCCGTTCCCCCTGCGCACCAAGGGCGGGCGGGTGGTGGCGCAGATCGTCGATCCGCTGGCCAAGGTGGTGCGGGTGGACATGGGCGCGCCCGCTTTCGACGCCCGGGCCGCCGCCCCCGGGGCGGCCCTGGACGAGATCGTCGACCTGGAGCACGACTTCGGGGGCGAGCGCTGCCGCATCACCTTCGTCTCCATGGGCAATCCCCACTGCGTGGTGACCGGCCAGCCCTTGAGCGAGGCCCTGGCCCGCAGGCTGGGCCCGGTGATCGAGCGCTCGCCGCTGTTCCCGGCCCGGACCAACGTGCAGTTCCTGCAGGTGCTCTCCCGTTCCGAGATCCTGATCGAGATCTGGGAGCGGGGCGCGGGCTACACCCTGGCCTCGGGCAGCTCCAGCTGCGCCGCCGCGGCCGCGGCGCGCAGGCTGGGGCTGGTGGACGACGCGGTGACGGTGCACATGCCCGGCGGGGTGCTGCAGGTGACCTTCGCCGGCGGCTCCGCGCACCTGGAGGGGCCGGTGGAGAAGGTCATCGAGGGCAGCTTCGCCCAGGATCTGGTGGCCAGGATCAGGGCCAACCCTTCGGCCGATGCGTGAGGATCACACGATGGAGGTGATGGATTCCGGCGAAGCGAGCGAGGCGAGAGGAACCGCCTTCACTCGGTCGGAGAGGAAATAACTTCGGTTGCCCGCATAGACAATGGCCAGATGGTCCAACTCGAGATCCGCCAGGGCGGCCTTGATGGATGGGGTGAGTTTCGGCGCGTCCACCCGCTTGCACTCGATGCCGATGCGCCGGCCGTCCTTGACGAGCAGCAGGTCCAGTTCCGCGCCGGTATGGGTACCCCGATCCGGTGTCAGCCGCTCACCAGCCTTGCCGGACCGCATCAGGTTCCAGCGGCCCCGTCTCCGGGTCCCCGCAACGCGCCATGCGGGGACCCCCGTCTCCAGTCAGCTTTCCAACGCCTGACGGAGATCCTCGATCAAGTCCGCCTGGTCCTCGATCCCCACGGACAACCGTATCAACCCATCCCGGATGCCGATCCGCTCCCGCATCTCGGCGGTCATGGAGGCGTGGCTCATGCTGGCCGGCTGGGCCACCAGGCTTTCCACCCCGCCCAGGCTTTCCGCCAGGGTGAACCAGCGCAGGGCCCGCAGCACCTTCCGCACCGAGGCCGGGGAACCGTCCTTCAACTCGAAGCTGAGCATGGCGCCGAACCCGGTCTGCTGGCGCAGGGCGAGGGCGTGCTGGGGGTGCCCGGGCAGGCCGGGGTAGTTCACCTTGGCCACGGCCGGATGGGCGGCGAGGAAGCCGGCCAGGGCCCTGGCGTTGGACTCGTGGGCGCGCATGCGCAGGTGCAGGGTCTTGAGGCCGCGCAGCACCAGGGCGCAGTCGTGGGGGCTCTGGCTGGTGCCCAGGGACATGTTGAGGGTGGCCAGCCGCTGCAGCAGGTCGCGCCGGCCCTGGGCCGCCACCACTGCGCCGCCCACCACGTCGCTGTGGCCGTTCAGGTACTTGGTGGTGCTGTGGAACACCAGGTCGGCGCCCCAGTCCAGGGGCCGCTGCAGCACCGGCGACAGGAAGGTGTTGTCCACCGCCAGCAGGATATCCTGGCGCTGCGCCACCCGCGCCAGGGCGGCCAGGTCCAGCAGCCGCAGCAGGGGGTTGGAGGGGGTCTCGGCCCAGATCAGCCGGGTGTTCGGCTGGATCGCGGCGCGCACGGCCTCGGGATCGGTCATGTCCAGGAAGGTGGTCTCCAGGCCGTGCACCCGCCGGGCGTGCTCCAGGGTGCGGAAGGTGCCCCCGTAGCAGTCCATGGGGCAGAGCACGTGGCTGCCGTGCTCCAGCAGGCTGATGACGGCCAGGACCGCGCTCATCCCGGAACTGGTGCAGATGGCGCCGCAGCCGCCCTCCAGCAGGGCGATGGCCTCCTCCAGCCGGGCCCGGGTGGGGTTGCCGGAGCGGGTGTACTCGAACCCCGCGCTGGTGCAGATGTCCAGCAGGGCGAAGGTGCTGGTCTCGTAGATGGGCGCCGCCACCGCGCCGTAGGCCGGGTCCGGTGCCGCCCCGCCATGGACGCACTGGGTGCCCAGGCCGGTCCCGGCCAGCTGGCCTGACCTGCCGGCCCAGCCCATCACCCCCGGGCTGCCGGGGGCCAGGATGGTGAACTCGTTGCTGGCCATGTTACTGATTCGCCATGGCTTGTTCGATGTCTTCCTGGAGTTCCGCGACGTTCTCGATGCCCACGGAGAAGCGCACCAGGCGGTCGTTGATGCCCAGCGACCTGAGCAGTTCGGGCGGGAAGGAGGCGTGGGTGGTCTTGGCCGGCAGGCAGATGAGGCTCTCGACCCCGCCCAGGCTGATGGCCAGGGAGATCAGCTTCAGCCGGCTCAGGAAATGCTCCGCCAGTTCGGGGGTGACCAGCTCGAACGAGATCATCCCGCCGAATCCGCCGGCCTGTTCCTTGGCGAGGCGGTGCTGGGGATGGCTCGCCAGCCCGGGGTAGAAGACCTTTTCGATCCCGGGCTGGGTGCCCAGCCACTGGGCCAGGACGTTGGCGTTGCGCTCGTGCTGCTCCATGCGCACGGCCAGGGTCTTGAAGCCGCGCATGAGCAGCCAGGAATCCTGGGGGCCCAGCACGCCGCCCATGGCCTTCTGGCTGAAATGCACTTCCTCGCCCAGCTCTTCGGTGGCGGTCACCACCAGGCCGGCCAGCACGTCGCTGTGGCCGCCCAGGTACTTGGTGGCGCTGTGCACGACGATGTCGGCGCCCAGGAGCAGCGGGTTCTGCCAGTAGGGGGTCATGAAGGTGTTGTCCACCACCAGCCTGAATCCGCCCTTCCGGCAGATGGCGGCGATGGCCCGGATGTCCGAGACGGCCATCATGGGGTTGGTGGGCGTTTCCACGAACACGGCCTTGGTCTGGGGCGTGACGGCGGCCTCCACGGCGCCCAGGTCGGAGGTGTCCACGAAGGACACGGTCATGCCCATGCGGTTGAGGATCTTGGTGAGCAGCCGGAAGGTGCCGCCGTAGACCACGTTGGAGACGATGAAGTGGTCGCCGCTGGAGAAGCACATGAACACCGCGGAGATGGCCGCCAGGCCCGAGCCGAAGGCCAGCCCGCGCTTGCCGTGCTCCAGGACCGCGAAGGCCTTCTCCAGGGCGTCCCGGGTCGGGTTGCCCGAGCGGGAGTACTCATAGCCCTTGGTGTTGCCGTGCACATCCTGGAGGAAGGTGGACACCTGGTAGATGGGCATGCTCAGGGCGCCGAACTGCTGATCGATCTCGTTCCCGGTGTGCAGCACCAGGGTCTCTTTGCTCAGGCCAGTTTTCATTTTCTTTCTCCTTTTGGGTCAATGTTTCATATGGGCGCGCAAGGCGCCTTGGGGTCTGCTTCCAGCTCGTGGCTATGAGGTCGGCGTCAGTGGCTCACTCCGAGATAGGCCTTCTGCACCAGGGGATCGTCAAGCAGATCCTGGCCGGTGCCGGAGACGATCACCTTGCCCGTTTCCAGGACGAAGGCATGGTCCGCCAGGTCGAGGGCCTGGAAGGCATTCTGCTCGGCCAGCAGGATGGTCACGCCCTTCTCCCGGATCTCGCGGATGATCTTGAACATGTGCTGCACCATCAGGGGCGCCAGGCCCAGGGAGGGCTCGTCCAGGAGCAGCAGCTGCGGGCGCGACATGAGGCCGCGGGCGATGGCGCACATCTGCTGTTCGCCGCCGGAGAGGGTGCCCGCGTACTGGTTGATCCGCTCGCGCAGGATCGGGAACAGCAGGAACATCTCCTCCATGTCGTCCTTGATCCCCGCCTTGTCCTGGCGCAGGTAGGCGCCCATCATCAGGTTCTCCTTGACCGTGAGGTTGGCGTAGAGCCGGCGCCGTTCCGGCACCAGGCACATGCCCTTGGCCACCACCCGGAACGCCTCCCTCGGCAGGGGCTCGCCCTTGAACCGGATCTCGCCGCTGGCCGGGGCCAGCAGTCCCGCCAGGGTCGCCAGCAGGGTGGTCTTGCCGGCGCCGTTGGCGCCCACCACGGCCACCACCGTGCCCTCCTCCACTTCCAGGCTCAGGTCATGGAGGGCGTGGATGTGCCCGTACTTCACATTCAGGTCAGATATGCTGAGCACGCTTGAACCCCTCTCCAAGGTAGGCCTTGAGGACATCGGGATCGTGCTGGATCTCGTCCGCCGACCCCTCCGCCAGCTTCTCCCCGAAATTCATCACGAAGATCCGTTCACAGAGGGCCATGACCACGTCCATGTGGTGCTCGATCAGGAGGGTGGTCAGCTTGAACTGCTCGTGGATGGTGCGGATGAGCCGGGCCAGGTCCAGGGATTCCTCCGGGTTCATGCCGGCGGCCGGTTCGTCCAGCAGCAGCAGCCTCGGCTTGAGCGCCAGGGCCCGGGCGATCTCCAGCTTCCGCTGCAGGCCGTAGGGCATGGCGTCGGCCCGGGTCGCGGCCTTGTCCTCCAGTCCCACCGAGGCCAGAAAGAACATGGCCTGCTCGTGGATCGCCCGTTCCCGCCGCCGGACGCCGGGCAGGCGCATGAAGGAGGACGTGAGCAGGTAGGTCTCGTGGCAGTCCAGGGCGATGACCACGTTGTCCAGCACGCTCAGGTTGCGGAACAGCCGGATGTTCTGGAAGGTGCGGGCGATGCCCAGGCGGACGATGAGGTCCGGCCGCTTGCCGGTGATGGCCTTCCCCTCCAGCAGGATGGCGCCTTCCGTGAGCCCGTAGACCCCGGTGATCAGGTTGAAGGCAGTGGTCTTGCCGGCCCCGTTGGGCCCGATCAGGCCCATGACCTGGCCCTGGGCGACGTCGAAGGTGATGTCCTTGCAGGCGGTGATGCCGCCGAAGCGCTTGGTGACCTCGCGCATGGCCAGGACGGGGGACGCTTCCGTATCGCCGATCATGCTCTACCCCCCTTCCAGAGGCGCCGGTACCAGCTCTTCACCAGGCCCAGGGACAGTTCCTGGTAGCCCATCAGGCCCTGGGGGCGGAACACCATGATGAGCACCAGCATCAGTCCGTAGGCCACCAGGCGCCAGATGTTGGCCACCCGGAGCGCCTCCGGGATGCCGATGAAGATCAGCGTCGCGATCACCGGGCCGCTGATGCTGCCCATGCCCCCGGCCACCACCGCGGCGGTCATCTGGGTGGACATGTAGGAGGTGAACATGGACGGCTGGATGAAGCAGAAGTAGTGGGCGAAGAGGCCGCCGGCGAGGCCCGCGCAGAAGGCGCTGAACACCAGCGAGCGCAGCCGGCCGATGAAGATGTTCACGCCCATCATCTCGGCGGCGACGAAGTCTTCGCGGATGGCGATGCAGGCCCGTCCGTGCCGCGAGTGGATCAGGTTCCAGGCCATCCAGATGACCAGGGTGGTGCACACCAGCAGCACCGGCAGGTTGGTCTCGCCGCGGATGCCGGGGAGGCCCCGGGCGCCCTGGGTGATGGGCAGGTTCTCCAGCAGGACCCGGATCGCCTCGCCGAACCCCAGGGTGGCGATGGCGAAATAGTCGGTGCGCAGCTTGGCCTTCAAGGTGGGATAGCCGATCAGGAACCCCACCAGCCCGCCGGCGCAGCCGCCCAGGGCCAGGGCCACATAGAAATTGAAGCCGTAGAAGTAGGTGAGGATGGCCGCGGTGTAGGCGCCGATGGCGAAGAACGCCGCGTGGCCCAGGGAGAACAGGCCGGTGAATCCGGTGAACACCGCCAGTCCGACGGTGGCGATCACGTAGATGAGGCCCAGGGAGATGACACCGGAGACGTATTGCCACATGGCTGGTTACACCTTTTCTTCAAGGAACCGACCGAACAGGCCTGTGGGCATCACCATCAGGAGTATCACCAGCAGTGAGAAACTGAACACGTCCCGGACCACCGAGGAGACATAGGCGGAAACGAAGGTCTCCGTCACCCCCAGCAGGATCCCGCCCACCACCGCCCCGGGCAGGCTGCCCAGGCCGCCGATCACCGCGGCGATATAGGCCTTGTTGGTGATCCAGCCCATGGTGGGGTAGACGATGTACTTCATGCCCAGGAAGGTGCCGGAGATCCCGGCGAGCCCGCCGGCCAGGCAGAACACCAGGCCGATCAGGTGCTTGTCGTTCACCCCGTTGAGGGAGCACACCTGGATGTCGTAGCTGGCGGCGCGGATGGCGATCCCGGTGCGGCTCTTCTGCAGGAAGTAGTGCAGCGCATAGATGGCGGCGAAGGAGAAGGTGATGGCGAACACGTCCAGCACCCCGATGGACACCCCGTGGAAGCTCAGGTTGCGCTTGGTGAACACCTCCGGGAAGGCGTAGAAATGGGCGCCGACGATGGCGTAGACCAGGTTCTCCAGGAAGATCGCCGTGCCCATGGCGCTGATCATGAAGAACAGCGAGGAGGCGTGGCGCTTGCGCAGCGGGCTGTAGGCGAGCCGTTCGTTCAGGTAGCAGAGGGCGGCGGCGCCCAGGATGGAGAGGGCCAGGGCGGCCCCCAGGGGCAGACCCAGCTTCATCATGGCGAAGTAGCTGATGTAGGCCCCCAGCATGATGATGGAGCCGTAGGCGAAGTTGCTGAAATTGAGGATGCTGAAGACCAGGGAGTAGCCCACTGCCATGAGCGCGTAGATTCCACCGATGGCCAGCCCGGTCAGCAAGGTCTGGACGAACAAGAGTCCCCCTCCCGCGGTCTTGCCGCGTCAAATCGAATCGTGGAAGGAGGGGACGGCGCGGGTTGCGCCGCCCCCTTCCGGCATGGCGTCCTACTGGGTGACGAACTTGGTGACGTAGACGAACTTGCCGTCCTTCACCTCTTGGATGATGGCGGGCTTGTTGAGCGGATTGTGGTTGGCGGGGTCGATGGTGAAGACGCCGGAGAGGGTCTGCAGGCCCTTGGTCTGCGCGATCTGGTTGGTGAGCTTCGCGGGATCGGTGCCGCCGGTCTTGGTGATGGCGTCGATGATCACGTCCAGGGCGTCGATGGCCATGACCGGGTTGGGCATGACGGGGTCATTGTTGAACTTGGCCCGGTAATCCTTGATGAAGCCCTGGATGTCGGGGTCTTCCAGGCTGGTGATGTTGACGAAATAGGAACCGTCCACCGCCTTGCCGCCCAGGGTGATCAGGTCGGGGCTGGCCCAGCCGTCCCCGCCCATGGGAATGGCCTTGATGCCCAGGTCGGCGGCCTGCTTCATGATCAGCGCGGCCTCTTTCTGCATGGTCGGGATGTACAGCACGTCCGGGTTCGACCCCTTGATCTTGCCCAGGATGGCGCGGAAGTCCAGCTCGCCGGAGCGGAAGGCCTCGCTGGCGCACACCTTGCCGCCCTGCTTGATGAACTCGGTGGTGAAGTACTTGCCGAGCCAGGAGGAGTAGTCGGAGCCCACGTCATAGATGATGGCGGCGTTCTTGAGCTTCAGGTTCTTGGCAGCGAACTGGGCGGCCACGGTGCCCTGGAACGGATCGATGAAGCAGGTGCGGAACGCGGTGTGGCGGACCTGGCCGGTCTTGTCGTCCACGGTGACCTTGGGGTTGGTGGCGGAGGTGGCCAGGAAGCACACGTTGGCCGGCTCGGTCACGGAGGTCATGGCGATGGCCACGCCGCTCTGGCCGGGGCCGATGATGGCGCAGACGCCATCGCTCACCAGGCGCTTGGTCACGTTGACGCCCTCGGTGGCGTCGGCCCGGGTGTCATAGGAGATGAGCTGGATCTGCTTGCCCATGACCCCGCCCTTGGCGTTGATCTTGGCGATCTCCATGTCCAGGGCGTTCTTCTCGGACTGCCCCCAGGTGGAGTTGTCGCCGGTCAAGGCGACCGCCTGGCCGATCTTGATGGTGTTGTCCTTCTTGTCGCAGCCGACGGCCGCACACAGCGCGACCACCAGCGGAATCAGGGTTGAGAACTTCGAGCGCATGGATCCTCCTGGAGGAGTGGGTGGCGTTGCGGCTGGGCAACGGGGTCTGGCACTGCCTTGAGCCCGAGGGCAGGTCCTGGGCGACAAACCGCACTCCTTCGGGCAGGAGTGGATAACCCCGGTCATGAATTGGATTGAGAAAGTTTACGAGTGTTAAATTCTGAAGCATTTCCCGTGCCAACGCTCCCGGGGGCGGCAATCCCGGCCAATCCACCGTCCGCCATGGGCCCGGGTGACGCCGGCCCAACCTGGGTGGCGAATGCCACTGGCCAACGGGATCAATGGGTGGTTAGAATGACCCATTCAACCCCTTGCACCCTGTCCCCCGGGACCATTCATGGAGAACCGTCCATGGCCAAGAAGGTCGCCCTGGTCACCGCCTTCACCAGCGTGGCCGAGATCCACCGGCGCACCCTGGAGAGCCTGTTCCGGGGCACCATCGAGCTGCAGTGCTACTCCTACGACCGGGTGAACATCAACAGCCCCATCGACGCCGACCTGTTCGTCATTTCCATCTACCAGATCTACCTGAACCTCCGGCCGTTCATCCCGAAGGACGCCAAGGTCATCATCATCAGCAACACCATCACCGAGGAGCAGTACCGGCAGGTGGCCGCGCTGCCGCCCGGAAAATCGGTGCTGCTGGTGAACTACAGCGTGGAAATGACCCTGGACACCATCGCCCTGTTCCTCCGCCTGGGGCTGAACCAGGTGGAATGGGTGCCCTGCTATCCCGGCACCACCATGCTCCCGCAGCTGGAGACCGCGGTGACGCCGGGCGAGCCCCGGCACGTCCCGGCCTTCGTGAAGCAGGTGATCGACATCGGCGACCGGGTCATCGACGCCAAGACCGTCATCGACCTGGCCTCCGGCCTGGGTCTGGAGCGGCTGCTCAAGGAGGACCGCTTCGTCGAGTATTTCCAGAGCATCCGCACCAGCCCCGACAGCGTCACCTCCCTGTTCGACCGGACCAACATCCTGGAGAGCCAGCTGTCCAGCCTGCTGGACGTCATGGACGACGGCATCATCATCATCGAGAACAACGGCAAGGTTTACGCCTGCAACCGCAAGGCCGGGGACGTGCTGGACGCCCAGGGGGACCTGGTGGGCCGCGAGGCCGCGGACCTGATCCCGGGCATCCCCTTCGACCGGGTCATGGCCGGCCAGCTGGAAGTGGACTACACCCTGGTGAAGATCAATTCCCGGGACATCTCCATCAAGGTGGTGCCGGTGATCGTCGGCCGGAAGACCCGGGGCGCCCTGGCCATCATCAACAAGTTCGAGGAGAAGGAGCGCAGCCAGCACCGGCTCCGGTCCCAGCTCCTGGGCAAGGGGCACCGGGCCCGGTACACCTTCGACCACATCCTGAGCCGGGACGAGGACTTCATCGAGCTCAAGAACCTGGCACGCAAGAAGGCCAAGTCCGACGCCTCGGTGCTGATCATCGGCGAGACCGGCACCGGCAAGGAACTGTTCGCCCACGCCATCCACAACGCCAGCCGGAGAAAGGAATGGCAGTTCGTGACGGTGAACTGCGCGGCCCTGCCCGAAAGCCTGCTGGAGAGCGAGCTGTTCGGCTACGAGGAGGGCGCCTTCACCGGCGCCCGGCGCGGCGGCAAGCCCGGCCTGTTCGAACTGGCGCACCAGGGCACCATCTTCCTGGACGAGATCGGGGAGATGGACCTGAACCTGCAGACCCGGCTGCTGCGGGTGCTGGAAAGCCGGGAGGTCATGCGCATCGGCGGCGACAGCATGATCCACATCGATATCCGGATCATCGCCGCCACCAACCAGGATCTATGGAAGCTGGTGGAAAAGGGGAAGTTCAGGCGGGACCTATACTACCGGCTGAACGTGCTGCCGATCCAGGTGCCTCCCCTGCGCGAGCGCAAGGACGACATCCTGTTCATCCTGGAGCACCTGAAGCTGAAGATGGGGGTCGACCTGGCCATGACCGCCGAGACCGCGGCCCTGCTGGTGGCCTATCCCTGGCACGGTAACGTGCGCGAACTCAAGAATTGCGTCGAATACCTGGCCTACCTGGACAAGCGCACCATCGAGGCCAGGGACCTGGCGCCGATCCTGAAATGGCCGGATGCCGAGCCCAGGGGCGAGGCCCCGGGGCTCGCCGGCTTCCTGGAGGCCACCGGAGTGGAGCGGGACCACTGCACGTTCATCCTGGAGTGCCTGTACGCCAACCACCAGAACCGGCTCCGGTCCGGCCGCCGCAGCCTGGTCCACGCCGCCCAGCAGCAGGACCGCTTCCTCACCGAGGCGCAGATCCGCAAGGCCCTGGTGCAGGCCGAGAAGTTCGGCTACGTTCACCTGAGCCACGGCCGGGGCGGGACCACCATCACCGCCGAGGGGATCGACGCCCTCAAGCAGTTGCGCGGCCCGAGGTAGGCCTGCCCTTTGCGCGACGGCTCACCCTCAGCAAATCTGGACAAATACTTGAAAACGGCTGATACGGTAGCTATATTAGCCATAATTGGGCGATCGTATTAGCCAAATAAAAGGGAATGTCATGTTTCTGGACCGCGAAATCCACCCATCCCTGCGCCACCGGCTGGAGGAAGGTGGAAAGGTCGTGCTGCTCTTTGGAGCGCGCCAGGTGGGGAAGACCACCCTTGCCCGGCGACTGCTGGCTGAACTGCCCTTCAAGGCCCTGGAAGTCACTGGGGATGATGCGGTCGTGTCCGAACTCCTGGCCTCCCGGGATACCGGGCGCCTCGATGGTCTGGTGGCGGGCTACGATCTGCTTTTTCTGGATGAGGCCCAGCGCGTCCCTGACGTGGGCCTGGCGCTGAAACTTCTCCACGACCGTCATCCGGACCTGCGCATGCTCGTGACCGGTTCGTCGGCCCTGGACCTAGCCTCCAGGACCCATGAAGCTCTCACTGGGCGCACCTGGTCCTTCCATCTCCACCCCTTCTCCTACCGCGAGTGCCTGGCCGCGAGGAATCCCTTCGAACAGGACCGGCGCCTCGAGCGGGACCTCGTCTACGGACTGTACCCCGAAGTCCAGGCATACGAGGGTGATGCTGACCGGGCAGCCTACCTGCGGGAATTGCACTCGGCCTATCTCTTCAAGGATCTGCTCGAGATGGGGGGACTTCGCCACCCCCGGAAGTTGGTGGATCTGGTGCGCATGCTGGCCTATCAGGTCGGCTCCGAGGTATCGAACACGGAGTTGGGCACCGCCCTGGGCCTGTCCAAGGACACGGTGGCCAGCTACGTGGATCTGCTGGAAAAGGCCTTCATCATTTTCAGGCTGCAGGGTTTCAGCCGGAATCTGCGCAACGAGGTCACCCGGAACGACAAGATCTATTTCCATGACCTGGGCGTGCGCAACGTGGCCATCGCGGATTTCCGCCCCTTCCCGGCCCGCCAGGACCAGGGCGCGCTGTGGGAAAACTTCCTGGTTTCCGAGCGCCGCAAGCGTCAGCTGCCCGGCGTGGAAGGCCGTTTCTGGCGCCTGAGTTCGGGTGCGGAGGTGGACTACGTGGAGGTTGAAGGCGAAAGTCTCCGGGCCTTCGAGTTCAAGCTCTCCCCCAGGGCTCGAGCCAAGGCCCGGGCCCGCTGGGTGGAGACCTATCCCGCTGCTCCCTGGCGGAAGATCGACCGGGAGAACTACATGCCCTTCATCGCGGGGTGAGGCCGCGCTTGGGCCACCCTTGGAACCTGGACCCACCCACCCCGTCCTGCGTGCGGTTGTCTTTGTGGCTGCCGTCGCGTCCATGGTCCCGGGCAAGGTGGTCATCACGCTGCGCGGCCGGTATAGTGCCGCGGGCGCCGCCGCCGGTCCCTCCCGTTCGGCCGGCCGGTCAGAGGTGGTCATGACCACGCTCCTCCTTACCATCCTCCCGGCCCTTTGGCATCCGGGCCTGGAAGGCCGGCGCTGACGGGATCGCCTACCGGAGCGTCCGGCGTCCCGGGGGAGCCGCCCTGGTCCTGAAGGCGGACTTCCGCCTGGTGCTCAAGGGCACCATCGAACACAAGATCGTGGCCCTCCACGCCCGCAAGCGCCAATTGGCTGACAACCTCCTGGAAGGCGCGGGGGCCCCGGGGCGGCTGGATGCCGAGGCGCTCATGAAACTGCTGAGACTAGTGATGTTCCTCTCCGATGAGGGTTTGAAACTTTTGATCACTTGACTTAATTAATCGATCAATTAAATTGGGGTTATGGATGACAAATCGAAACCTTCCGTCCGGGGCGAACTGACCCGGGATGCCCTGCTCGAGGCCGCGACCCTGGCCTTCGCCCGGGAAGGCTTCGGACCGGCCAATCTGCGGGAGATCGCCCAGGCCGCCGAGGTCAACCAGGCGCTCATCGGCTATCACTTCCACGGCAAGGAAGGGCTCTACCTGGCGGTGTTCGAGCGGCTGGTCGCGCGGATCCGCCAGGACTTCGACCCGATCCTCGCCGGGATCGACCAGCTGCTCCAGGAACCGGAGGCCGCCCCCGAACGCTGCCTGGAGGCCCTCCTGGGCCTGGTGGAGGGGGTGCTGCTGCACATGGTCCACGAGCACCCAGCCTGGTGCGAACTGGTCCTGCGCGAACAGCAGACGCCGGGCCCGGCCTATGACCTGCTGTACCGCGAGGTCATCGCCCGCCACCATGGGGCCATGTTCGACCTCCTGCGCAAGCTGAGGCCGGGGGAGGACACCGGGCGGGTGCGCCTGCTGGCCGCCACCATCGCCAGCCAGGCGCTCGCCGTCCGCCACTCCCGGGTGCCGATGATGCGCCTCCTGGGCTGGGATGCCATCGGCCCCCGGGAGCTGGACCTCCTGAAGGCCATGATTCGCCGCAACACGACCTTGCTCGCCCTCGGAGACTGATCCCATGACCATCAAACCGCGCATCTTCATCGCCGCCACCGCCGTCCTGGCCGCCGCGGGCGGCACCTGGGCCTGCCGCAGCCACGGCGGGACCGAGCACCCCACCCTGTTCGGCAACGTGGACATCCGCGAGGTCAACCTGGCCTTCCGCACCGGAGGCCGGGTCATCGACATCAAGGTGGATGAGGGCAGCGCGGTGCATGCGGGCGACCTGATCGCCAGCCTGGACCCCGAACCGCTGCAGGACGCCGTCGCCAACGCGGAGGCGGCCGTGGCCGCCGCCGGCGCCCACGCCGCCATGCTGCACCGGGGCTACCGCAGCGAGGAGGTGGAGCAGGCCAGGGCCCGCCTGGTGGCGGCCCGGGCCGCGCTCACGCAGGCGGAGGAGCAGCTGGTCCGCCAGCGGGCCATGGTGCCCTCCGGGGCGGCCCCCCAGCGGACCCTGGACGACGCCCAGTCCCAGCGCGACCAGGCCGCGGCCCAGGTCCGCACCGCGGAACAGAGCCTGCTCGAGCAGAGCACCGGCTACCGCAAGGAGGAGATCGCCGAGGCCGACGCCCAGCTGGCCCAGGCCCAGGCCAGCCTGGAGACGGCCCGGCTCAACCTGCGCGATGCCCAGCTCACCGCCCCCAGCGACGGGGTGATCCTCACCCGGGCGGTGGAGAAGGGCTCCATGGTCGCGGCCGGCACCCCCGGCTTCAGCCTGACCCTCACCAGCCCGGTCTGGGCCCGGGCCTACGTGGACGAGACCGAGCTGGGCCGGTTCAACAGCGGGACCAAGGTCACCCTGACCACCGATCTGCACCCGGACAAGCCGTACCATGGGGAGGTGGGCTTCGTCTCGCCCACCTCCGAGTTCACCCCCAAGAGTGTGGAGACCGCCGACCTGCGCACCTCCCTGGTCTACCGCCTGCGCATCGTGGTGGCGGACCCCGACGTCCAGCCGCGCCAGGGCATGCCGGTCACCGTGCGGCTGGCCAGCTG
>PLUC01000059.1 GCA_003165415.1 Holophagaceae bacterium
GGCCCCGCTGCCATCAGCCCGAAGGGACGGCGCCCAGACCCTTGCATATCGTGCGCAAGCCCCTTGAAGTATGCACAACATCCTCCTGCGGGCCTTGCGCACGATATGCACGGGTCTGGACGTCGTCGCGGGGTCGAATAATACATGGACAGGCTCCTAGCGCCGCGCCTCGAAGTACTTCACGATCTTGGCCACGGACTCGAACCGGCTGGGCATCAGCTCGGCATCGGGGATCTTCACGCCCAGGAGCTCTTCCAGCGTGGACATCAGTTCCACCAGACTGAAGGAATCGATGACCCCGTCGCTGAACAGGGAAGCGGAATCGTCGGCGGGCAGCGGCGCCTGGGCCAGGTCCTGAATGGCTTTGCGAACCGTTTCGCGAACCTCCATCGATGACCTCCTCGTCAATCAATTCCAGGGATCATACCATGTTGAGATCGGGCCCCGGAGTCGTGCATGCTGTTCAGCGAGCCATCGTTCCTGTATTTTTTCCTGCCGCTGACGCTGCTGGTCTATTTCATCCTGCCGCAACCTGGCGGCCGGTCCTGGCCGCGCAATGTCTGGCTGGTGGCGGCGAGCCTCGCCTTCTTCCTGTGGCGGGAGAAGGTCGGGCTGCTCCTGGCCCCGGTCCTGCTGAACTACGCGCTGGGGCTCTGGGTGGGGCGCAGCCGCGCGAAGGGCTCCGGGAAAGGGGCCATCGCGGTGGCCGTGGCCCTCAACCTCGCCCTCCTGGTCTGGTTCAAGTACGCCCATTTCTTCGCGGCCAACGCCAGCGCGGTTTCAGAGCTGCTGGGCGGCCCCGGGTTCCGGCTCAGGCAGGTCTCCCTGCCGCTGGGCATCTCCTTCCTGACCTTCCATGGCCTTTCCTACCTCATCGACATCCACCGCGGCGACGCCCCCGCCGACGCCGGGTTCCTGGCCACGATCCTCTACCTGAGCTTCTTCCCCAAGCTGATCGCCGGCCCCATCGTGCGCTACCAGGACTTCGCGGACCAGGTGGCCGCGCGCACGGTGACCCGCGAGGACCTGGCGTTCGGCGCCCAGCGCATCATCGTGGGCCTGGCCAAGAAGACCATCCTCGCCGGCACCCTGGCCCTGACCGCGGACCAGGTGTTCCAGATCCCCCCGGGCCAGCTCACCGCCGGCCTCGCCTGGCTCGGCGCGCTGTGCTATACGCTGCAGCTGTACCTGGATTTCTCCGGCTATTCGGACATCGCCATCGGCCTGGCCCGGATGTTCGGCTTCCGCTTCCAGGAGAACTTCAACTACCCGTACATCTCCAGGAGCATCACCGAGTTCTGGCGCCGGTGGCACATCTCGCTCTGCACCTGGTTCCGGGACTACCTGTTCTTCCCCCTGGGGGCGAACCGCCGCGGGCCCGCCCGGGGCTACCTCAACCTGCTCATCGTGTTCACCCTCTGCGGGTTCTGGCACGGCGCCAACTGGACCTTCCTGCTGTGGGGCCTCTGGCAGGGCATCTTCCTGGTGGCCGAGCGGATGGGGCTGGGCCGCCGCCTGGCCAGGCTGTGGCCGCCGCTCCAGCACGGCTACGCGCTGCTGGCGATCATGGCCGGGTGGGTGCTGTTCCGGTCCGCAACCGTGGCCGCGAGCCTCCATTACTTCAAGGCCATGGCCGGCCTGGGCGCCGGAGACGGGGTGGAATTCCAGGTGGCGATGCTGCTCAATGGGCGGGCGGCGCTGGCCATCGCCATCGGCATCGCCGCCTCCCTCCCCGTGGTCCCGGCGCTCAAGGCCTGGACGGACGGGCTGGCCCAGGGCCGGGAAGCGTTGCGGCGCTGCGTGGTGCTGGGCGGCTGCGCGGCCCTGGGCGTCCTGTTCCTGGCCTCCTCCATGTGCATCGCCTCGGGCACCTACAATCCGTTCCTGTACTTCAAATTCTAGGAGACGGTGATGGCTGTCCGCACCGCGTCACGCTTCGACCGCATCGTCCAGACCGGCCTCATCGCCGCCTTCATGGCGCTCATCGCCCTGCCCTTCCTGGGCCTGGCCCTGCGCCTGGACGAGCGGGGACTCGAGGAGAAGCGGATCCTGGCCCCGCCCCCGGCGCTTGACCTGAGGCATTTTTCCGCCACCCATTTCACCGGCCAGCTCCAGGCCTACCTCACCGACCATTTCGGATTCCGCAGCACCCTGGTGCGGTGGAATGCCCGGATCACCGCCCAGACCCTGGCGGTGCCCCTTTCGCCCCGGGTCATGTTCGGGAAGGACGGCTGGCTGTTCCTCGCCGACGAGGACATCATCAAGGACTACCGCTGCCTGCAGCCCTTCACCGAGACCGAGCTCCGGCAGTGGGCCGGCCTGCTGGAGCGCCGCCGGGACTGGCTGAAGCAGCGCGGGTGCCACTACCTCTTCTTCGTGGCCCCCAACCAGCACACGATCTATTCCGAGGAGCTGCCGGCCTACATCACCCGGGTCCGGGACACCTCCCGCCTGGACCAGCTGCTGGCCTACCTCAAGGCCCACTCCACCGTCACCGTGGTGGACGTCCGCCCGGCCCTGCTGGCGGCGAAAGGCCGGGAGCGGGTCTACCAGAAGACCGACACCCACTGGAACGAGCGCGGCGCGTTCGCCGCCTACCAGGAGATCCTCAAGCTGATCCAGGGCTGGTTTCCCGGGCTGCAGGCGGTGCCGCGGAACCGCTTCCAGGACACGGCCATGACCGGTCCCGGCGGCGACCTGGCCGCCATGATGGGCCTGACCGACCTCTACCCGGAGGAGGTCCTCGGGCTCCGTCCCCTGGATCCCAGGCGCGCGGAGATGACCAACTGGCCCCTGGACCGGCTGAAGGCGCTGAAGGACCACCCCAGCACCGTGGAGGAATCCGGGATCCCGGGGTCGCACCTGCCCCGCCTGGTCATGTTCCACGACTCCTTCGGGACCGCCCTGAAACCGTTCCTGGCGGAGCACTTCGCCCGGGCCTTGTTCGAATTCCAGGCCATGGCCTTCGACGAGTCGATCCTGGAGCGGGAAAAACCGGACCTGGTCATCCAGGAGATCACCGAGCGCTACATGTGGGTGGATTTCACCGACCCGAACCGGCAGCTCACCCCGGAGTAGGCATTAACTCAAGTATGTGGGCAGGCTGCGCTGCTGGGTCAGCAGGGCCTTCAGGGCGTCCGAGGCGTCGCTCTGGGCGTTCTGGCGGCGCTTGCTGGGGCCCTCCACCAGCTCGTTGGGGTCGTAGTGGACGCTGCGCAGCACGTCGTCCATGTTGTCGCCGGGGATGATCTGCTGCACCTTGAAGTCCTCGTCGTCGTTGACCACCACGTGGGCCTCGGTGGGCGCGCCGAACAGGTTGTGGCGCATGCCCAGGATGTCCTGGTAGGCGCCGGTGAGGAAGAAGGCCAGGTAGTAGGGCTCGCCGGTCCTGGGCTCGTGCAGGGGGATCTCGTCCTTCACGTCCTTGAGGTCGATGAACTTCTCCATCTTGCCGTCGCTGTCGCAGGTGATGTCGCACAGGGTGGCGGACAGGGTCGGCCGCTCCTTGAGCCGGTGGATGGGCATCACCGGGAACAGCTGGTCGATGGCCCAGTGGTCGGGCATGCTCTGGAAGATGCTGAAGTTGGCGATCAGCTTGTCCGCCAGCGACTTGCTCAGGTCCTGGAACTCCTCGGGGATGTACTTCAGGCTCTTGTAGCTGAAGATCCGGGAGAGCTTGCGGCACACCTCCCAGAACAGGATCTCGCCCTTGGCCCGGTCGTCCAGGGACAGGTAGCCCAGGTTGAACAGGGTGATGAGCTCGTCCTTCTGGGTGATGGCGTCGTGGTACATCTCGGCGAAGTTCTTCACCGAGAGATTGTCCCGGGTGTAGGCCAGCTCCTTGAGCACCTGGGCCTCGGCGCCGGTGAGCTCCACCCGGTACTTGGTGTGGGTGGTGTCGATCAGGCCGATGATGTCCACCACCACCACCTCGTGGAAGGCGGTGACGGCCCGGCCCGATTCGCTCAGCAGAGTGGGCACCGGCACCTGCTCCTGGGTGCACACGTCCTTGGTGGTGTAGACCACGTCCGAGGCGTACTCCTCCACGGTGTAGTTCATGGAGGAGCTGAAGGTGGTGCGGGAGCCGTCGTAGTCCACCCCCAGGCCGCCGCCCACGTTGAGGAACTTCAGGGGCACGCCGCGCTTCACCAGCTTGGCGTACATCCTCGTCGCCTCCTTCATGGCGGTCTTCACCCGGCGGATGTCGGTGATCTGGCTGCCGATGTGGAAGTGCAGCTCCTGCAGGGAGTCCAGCAGGCCGCGGCGTTCCAGGGTCTCCACCGCCTCCAGCAGCTCCTGGGTGTTGAGGCCGAACTTGGAGTGGTCGCCTGCCGAGCTTTCCCACTTGCCGCTGCCCACGGCGTTGAGCTTGAAGCGCAGGCCCAGCAGCGGCTCCACCTTCAGCTCCTTGGCCACCTTGAGGATGAGCGGCAGCTCGGTCATTTTTTCCACGGTGATCAGCACGTTGCGCCCGGCCTTGCGCGCCAGCAGCGCCATCTTGATGAAGGTCTCGTCCTTGTAGCCGTTGCAGGTGACCAGGGCGTCCGGGTGGAGGTTCATGGACAGGGCGATCATCAGCTCCGGTTTGGAGCCCGCTTCCAGCCCGTATTTGTACTTGTAGCCGGATTTCACGATCTGGTCGACGACCTCCTTGATCTGGTTGCACTTGACCGGGTAGACCCCCTGGTATCCGCCCTCGTATTCGTATTCCCGGATGGCCTTGTGGAAGGCCTCGTTCAGCTCCGTGACCCGGGCCGTGAGGATCTGGGGAAAGCGCAGCACCAGCGGGGTGTCGGCCCCCTTCTTGCGCAGGTGCTGGACGATCTCGAAGACATCGCAGCTGAGGTTCTCGTCCCGGGTAGGGTGCACTTCCAGATGCCCTTTGCTGTTCACGCCGAAGAAGCCATAGCCCCATTCTTTGACGCCGTACATCGACATGGCGTCCTGGACCGTGAAATTCTTGATGGCCATAGATGCGCTCTCCAGAAACAACCTACAGAAATCACGGTATAGGAAACCGCCCCGGTTTAACCACAAAACTTCGATGTTGCCCGGAAGTCGGGTTAAAAGGAACCCTGAATTCTTCCCAGGGTGGCCAGCCAGTGCCGGTGCCGGACCCGGCGCAGGGCGGTGCCCCGGGTGAGGCTCTGCCAGCGGGCCACCCCCATCCGGGCCCGGGCCCCGGGCTGGGTGTGCAGCGGGCTGGCCCCGCCCCAGAGCGCGGGATCGCCCCAGAGCGGGGCCCGGTTCCAGGGGCAGACCTCCTGGCAGCGGTCGCACCCCGCCGCCCAGCCGGTTTCGGCCAGGGCGCGCGCCACCGGGGCCGGCGGCTCCGCCTCGGTTTCCACCGTGTAGGTGGTGAGACAGAGGTTCGGATCCAGCTGGAACGGCCTCAGCGCGGCGGTGGGACACGCGTCCAGGCAGAGGGTGCAGTTGCCGCAGTGGTCCGCGGCGAAGGGCCGGTCCGCGGGCAGCGCCAGGTCCAGCAGGAGCACCCCCAGGAAGCCCCAGGACCCTCCCTTCCCGGCAATGAGCAGCGTGTGCTTGCCCTGCCAGCCCAGCCCGGCGCGCACCGCCAGCTGGCGCTCCAGGAGCGGGGCCGTGTCCACGCAGACCCGGCCGCCGAGGTGGGGCAGCCGTTCCTGCGCCTGGGCCAGCACGGCCTTCAGCCGGGCCTTGAGGATCCGGTGGTAGTCCGGCCCCCAGAGGTAGCGGCTGACCTTGAGCGAATCCGCGGCGGCGCCCGGAATGGCCTGGGGCCGGGCGTAGGGGAAGAAGCCCACCAGGGCCGTGGCCGCCCCCGGCAGCACCAGGACCGGGTCCAGCATGGCCTCGGGCCTCAGGTACGGGAGCAGCCCGGCGCGCCCTTCGGCGAACCAGGCTTCCAGCCGGGCCCGCTCGCCGTGGAACGGCTCACAGGAGGCGAACCCGACCCGGGCGAAGCCCTGGGCCAGGGCGGCCTGGGCCAGCCAAACCTTGAAGCTTTCCGCGGCCGCAGGATCCAAGTGTTACTCCATCTTGCCAATAGAGGACATCCCCAGGGCATTATGTCACTCCCTGCCTGAGCCCACGAAACCCTTGACCCCGGACGCTGGCCCCAAAGCGTGCTGCACACCAACTGCCCTCATCCTTGCCCACCTTCGGGCCCTTGTAGGCGTCCGGCGCGACCCGGCTTTGCGCCATACTCGAGTGGGGCGCTTCACCGCCCTTCCTGAGCCGGCGGGAAGCTCGCCGCACAGCATGGAGTGTGGACCATGGCACCAGGGAAGTATCCGTACGGCGTCTGCATCGGACGGGCCCAGCCGCCGACCCGGGCGCACCTCGGCAGCCTCCGCAGGGGCCTCCAGGTGGCGGATCGGATCGCGGTGCTGATCGACGGCAGCCGGCTGGCCCCGTCGACCCGCAACCCCTTCAGCTTCGAGGAACGGGTCGCCCTGTTCTCGGCAAGCCTCAGCGAGGAGGAACTGGGCCGCCTGCGCTTCTTCCCCCTGCGCGACCACCCCTATGCCGTCGCCCGGTGGCAGGCGGAGGTCCGGCACTGCCTCGCCGAGTTCACCGCGGACGGCCCTGGGTCTGACGCGGGCGTCGTCCTGCTCGGGCTCGAGCCGGATCCTTCGGGCCACGGGCTGGAAGGGTTGCCGCAGCTTGCCCGGGTCGACACCGGCTGGGAAGGCGCCGCGGACCGGAGCGCGGCGGCGCGCCTGCGGGCTGGATATCTCGAAGGCGGGCGGGATTTCCGGGATCAGGTCGCGGATGGTACCGGTGCCTGGCTGGAGCGCTTCATGGCGACGTCCGCCTTCGCCGATCTAGCCAGGGAACAGGCGTTTATCCGGAAATTCAAGGATTCCTGGAAGGGCTCGCCCTACCCGCCCACCTTCAATACCGCCGACGCGCTCGTGGTGGCTTCCGGGCAGGTGCTCCTGGTGCTGCGCGGCGGCTTTCCCGGGCATGGGCTGCTGGCCCTGCCCGGCGGCTACCTGAACCAGGAGGAGACCCTCCTGGAATGCGCCCTGCGCGAACTGCACGAGGAGACCGGGCTCGAGGTCGAAGCCCGGGAGCTGCGCGCCGGCGTCGTCGCCCGGCGCACCTTCGATCACCCGGAGCGCAGCGACCGCGGGCGCATCATCACCGAAGCCTTCGCGATCCGCCTCGAGACCGGCGTCGCTGGCCGGCTACCCGGCATGTGTGCCCGGGGCGGCGACGACGCCAAGGGCGCGCTCTGGATGCCACTGGCCGAATGCGAAGGGCAGCCGGAGGGCTTCTTCGAGGACCATCTGGCGATCCTGGAGGCATTCCGGGAGCGGCTGGACGCGTAGGAGATATGCGCTCCCTGTGGCCCCGGTGATAGGGGCTCCGTTCACACGCGATTGGTAGTGGGCTGCTCGACGATGACCGGCTCGGTCTCAGGCTGAGGGGTTGGGGGCTGAGGGCTGGGCTGGGGGGGTGGAGGAATGGGTTTGGGTGGTTGAGGACCCGGTAGCGGCGGTTCAGGGCTTGGCATAGGGGGTTGAGGACTTTGCCCACGGCTGAAAGAGGTGGCCAGAGTTCCAAACACAAGGAGCAGTGCGGGAAGGATTTTGAAGGCTTTTTGCATGAGCGCCACCGTTCTGATCTGTCGACATATCCGGTAACTGATTGAAGCCTTCCAGGGTGGAAGGCATGGGGTAAAACCCACAAGCATGCTGTAAGTGCGACCACTCGGACCAAGGTTCCCCAGCCAATCTTTAGTTGCCGCTCCTACCCCTTCATGGCCGAGCGGATTTTCGGGCTGCCCGAAATGGCGGCTTTCAGCGTCAGGTCGGCCTCGATCAGTTCCAATAGGCTTCGGGTCATCTCCTCGTCAGTGTCCGACGCCTTGCGAAGCTGCACCGGAAATCGCACCAGGAGTGCCAGGCCAGCATCCGCGAACTCAAGGCGGGCCTCCGGGCGTGGCACTTGAACTTGAATGTCCACCCGGCGCTCTATGGCACCGTGCTGCCGCTCGATCTCCTCGCGATATCGCGAAAAGACTTTGTTCACGCAGCCCAGCACCTTCTCCTGGGCAGCTTTGTGGTTCCCATCCAGCACAATCATCACCACCAATTCGTGCCAGGCGTAGTCGGACCCGGGAATCTGCTTGAAGAGCGGCGTGCCCGCCTGGAAAAGGACCGCATTGGAGAACACAGCGATTCGTCCCGTAGGATACAAGTCCAACCCGGTTCCTGCCAATTCCATCAGGTACATTCTCACCAGCCCGATGTTGACAACATCGCCGGTAATGCCGGCAATGCTGATCCGGTCGCCGATCCGGATTCCATAGCGCCCGATGATGAAGAAGTAGGCGGCCACGGAAAGAAGGAGGGCCTGCAAGCCTATGGCGATGCCCGCAGTGATGAACCCGGCAAAAGTGGCGAGCGAGCTGAATTGGGTGACCAGGCCCAGGGTCAGGACGACGGCCATCAAGAAACCGATCACGACCCGGCGCAGGACGAGGAACTGCCGCCGCCGGCGGGGCTCGCTCACATACCGGAAGGTGATGCGGCGCCAGATTTCCGATAGGACCAGAATCACCACCAGCGCCAGGGCAATTCCCAACGCCCGGGTGAGAACGGAACGAAGCACGTGCCTGGACGCGTGGGCAATGGAGTTGAGCCACTCACCAGCATTCGTCTTGCTGTCGTTGAGCACGACGATTTCCTGGCTGAGCGGGAGGAGCGCGCCGGAAATGTGTTTGAAACGCTCGGTGAGTTCCTGGAAGGCCTGCCGTTCCCCCTGAGCCTGACCGGGATCGGTGGCGGGCGGCTGTCCGGCCAGTTCCTGACTCCGCTGGATGGTTGCCTGCAGCGCGTCCCGGAGCGGCGTGCGCGCCTTTTCGGCCATTTCGCGAGTGGCATCAATTTCCTTGATGACTTCTTTGATCTGGCGTTCGGTGTTCAGGTGGTCATACAACGCCATGGCCTCGCTGATCAGACCACCGGAAGTGGCAAGCGAGGGTATGGATGGTGTGGGCGCCCCGGACGCCTTGATGGGATTTGCGGCCGAGCCGAGCACCTCTGGGACGGATCTGGCCAACTGGTTGATGCCGCCCTCGAGTCCGCCGAAGGACTCGTCATTGGTTCCCACGAACGCAGCCATCTTTTGAATGGCATCGAGCAGAGCTTTTTTAAGCCCCAGCTGGTCCTGAAGGTTCTCTCGCTGGGCCGCGAGGCTGCCCCGCCGGACGGCGGGGGCTCGGGCCATCTGCCCATCCAGGTCCTCGATCTGAGCCTGCATCTGCTCGATCTGGGAGGAGGTCCTGGCCTGCAGTTGGGCCAGATTCTGCTCCTGTTGCGTCTCGCCGGACCCATGATCCGCACCTCCGGTCTTCTGCTGGGCGGTCATCAGCAAGGCTTCGGCTTCCGCGGATTGGAAAGCAAGCTGCACTGCCTGGGCCCCAAGTGCCTGGGTGCTGTCCTGATAGACTGCGTCACTGGACAGGCCGACCCCCTGGATGCCCGTTGTGGCGTGGCGATACCAGCTGATGACCCGACTCAAATGATGCAGCACGGCAGCGCCATCGAGTTGAATCGGCGGCAAGGCGATCGGCACGGTTTTCACGTCCTGCTGAGCTGGTGCTTTTAGAGGCTGGGGCTTCGACTCCTGCGCCGGCGATACCGCCCCGCATATCATGAATGGCATGAGGATCCCAACGATCCACCTGACGGCACGAACCATGCCGGGATGATGTCCCCGTGGGTGGTGAGCTCCAGCCCTGGCCAGCCGCTTGCTCAGAAATGGTCGAAGCTGCGTCATCGTACCTCCGTGGAACCCCGGATCGGACGGAAGGAAATGGAATGTCCGCTAGGAGGCCGTCTTATCCGGCTTTACATCCTTCCCCTTGTCCAGAAACCCCGGAAGAATCGCCCGGAACAGGCCATTGCCGAGCAGTTTGCGGATGGCCTCCCACTCGCTCAGCTTGGGATCGCTGGTGGACCCGGAGATCCGGGTGACCGTGGCTACCTCCTTGCTGGACCGGTTCTTGAAAAGATTGGCCAGCCATTGCAACACATCCATCTCCACGCGCTTGCCTAGGGGTTTGGCCCGGTCCTTCTGCTTGTCGGAAATCCTCAGGTTC
This sequence comes from Holophagaceae bacterium, assembly GCA_003165415.1. GTDB lineage: Bacteria > Acidobacteriota > Holophagae > Holophagales > Holophagaceae > Mesoterricola. The sequence goes on from PLUC01000059.1 coordinate 10,094, forward strand.
TTGACCAGGGGCTTGAGGTAGCCCTCCACCCTGCCGCCCTTCACGGTGAGTTCGGTGTAGACCGAGAACAGGCCGTCGGCCACGTCCACTCCGGTCTGGGCCAGTAGGAATTTGTTGAGATCGGTCAACTTGGCATCGTCCAGCTGGAGCTGGATGGCGAAATCGGCCGGCTTGGCGGTGGACAGGAACCCGCCCGAGAGCACGGTCTTGCCATTGCCCATGAAGGCTCCCTGGGCGTGGAACTCGGACCGTCCCTGGTTGGCCTGGTTGCTCAGATTGGTCAGGTTCAAGCTCACGTCAGACATGAACAACCTGTAGGGGGGCGTGGCCGCCTCGTCCATGAAGCCGATCTGGCTGCGGCTCAGCCTCAGTGAATCCACCTGCACCACCACCCGGGGCGAGTTGCGCACATCCTTGGCCAGTTGCAAAGCCTGTTTAGCGTGGGCCTCTTCCCGGGCCTTGGTGGCCGTGCTGGTGACGTAGTCCACCCGCAGGTCTTCGAACAGGACCTCGGTGAGGTGGGCCTTCTGGGTTTTCGGGGTGTATTCAACGGTTCCGTTGGCGGATAGCAACCCTCCGGTGGTCCTCAGGTTGTAGTCCTGGGCCAGGGGGCCGAACCGGTCCAGGGGCACCCGCTCCATGTGGATTTCGCCCATGGCCGCGCTATAGGGTTCGCGCAGGAAATCCGCCGCGCCCCTGAACCAGACCTGGCCGGTATCGAACAGCACAGCCTGGAAGGTCACCGGCGACGGGTAGGTGCCCTGGGCGGCGGCCTTGTTGCGGATGTTCTTGGCAACCATGGCCACCCCGGTGAGCTGGAGCGGCTTGCTGGTGGGGTCGGCGGCAAGGTAGAGCAGGGAACCGTCCTGGATCCGCACCTGGTCCAGCTTGAACGGATAGATGGCCTCCACCGCGCGCTGCCAGCCCTCATCTTTCAGGCTGACGTTGCTTGCCGCCTCCTCCTGGATCTGGGCCAGGTTGATGTGCAGGGCGGGGCGCCGGAGGGTCAGGTCCGCCCCCACCTTGAACCGCACCAGCTGGCTCCATTGCAGGGTGAACTCCAGGGCGGCGAAATCCGCCACCGGCGGATCCGGGTGGCTGTTCTGGGTCAGCACCAGCCCGTCCAGGGCCAAACCCAGCTTGTAGATGCGCGGACGGGCCCGATTGATGCGCACCGTGTAGCCCTTCAGGTTCGAATTGACCGTCCGTTCCGCCCAGGTGCGGACCGGACCGGCCAGCAGAGTGTCGGCGCACACCAGGGCCGCCACCGCCAGCAGCAGCGCGGCGGCCAGGGCGGACTTGACGGGGTTGCCTCTGATGAAGCCGAGCAGGCGTTGCCACATGGAGGATCCTGGTTTCAGAGGTAGCGCAAGGTCAGGTCGATGAGCCGGCGCACCGCGGGGGTGAATCGTCGCTCTGCTTACTCGGCTTGCTGCAACTGGCAGGTTTATTCTTGGCACTCATGGGGCCCCTTGGACGGGTGGCGCTGGGTGGGGCTGGTTGGCCGCGTCGATGCCCAGCATGGTATAGAGCACGATCGGGACGAACCGTATGAGAAAGACTTGTGAACGAGTGATTCAAAGACCTAATTGGATTTCCAGAGAAGAAGGTTCTCAAGCATGGAAATGAAATTTGACCATGAACGCATGGTCACGCATTTTCTGGGCCAATGGTTAACATATTAAAAAACCAATAACTTAAATTTTAAGCCAACACAAAGATATCAGGACTGAATCAATCACAATGAAGTGTGTCCGATTCATATTGAAGGAGTGGAGGCGTTCCCAGCACCGAACGAAATTTTATGTAAGCCTACCGAGCCCTTTGGCGGCGGTGCGCTTCAGCAGCAGCTTGGACAACTCATTCCGAATAGATAGGACCTCGTTCACCACAGTTGGCCAGCCCATGAAAACGCCATGGTCTTCTGATTGAGAATGGGTTTCATTTTGATTGAATTGTTTCCAAGTTGGTGGTTATTCCTTCCGGGTCGTCGCGTGGTGCTTACCACACGGAGTTGGTGCCCGACATCGGTCAGGAACCAGATTACGACGGGGTCGAGGCGGTCCCGAAATAGGGGCTGTCGAATGGGCAGGATCTAGCTTCGTGGTAATCTCCAATCCTGACCCAGATTTGCTTGCCTGCACGTCGAGCAATGAAGTACCAGGTCCGCGTATCGGCGGGAGAGATGACGAGCGCCAAACCCAGCACCATCGCATCCCACAAGACCTACGAACGTGGCGAACGCAGGAGATCATACTCATGGATATCCTGACCCTGGAGTTGTTCGATGTCACGATCTCCGAGGCCCTGCGGGAGATCAACCGGGCCCTGGAGGGGCATCCCGGCATGCCCCTGCGGATCCTGCTGGGGGGCGACCGGATGCTCCAGCACAACATCCAGCGTTTCCTGGACCGCCTGGGGCGTCCGGCCATGCTGCGCCAGGACGGGACGGCCTGGCGCATGGACGTGGCCGGCACGGTCCAGGCGCCGCCCCCGGCCATGCCGGTGTCCGCCCCTGCGCCCGCCGCTCCCTGGCCCGGCGGATGCCGGCCGCTCCTGCTCACCCGCTCCCACTTCGGCCAGGGCGGCCAGGACATCGGCCGGCGGCTCCTGCTGGGGGTGCTGCGGGAGCTGGATCCGGCGGTGCCCTGGCTGGGCCTGGCCCTGGACGCCCTGGAACTGCTGGAGGACCCCCAGGCCATGGCCCTCCTGGAGCAGCTCCAGGCCCGGGGCACCCCGGTGCGGATTTCCCGGGAAAGCCAGCTGTTCTCCCTGGAGCCCGCCCCCTTCGACATCATGGAGGATTCCCAGTGGCAGCGCCTGGCCGGCCGGGGCGAGATCACGCTCCTTTAAACCAGCGCATCCCGGCCCGGGTCCAAGAAATGCATCGCGATGAAAATCCCTCGTTTCACCCCGGTTCCGGTGCCGGGAGCCGCTAGACTGGAACCATCACCATTGGACTGAGAAGTCCCCCTGCCTAAGTCTGCCGATGAACCTGCCGAATTATTTGAGTTTTGCCCGGATCCTGATGGTGCCCGTCCTGGTGGTGGTGCTCCTGACCAGGGTCACGAATCATGAAATCATCGGCGTCCTGGTGTTCTGGGTGGCCAGCCTGACCGACCTGCTGGACGGCTACCTGGCCCGGCGCTTGAAGCAGGTGACCACCCTGGGCAAGCTGCTGGATCCCCTGGCGGACAAGCTGCTGATCATGGGCGCCCTGATCTCCCTGGTGGAGCTTGACTTGGCCCCGGCCTGGATGACCTTCATCATCCTCGGCCGGGAGATGTCCATCACCGGCCTGCGCGGCATCGCCAGCGAGGAAGGCATCACCATCGCCGCCGAAGGCCTGGGCAAGTGGAAACTGGGGGCGCAGATCGCCGCCATCTCCTGCCTCATCCTGGGCCCCAAGCTCGACGCCTGGCTCTACGAATGGACCCACGTCGAGATCTTCCGGTACTTCATCCGGCTGCCCAGGCCGTTCAGCTTCTTCTGGGGCATGGGCATGCTCCTGCTCTGGATCGCCATGATCCTGGCCATCTGGAGCGCCGCCTCCTACTTCCGGACCTTCTGGAGGAAGCTCGGTCCCAGCATCCTCACCGCGAAGGGCAGGCTCACCGGCCCCAGCGAGCGCCGGGTCGGCGACAAACAATGACAGGGACCATACCGATCCTGGGATCGCACATTCAGATCGGGAGGCAGCGATGATTCGAAGGTATCTCCTGGCGGGTTTCTTCACCCTGCTCCCATCCGCGGTGACGTTCTGGATCCTCCGGGCCATCTTCGACGCGCTGGTGGGGATCTTCGAGGGACCCACCAACTGGCTGTCCCGGAGCCTGGGCATGCCGACCCCGCCCTACTGGGAGCTGGCGCTCGCCTCGGCCGTGGCCACGCTGGTGCTGCTGTTCCTGGTGGGGTCCCTGATGGGCAACTTCGTCGGCGTCCAGCTGCTGAACTGGCTGGACGAGCTGGTGATGCACGTGCCGGTGGTCAAGGGCATCTACGGCGCCACCAAGCAGCTCATGAACGCCATCCAGAGCGGCCAGGGGGGCAGCTTCAAGGACGTGGTCATGGTGGAGTGGCCCCAGCCGGGATCCTACACCCTGGGCTTCGTGGCCCACCGGAACTGCGCCTGGGCCAGCCTGCCCGAGGCCGCCTCGCTCATCGCCGTCTACATCCCCACCTCCCCCAACCCCACCTCCGGCTACGTCATCATGCTGGACGAATCCAAGATCCGGCCCATGAACGTCACCCCCGAAGAGGCGCTCACCTGGGCCATCTCCAGCGGCGTGGTGGCGCCCTACGGCAAGAACGGACCGCGGACATGAGCCGGACCCAGCCCAGCCTCCTGGCCGGCAAGACCCTCCTGGTCACCGGCGCCGGCTCCGGCATCGGCCGGGCCTCGGCCCGCCGGTTCCACGACCTGGGCGCCACGGTGCTGCTGGCGGGGCGCCGGCTGGACGCCCTGCGCGAGACCCTGCCCGCGGCCCTGGCCGTGTCCCTGGACCACGGCGACGACGCCGCGGTGGCCGCCTTCGCCCGGGACTGCCCGGTGCTGGACGGCATGTTCCTGTGCGCCGGAGAACTGCTCACCGGCAGCGTGGAAGGGAGCCCCGCCGCCACCTTCGACCGCATGATCGCCGCCAACCTGCGCGGCCCCTGGCTCATGTGCCACCACCTGGGCCCGCGCCTGCGGGACGGCGCCAGCGTGGTCCTGGCCGGCTCCAACATCGGCATCCGCGCCATCCCCGATTCCGCCGCCTATGCGGTGGCCAAGGCCGGCGTGCACATGCTCGCCCGGGTGCTGGCCCTGGAGTGGGCCTCCAGGGGCATCCGCTGCAACGCCATCGCCCCCGGCCCCGTGCGCACCGCCATGGTGGACCAGCGGCTCGCCCAAACCCCGGACCCCGACACCGCCCTGGCCGCCCTGGCCCGGGTCAACCCCCTGGGCCGCCTCGGCCGGGAAGAAGAGATCGCCGCCCTGGCGGCCCATCTTCTGGGGGACGACAGCCGCTGGACCACCGGGGGCGTGATCCCCATCGACGGCGGGGCTTGCGCGACGATGTGAAGGTCCGGGAGCCTATACAACCTCGCCCTTTGCATTATCCTATGGTGAAGGTCAACAAAGGGGACCCGGGAAGGCGGGACCGTACCGGCTTGCGGCCGTGCCGACCTATTCCAGGTAGTTGTAGATGGTGAACTTGGAAATATCGTAGATTGACCCGCTTCATGGAACTCCCGGTATCGGCAAACCTTTTCGCTCAGCTCTTCGCGTGGATCGCCATGACCGCCCGCAGCAGCTTGATCGCCTCGTCCTTGGGCCGCTGGAACGAGTTGCGCCCCATGATGCTGCCGAAGGCGCCGCCGGCGGCGATCTCGGCCACTTCCTTGAGCAGGTCCTCGGTGCCCTTGGCCTCGCCGCCGGAGAAGATCACGATCCGCCGGCCGTTGAAGGCGCTCTGCACCACGTGCTGGATGCGCTCCTTGAGGGTGGCCGAGGGGATGCCGTACTTCTCGTAGACCTTCTTGGCCTCGGCCTGCTCCAGGAAGTCCTTGGGCGGCTTCACCTTGATGATGTGGGCCCCAAGCTGGGCGGCGATCTGGGCGGCGTAGGCCACCACGTCCAGGGCGGTCTCGCCCTCCTTGCTGATGCCGCTGCCCCGGGGATAGGCCCACACCACGGTGGGCAGGCCGACCGTCTTGGCCTCCAGGATCAGCGCGCGCAGGGCCTCTAACTGGACGTTGCGGGCGCCGCTGCCGGGGTAGATGGTGTAGCCGATGGCGGCGCAGCCCAGGCGCAGGGCGTCGGCCACCGAGCCGGTGACCGCCGAGCAGGGCTCCTGCCCCTTGCTGAGGCTGTCGCTGTTGTTGAGCTTGAGGATCAGCGGAATGTCCCCGGCGAAATCGCCGGCCACGGCCTCCAGGAAGCCCAGGGGCGCGGCGTAGGCGTTGCAGCCCGCCTCGATGGCCAGCTGGATGTGGTACCGGGGATCGTAGCCCGGGGCGTTGGGCGCGAAGCTGCGCGCCGGCCCGTGCTCGAAGCCCTGGTCCACCGGGAGGATGACGAACTTGCCGGTGCCCGCCAGCACCCCGGTGTTCATCAGGCGCGCAAGGTTGGTCTTGACTCCGGGATTTTCCGATCCATACCAGGAAAGTATCTCTTTCACCCGGGCGGTGTTCATGGCTGATCCCCTCTGGAAAAGTTCACCCCATGGTAACGCCGGAAGCAACCGCGATCTGGCAAGATGGCCTTAATGTTGATAGGTTGGAAGCAGTATTTCATCGAGAGGACATCCCATGCCGGTCGTGAATTCCCACCAATACGTCCAGATGCTGGAGCGGGCCAAGCAGGAGAAGTACGCCTTTCCGGCCTTCAACGTCACTTCCACCGAAACCGCCAACGCGGTCCTGCTGGGCCTCAAGGCCGCCAAGGCCGACGGGATCATCCAGGTGTCCACCGGCGGGGCCGAGTTCATCTCCGGCCTGGGGGTGAAGAGCATGGCCCAGGGCGGCATCGCCCTGGCCGAGTACGTGCACATGATGGCCGCCAACTACGAGATCAACGTGGCCCTGCACACCGACCACTGCCAGCCCAAGTACCTTGAAAGCTTCGTCCTGCCCCTGATCGAAGCCACCGAGCGGCGCCGTGCCGCGGGGTTGCCGAACCTCTACAACGCCCACATGTTCGACGGCTCGGAGCTGCCCCTGGGGGACAACATCCGCCGTTCGGTGGAGCTGCTCAAGCGCTGCGCCGCCAGTGAGATCATCCTGGAAGTGGAGATCGGCGTGGTGGGCGGCGAGGAGGACGGCCACGACACCAGCGGCGTGGGCAAGGAGAAGCTCTACACTACCCCCGAGGACATGGTGGCGGTGCATAAGGCCCTGGCGCCCCTGGGCCGCTACCTGCTGGCCGCCACCTTCGGCAATGTGCACGGCGTCTACAAGCCGGGCAACGTAGTGCTGAAGCCCGGGATCCTCAAGGACGGCCAGGACGCCATCCAGGCCGCCTGCCAGGGCGAGACCGCGGCGCTGGTGTTCCACGGCGGCTCCGGCTCCAGCCTCCAGGAGATCCATGAGACCCTGGACTACGGCGTGATCAAGATGAACGTGGATACCGACACCCAGTACGCCTTCACCCGGGCCATCGCCGACCACATCATGAAGAACTATGACGGCGTGCTGAAGGTGGACGGCGAAGTGGGCAACAAGAAGACCTACGACCCCCGCTCGTACATGAAGAAGGCCGAGCAGAGCATGGCCGACCGGGTGGTGCGTGCATGCCAGGACCTGCGCTGCGCCGGCAGGACCATGGGCGTCATCGGGTAAGCCATACTTGAAGTCCCATTGACGGGCTTCAGCGGCCCGCGCTGCGGAATCTCCCGCGCGCCCACCGGCGCCGGCGTCTGGGCGGGGCCGAGGCCGATCGCCATTCCGCGGCCCAGGGCCGCGGCTGGGAGCCCGGCCGCCTCGGGGCCGCGGCGGGTGGACCGAAACTTTGAACGAAGCGACGGCAGGACATGGTCTACCTTTCCTGGCTGGCCGGGAGTTCCGGGGGGAATGGCGGTTTCCTCCGGCGCGGGGCCGGGGCGAACCCCGGATGCCGCCTGGGCACGGCCGTGGCCGCCCTGGGCACCCGCCAGGCGTCGAAGAATCCCGCCCACTGCTTGCGCCGGGGCCGGGGCCGCCACAGCTCCCATGAGGCCCAGGTCCCCGCCGCCAGGAGGCAGAGCCCCACCAGAGGCAGGCAATAGAAGTCCAGAAAAGCACCAAGAGCTCCGCCCATCGTCCACCCGCTCCTTCCCGCACCGCTCCAGCCAGCTCGTCCTGCCCCTGATTGTTCACAAATATAAATTTTTAATTCAACAAGGCAAGAGCTTCCCTGGCTTTTTTGCAGGACGGACTCAGAATCAGTCTAGAATTAAGTCCGAGGCCGCCCATGTCCCTGTCCGCCCTTCCCGCCCACTCCCGGCTCTGGCTGCTGGCGATCGAATCCCTTCCGGACCGTGCCACCGAGACCCAGCTGCGGCGCGGCCTGGAGGAGATCCTCGCCCAGTGGCGGCACAAAGGGCAGATCTACCAGGGAGCGGGCGTCCTGCTGGAACCCCAGCTCATCGCCGTGGCCGAACCCAGCCTCGCCGCCCAGCCCTCCGGTTGCGCCATCGACGGGATGCTGCTGCGGGTCCGCCGGCTGGCGGAGCGGCTGCAGTTGCGCCTGATGGATCCAGCGGCGAGCATCCTGGTGCGGTTCGCGGACCGGCTGGTGGTCATTCCCAAGTTCGAGATCCAGGCGTGCCTGGACGACGGCACCCTGGACGGGCGTACCCCGGTCCTGGACCTTTCCCTCTACAGCCTCGGAGATCTGAGGGCCGGCAGGCTGGAGACGCCGCTGGCCGACACCTGGGTGGGCCGCAAGTACCAAGTGTCTGTGGGCTGAAACGCGAAACGGGCGGCCGATGCGGCCGCCCGTTCCAGGTTGAACAGTATTTAGAGCTTGGTGACGTTGGTGGCCTGGGGGCCCTTCTGGCCCTGGCCGGTGTCGAAGCTCACCCGCTGGTTCTCGTCCAGGGTCTTGAAGCCGCTGCCCTGGATCGCGGTGTGGTGGACGAAGAGGTCAGCGCCACCACCATCGGGGGTGATGAAACCGAAACCTTTTTCGGCGTTGAACCATTTGACGGTGCCTTGCTGTGCCATGACTGAATCCTGCTATATCGTCTGGAAGTATCGATGCAATGACTTTCCCCAGACACAGGCCGTCAAAGCTTATTCGTGATTGCCGCCCAAAGCGGTTCACAGAGATAAGGATGACCGGAAATGTGCCGGAAGTCTCAAATATCTTGAAAAATTTTCGCGCCGGCGCAGGGACCCCAGGATCGCGTCCCACAACCCGAAGATCTCCCCCTCCCCGGAACCATCCAGGGGCCGCCGGGAGACCCTCATCTCCAGAAGCATCATGGGCATGAGTGGGTCCCTGGGCCGGCCCAGGTACTCCCAGGTGAAGAGCCAGCCGGGCCCCGTCCCCTTGACCAGCTCCTGGCCGGGAAAGGGGCCCACCGGGCGCTCCCGGGCCCGGATCCCGGCGCCCTGGTGCCTCCGGGCCTCCCGCTCCAGCCGCGTCCCGCCCTCCTCGTGGGGAACCACCAGGGCCTCGGCCCGGGCCTGAACCAGCGCCCTGAGCGCCTCGGGCCCCGGGACCACGAGGGTCTGGATGAAGGTCCCGGCCTCGTTGAAGCCCTGCCGCCCGAAACGGACGCAGGCCTCGGCCGGAAGGTCGATGAGGAAGCATCCCGCCGGAAGCGGGACGGTCCGGAAACCAGACGCTGCCAGACCCGGGGTCCGGGTCGCATCCCGCCGGTCCGCCAGCTCTGCTTGATCCATTCTGTCCATGGGATCGTTCACTCTAAATTCACCTTTCATAATCAAGGTGCCTCCTGCGGTCCAAAGGTTCAAACCCCGGGGCGCCCCGCATGATCCCGGGTAAAGGAAGTCCTATCATTGTTTTCATAGGGTGCCGCAGGGGGTGTCGCGGTGACAGCGATACCGGCCCGGTATCCGGAGCGGGTTTTTGCATGGCATTTTTTTATAATCGTTTTATGTTATCTTCATGAGACCGGAATCCGCTTCCGGTCCTTGCCGGCAGGAGTCACCGTGAAAGCACCGATCTTATCCTTTGGCGTGGCCGCCCTCCTGGCCGGGCTGTTCATGGGCTGCAATAGATCCAGCCAGACCATCAAGGTCGGCGGCCTGGTGGCGCTCACGGGCGAGGTGGCCACGTTCGGAGCCGCCAGCCGGAACGGCTACCAGATGGCGGTGCAGGAGTGGAACCAGCGCGGCGGCGTCCTGGGCAGGCCGCTGGAACTGGTGATCCGCGATGACCAGGGCCACCCCGCCCAGAGCATGGACCTGGTCACCCGGCTCATCGAGTACGACAGGATCGTCGGCCTGCTGGGGGCCAACCTCTCCAAGGTCTCCCTGGTGGCCGCGCCCATCGCCCAGGCCGCGGGGATTCCCATGATCAGCCCCAGTTCCAGCGACCCCAGGCTCACCGGCACCGGGGACTTCATCTTCAGGGTCTGCTTCACCGACCGGGACCAGGGCGCCGCCGGAGCGTTGTTCGCCTTCCGCGACCTGAAGGCGCGCAAGGCCGCCTGCATCTTCGACGGGGGCGACTCTTTCCCGGCGGAGGTGGCGCAGGTGTTCAAGGACAAGTTCACCAGCCTGGGCGGCCAAGTGGTGGACTTCCAGGAGCACGCCTCGGGCGCCGCCAACCTCAAGCCGCTGGTGGCCAAGGTCCTGGGCAGCCGCCCCGATGTCCTCTATCTCTCCGACTTTTATCCGGACGCCGTGCTCATCGCCAGGGAGGCCCGGACCCAGGGGTTCAAGGGCGCCCTGGTGGGGGGCGACGGCTGGGATTCGCCCAAGCTGGTGCCGGCTGGGAACCTGGGCCTGGATTCGGGCTTCTTCACCACCGACTTCTCCAAGGATGAGGATCGCCCCATCGTCCAGGATTTCGTCAGGAAGTACCGGGCCCGGCACCAGGAGGACCCCAGCGCCTTCGCGGCGCTGGCGTACGACGCCGCCAACGTGCTGTTCGACGCCATCCAGCGCGCCGGTTCCACCAGCGGCGCCGCCATCAAGGCGGCGCTCCGGGACACCGACTACCCCGGGGTGTCGGGCCGGATCCGCTTCGGCCCCGAGCGCAATCCCATCAAGTCTTCCATCGTCATCGAGATCAAGGGCGGGCGGATGCTCTACAGGGGCAGCATAGCTCCGTGATTACCCCAGCAGTGAGAAGCCGGTGCCGCTGGAGGCGCTGCCCAGGGAGGCCAGGAGCGGGTCCTGGGACTGCGTCCCCAGCAGTTGGCTGATGAGGGACGAACTGGTGGAGGATCCACTGCTGGAATCGAGGCCCAGGGAGGCCAGCAGGCTGCTGGACGAGGAGACGGTGCCGTCGGCGCCATAGGTGCCGGCCCCGTCCTGGAGCGAGCTCAGAAGACTGGTGAGGCTGGCGGGATTCGCCTTGAAGTAGTTCTGGAGGGTGCTCAGGTCGGCGCTGGCGGTGCTGGGGGAACTCCCCGAAAGGAGGTTGCCCAGGGCCTGGGTGATGGCCGCGGGCAGTTCGGTGGTGGTCTGGGTGGCGGTCTGGGTGGCGGCGCCGGAGTTCTGCAGGAGCGTTTCCAGCACGGTGGGGGACAGTTCGCTGGTGGACTGGGCGTTGGAGCCCGAGAGCAGCTGCTGCATGATGCTGCTCAGGTTCTGGCTTTGAAGGGCGGAAGTGGCGGCAACACTCATGGGATCCTCACTAGGCAGCCATTGCAGGCTCCCCGGAACGGGAGCAAGATCCAGGCCAACAGGGATAAAATAAATTCCCCAAAGGAATCATCATGGCGGATTATCCATCCATCCTCGTTCTCGACATGCACACCGGCGGCGAGCCAGTCCGGGTGATCCGCGGCGGCTACCCGCCGGTCCTGGGCGAGACCATCCTGGCCAAGCGCCGCTATGCCCGGGAGCACCTGGACCACCTGCGCCGGATGCTCATGTTCGAGCCGCGCGGGCACGCGGACATGTACGGGGCGCTGCTGGTGCAGCCGACCCTCCCGGGCGCCGACCTGGCGGTGCTGTTCATGCACAACGAAGGCTACAGCACCATGTGCGGCCACGCCACCATCGCCCTGGGCCGCTACGCCGTGGACCAGGGCCTGGTGCCCAAGGTGGAGCCGGTGACCGAGGTGGGCATCGAGTGCCCGTGCGGACTGGTGCGGGCCCACGTGGAAGTGCGGAACGGCGTGACCGGCCGGGTGAGCTTCGACAGCGTGCCCGCGTTCCTGCTGGCCGGGCAGATCCAGGTGGAGGTTCCCGGCCATGGTCCGGTGCTCACCGACATCAGCTACGGCGGAGCCTTCTATGCCCTGGCCGACGCGGGCGCCTTCGGCCTGGACGTGCGCACCAGCCGCACCCGGGACCTGGTGGACGCCGCCGCCGCGCTCACCGCGGCGGTGCGGGCCCAGCGGAGCATCGTCCACCCGGTGGAGCCGGACCTGGGTTTCCTCTACGGCAGCATCCTCACCGACGGCCGGGAACGGCCGGACCAGGGGCCTTCTGCCAACATCTGCGTGTTCGCCGACGCTGAAGTGGACCGCAGCCCCACCGGATCGGGGGTCACCGCGCGCATGGCCGCGAGGTTCCAGCGGGGGATCCTGCAGGCCGGGCAGAGCTGCACCTTCGAAAGCGTGACCCGGGCCCGCTTCACCGGCGAAGTGGTGGGCTCCGCCACCTGCGGCGGCCAGCCCGCCGTCACGGTGCGGGTGTCCGGGCAGGCCCACTATACCGGCGAGGGTCGCTACTGGCTCGAACCCGGGGACGAGATCGGCAAAGGATTCCTGCTTAGCTGATTTTCCGGCTTGTCTAAAATTGACAATTCGTTTCCAATGTCCCCTGAAGGAATCCCCTCATCCATGAACCGACCGGACCAGGACCCGACCTCGATCCTATGCGTGGAGGACGACGGCGTCACCCGCAGGCTCCTGGTCCAGATCCTCCGGGAGCGTTTCCCCAACGTCCTGGAGGCCAAGGACGGCGCTGAGGGACTGAACCAGTTCCTGCGCCACCGCCCGACCCTGGTCATCACCGACATCCTGATGCCGGCCCTGGACGGCATCCAGATGGCCCGCGCCATCAAGGCCGAGCGGCCGAACACCGGGATCATCGTGCTCACCGCCAGGGACGACAGCCACCTGCTGCAGGCGGCCATCGAGCTGGGCGTCACCGACTACCTGCTCAAGCCCCTGGACCCGGAGCGGATCTTCGCGGCCATCGCCAAGTGCCTCCGGGTCAGCGCCCTGGAACGGGCGCTGTGGGCCGCCAAGGCCAGGACCGAAACCATCCTGGAAAGCATCGGCGACGCCTTCTTCGCGCTGGATGAGCAGGGCCGGTTCAGCTACCTCAACCGCAAGGCGGAGGAGCACTTCGGGCTCTCGCGCCGGAAGCTCCCGGAGGCGCCCTTCCTGACCCTGTTCCCGGAGTTCCTGCCCGACCAGCCGGACTTCCAGAAGGCCATGGCCGACCAGGAGATCCGCTCGTTCGAGCACTTCACCGCCAGCCTTGGGAGCTGGCACGAGGTGCGGGTGTTCCCCCTGGGCGGCGGGGTGTCCGTCTACCTGCGGGACATCACCGAAGGCAAGCTGGCCGAAGAGAAGATCAGGACGCTCGCCTTCTACGACAAGCTCACCGGCCTGGCCAACCGGACCCTGCTCCTGGACCGCATCAGCCATGCCATCCAGCGCCGGCGCCGCACCCGGGAGCGCTGCGCCGTCCTGTTCATCGATCTGGACATGTTCAAGGCCGTCAACGATACCCTGGGCCACGAAGCCGGGGACGAGGTCCTGCGGCAAGTGGCCAGGCGGCTCTGCGCCAGCATCCGCGACTCGGACACCGCCGCCCGCCTGGGCGGGGACGAGTTCGTGGTCCTGGTGGAGGACTTCGACCAGCCCGACAACATCCACACGGTCACCCACCGCATCCTGCTGGCGCTGAGCCAGGAGATCCCCCTCCGGGAGGGTGCCATCAGCCTCACCGCCAGCATCGGGATCAGCTTCTTCCCCGAGGACGGCGAAACCGTGGAGGACCTGCTGAAGGCCGCCGACACCGCCATGTACCACAGCAAGAAGCGGGGCCGGAACGCCTACCAGTTCTACCGCAAGGAGATGAACGCCAACGCCCGGCACTTCCTCCTCATGGAGCATGCCCTGCGCCAGGCCGTCCAGCACCAGGAATTCGTCCTGCACTTCCAGCCCCAGTATGAACTGGGCACCCGCGCCCTCACCGGGTTCGAGGCCCTGGTCCGCTGGCGCCACCCGGACCTGGGGCTCATCCAGCCCGGCGATTTCCTGTCCCTGGCCGAGGACACCGGCTTCATCCTGCCGCTCGGGGAGTGGATCCTGCAGGAGGCCTGCCGCCAGGCCCGGAGCTGGCAGGCGCTGAGCCCGGCGCCGGTGCGGGTGGCCGTCAACCTTTCCGGCCGGCAGTTCTGGCAGGAGGACCTGGTGGAGACCCTGCGCCGGATCCTGAACGAGACCGGACTCCCGCCCCCATGCCTGGAACTGGAGTTCACCGAGGCCATGCTCATGGCCCAGACCGAGCTCGCCGCGGCCCGGATGCGGGAGCTGGCCGCCCTGGGGGTCAGGCTGGCCATCGACGGTTTCGGGAACGGCTTCAGTTCCCTGTCCGCGCTGAAGCGCTACCCCATCCAGAGCCTCAAGATCGACCAGGCCTTCATCAGGGAGAGCGGCCCCGCCGTCGTCACCGCCATCGTCGCCCTGGCCCACAGCATGGGCTTCGCCGTGACCGCCATGGGCATCGAGACCGAGGAGCAGTTGGCCTGCCTGCTCCAGTGCCGCTTCGAGGCCGGCCAGGGCTTCCTGTTCAGCCCCCCCGTCGCGGCGGCCGAGGTGGCGCCGACCTTCCTGGTCATGAATCCGTCCTAGCACCGTTGGATAACGTTTGGATGAAGCGTTCGGCTGGGCACAAGCAGCCGTAATGGAGCAAGCTCCATAACGGCTGCTACTGCAGTTTGGAC